>NZ_JAMYSQ010000031.1:0-67717 GCF_040321995.1 Mesorhizobium sp. M0207
AATACGGATAAGGTGTTCCACGGACGGCTCCCTTGTTTGAGATCTCAACGAACTCATTCTGGCACATCCGATGCCGTCGGGCGCCGTCCACCCCATCATGCCGCGCCCTTGAGGCGTTGCAAGGGTGCAGAATGCTGCTCCGCCGCATTATTCGGCCAAGGTCACGGAATGGGTCCCAGGGTCTCCGCGACGGAGCTTCGCTCCTGCTCCGCCCTAGGACGACGAAGTTGAGAGCCTTCCTCGAATATTTTAAGAAAATTTGCGTCTGATTCTACAGGTTTAACCGACCGGTAACATTAACGCGCTTTAATCACACTCAGTTGTACCGGGTCTGTGCGGGTTAGTGCGATGCAATTCAGTGTTTTGAAGGCAAACGGACGCAATCTGGCGCGTGGCTGCGCCGTCCTCATGATCGCAGGCGCTGCGACGGGGTGTAGTTCCCAGGTGGCGCGGTTCAACAGCGTCGATGACGTGTTCACCGCCTCGACCAACAACCAGCGCGCCATCATCGACAAGCAGGATGCTGCCCAGCCCTATCCGGGCGATGTTGCGGCCGCGCCGATCGACGGCAGCCACACCCAGTCGGTCAGCCGCTCAAGCCTCGAACCGGTTACGGCGCAGCAGTTGCCACCGCCGGCTCCCGCCCTGGCACCCGCCGCCCGCCCGGTGCGTACCGCTGCCGCGCCGGCGATGGCGCCTGCCGCTCCTCGTGTCGACAGGACGGCAACCGGCACCGTCGCTCCGGCGGCAAGGCCGTTCAAGAACGCCGAGCCCGACGCGCCGCGCATGGCGACGGCCGCCGGCGCACCGCATGCAACCGAGATCGTCGTCAAGGACGGCGAGACCATTTCCGGCCTGTCGCGGCGCTACGGCGTGCCGGCCGATGCCATCATGAAAGTCAACGGGCTGAGCGCGACCAAGGGGCTGAAGACCGGCCAGAAGCTCGTCATCCCGGCCTATGCGTATTCGAGCAACGGCGCCACGCCGAAAGTCGCCGACGCCAAGCCCGCGAACGGCACCAGGCACGACCAGCCGGCCGACGCGCCGGAGAAGGTGGCCGTGCTGCCGCAGCAACCGAAGCTCAGGGAAGGCAAGTCTGCCGCGCAGGTGGACGCCTCGGCTGCCGCGAGCCAGCCGAAGGATGGAAAGGCCGCGCCCAAAGTGGCTTCGGCGACGGCCAAGCCAGCCGGTGCCGGCGGCACCTACACGGTTCAGCAAGGCGATACGCTGTCGGCCATCGCCAGAAAGACCGGCGTCGGCGTCGTCGCGTTGAAGCAGGCGAACGGCATGCAGGATGGACTGCTCAAGATCGGCCAGACCCTGAAAGTGCCGGCAGGCGGAACCGCTGTTGTCGCCGGTGCGAAGCCGGCAAAGGTCGATCCGGTGACGACGGCCACCACCCAGCCGCCTGCCAAGGCCACGCCGACGCAGACGCTCGCCTCCTACACGCCGCCAAAGAAGGACGCGAAAGTCATCCAGCAGGCCGAGGACGACGATGCGGTGGCGCCGGACGCAACGGGCATCGGCAAGATGCGCTGGCCGGTGCGCGGCCGCGTGATCTCAAGCTTCGGCGGCGGCAAGGACGGCGTCGACATTGCCGTGCCCGAGGGGACGCCGGTCAAGGCAGCTGAAAACGGCGTCGTCATCTATGCCGGTGACGGCCTCAAGGAATTCGGCAACACGGTGCTGGTACGGCACGAAAACGGTCTGGTCACCGTCTACGGCCACACCAGCTCGATCGAGGTGCAGCGCGGCCAGAAGGTCAAGCGCGGCCAGGAAATCGCCCTGTCCGGCATGAGCGGCACCACCGACTCGCCGAAACTGCATTTCGAAGTGCGCAAGAACTCGGCGCCGGTCGATCCTTCGACCTATCTCGAATAGACGACGAAAGCGATTTGCGGGCCACCTGACCTTCAGCCCGGCGAGGAAGTCCGCTCCGCAAGGTGCGGGCTTCTTCTGTTGTTAGTCGTTGAGCGGCTAATCCTTGAGCGGCTTGCCGAGCCGGCCTGCCAGATCCTGGGTGAACTGCCAGGCGACGCGGCCCGAACGGCTGCCGCGCGTCGTCGCCCATTCCAGCGCCTCGGCGCGCAGCGTCTCGGGATCGATGGCGAGATCGTGATGGCGGACATAGCCGTCGATCATATCGAGATATTCGTCCTGCGAACATTTGTGGAAGCCAAGCCACAGGCCGAAACGGTCCGACAGCGAAACCTTTTCCTCGACCGCTTCGGACGGATTGATCGCCGTCGAGCGCTCATTGTCGATCATGTCGCGCGGCAACAGATGCCGCCGGTTCGAGGTGGCGTAGAAGATGACGTTGGCCGGGCGGCCCTCGACGCCGCCCTCAAGCGCTGCCTTCAGCGATTTATAGGACGTGTCGTCATGGTCGAATGACAGGTCGTCGCAGAACAGGATGAAGCGGAAGGGTGCTGCCTTCAGCAGGCCCATCAGCTTCGGCAGCGTGTCGATGTCTTCGCGATGGATCTCGATAAGCTTGAGCGGCAGATCGAGCTTGGCCGAAGCGTTGACCGCGGCGTGCACCGCCTTGACCAGCGACGATTTGCCCATGCCGCGCGCGCCCCACAACAGCACGTTGTTGGCGGCATAGCCTGACGCGAAGCGCTCGGTGTTGTCGACCAATATGTCGCGGACGCGGTCGACCCCGCGGATCAGGCCGATGTCGACGCGGTTGACCTTGAGCACCGGCTCCAGATAGCCGGGATCGGCCTGCCAGACGAAGCAATCGGCCTCGCCCAGGTCGGTTTGCGGCACCGGCGGCGGGGCGAGGCGGGCGACCGCCTCGATCAGGCGGTCGAGCTTCTGGCTCAGGGTATCGATGGTGCTGTCGGTCATCTCTTGTCTTTTTTGTCTCGCGTTCAGGATGGTGCGGCAGGCCAACCTACCTGATTTCAGCGGTTTCGAAACTCGTCCCAAGCATTTGTTCGGGCATGATCTTTTGCGGAAACCGAGCGTCGCTTTTGGGGATCACCCTCTAACACGGCTCACCAGGCTGGAAAAGCAGCCGATTTGCCCGGCGGCGCAGTTGCATTGGCAACGTTACCGACTATATTCCGGCCAAATTTGGCGGGGCCGTCAAATTCTCAGAACGGTTAAGGCGGCTGTTTTTAAAATTCAGGAGTACCTCGATGTTCGTGACACCGGCATACGCCCAAGGCATCGGCGGGGACTCGTCCGCAATGTTTATCCAGATCGTGCCGTTTGCTCTGATTTTCGTGATCATGTATTTTCTGATCATCCGGCCGCAGCGCACGCAGCTGAAGAAGCGCGGCGAGATGCTGGCGGCGGTTCGTCGCGGCGATACCGTTGTCACCGGCGGCGGCTTGGTCGGCAAGGTGACCAAGGTGATCGACGATAACGAGCTGGAGATCGACCTTGGCGGCGGCACCAAGGTGACGGCGCTGCGCTCGACGATCGCCGACGTGCGCGTCAAGGGCGAGCCGGTGGCAAATCAGAACGCCAAGAAATAACCGAATTGAAGGCGGAACGCTGCCGCTTGTACGCCTGAACGGATAAGAACTGATGCTTTATTTTTCGCGCTTCAAGATGATCCTGATCTGGCTGGCCGTAGCCGCCACGGTGGTCCTCGCTGCGCCCAATCTTTTCTCGGCAAGCACCTTGGCCCAACTGCCCAGTTGGGTGCCGAAGCGGCAGATGACGCTCGGCCTCGACCTGCAGGGCGGCTCGCACATCCTGCTCAGGATGGATCCGAACGATCTGATCAAGGATCGGCTGGAGACGACGCGCGACGAGATCAGGACGCTGCTGCGCGATGCCAAGATCGGCTATACCGGCCTTGCCGGGTCGGGGCGCACGGTGCAGGTCCGCATCACCGATCCCGCACAGATCGACGCCGCCAAGAACGCATTGAAGCCGTTGACCAATCCGGTGGCGGCCGGCCTGTTCAGCGGCGGCTCCATCCAGGAGATGACCCTGGATGATTCCGAGGCCGGTCAGCTTAAATTCACCGTCACCGATGCCGGCATCAAATACCGTACGTCGACGGCGCTGACCCAGTCGATCGAGGTTGTCAGCCGTCGTGTCAACGAACTGGGAACGACCGAGCCGATCGTGCAGCGGCAAGGCGACGACCGCATCCTTGTGCAGGTGCCTGGTTTGCAGGACCCGCAACGGCTGAAGGAAATTCTCGGCCAGACCGCCAAGCTGACCTTCCAGATGGTCGACCAATCGATGCCGGTGCAGGATGCGCTGAACGGCCGTCCGCCGCCGGGGTCCTCGGTGCTGTATTCGCAGGACGATCCGCCGGTTCCGTATCTGATCGAGAACCGCGTCATCGTTTCGGGTGAAAACCTCGTCGATGCCCAGGCGACGTTCAACTCGCAGACCAATGAGCCGGTGGTTTCGTTCCGCTTCGATTCCAAGGGGGCGCAGCGGTTCGGCCAGGCGACAGCGCAGAATGTCGGCAAGCTGTTTGCCATCATCCTCGACAATCAGGTGATTTCGGCGCCGCGGATCAACGAACCGATCCCTGGCGGTTCCGGCCAGATATCGGGGAATTTCACTGCCGAGAGCGCCAACGATCTCGCCGTGCTGCTGCGCGCCGGCGCCTTGCCGGCGACCCTCACCGTGATCGAGGAGCGCACGGTTGGCCCTGGCCTCGGCCAGGACTCCATCCATGCCGGCAAGGTCGCCGGCATCATCGGCTCGATCCTGGTGGTGGCGTTCATGTTCGTCGCCTACGGTTTCCTCGGCTTCCTCGCCAACATCGCGCTGGCGGTGCATGTCGCGATGATCGTCGGGCTGCTGTCGCTGCTTGGCGCGACGCTGACCTTGCCGGGTATCGCCGGTATCGTGCTGACCATCGGCATGGCGGTCGATTCGAACGTGCTGATCTATGAGCGTATTCGCGAGGAGCGACGTGCCGGCCGCTCGGTGATCCAGGCGATCGATACCGGGTTCAGCAAGGCGCTGGCGACCATCGTCGATTCCAACGTCACTTCGCTGATTGCCACCGTGGTGCTGTTCTACCTCGGCACCGGGCCGGTGAAGGGTTTTGCCGTCACCTATGCCATCGGCATCCTGACCACGGTCTTCACCGCCTTCACCTTCACCCGCCTGCTGGTGTCGATCTGGCTTCGCCGGGCCCGGCCGAAGGAGTTGCCACGGGCGCCGGTGACCTTCATTCCCCCGGGAACGAAAATTCCGTTCATGGGCATCCGCCGCTGGACGTTCACACTGTCGAGCGTGCTTTCGGTGCTGTCGGTCATCGGCTTCATGACCATCGACATCAATTACGGCATCGATTTCAAGGGCGGCTCACTGATCGAGGTGCAGTCCAAGGCCGGCAATGCCGATCTGGCCGACATCCGCGGCAGGCTGACGGAACTCAATATCGGCGAGGTGCAGGTTCAGCAATTCGGCGAGCCAAACGACGTTCTGATCCGCGTCGGTACCCAGGAGGGCGGCGAGAATGCCGAGCAGACCGTCATCGACAAGGTGCGCGGCGAGCTGCAGGACCAGTATGATTTCCGCCGCGTCGAAGTGGTCGGGCCGACGGTCTCGGGCGAGCTTGCCAAGCAAGGCACCATTGCCATGCTGGTCGCGCTGCTCGGCATCCTGATCTATGTCTGGTTCCGCTTCGAATGGCAGTTCGCGGTCGGCGCCATCGTTGCGACCGTTCACGACGTGGTCATGACGATCGGCTTCTTCGTCCTCACCGGCCTCGAATTCAACCAATCGTCGCTGGCGGCGATCCTCACCATCATCGGTTATTCGCTCAACGATACGATTGTCGTCTATGATCGCGTTCGCGAGGATCTGCGAAAATACAAGCGAATGCCGCTGCCGCAATTGCTGAACAACGCCATCAACGAGACGCTGTCGAGGACGACGCTGACCTCGGTGACGACGATCCTGGCGCTGCTGGCGCTGGTGCTGTTCGGCGGCGAGGTGATCCGCTCGTTCACCATGGCCATGCTGTTCGGCGTCGTGTTCGGCACCTATTCGTCGATCTTTATCGCCGCGCCGCTGCTTATCCTGTTCAAGCTGCGACCGCAGGCCACAGCGTCGGACGAGGAAAAGCCGGTGGGCGGCGGCAAAGCCATAGCCACCTGACGGCTTGCCTCAAAAGTGGCCAAGGGCATCGTCATCCGCGAGGCGCATTTCCCCGGCCGCGCACCGATCGAGGCTTACGGCAACGGCGGCTTCCGTTTTGCCGACATGTCGCATCGCGGCTCGCTGCTGTGCCTGCCTTCGGGCATCTATGGCTGGGAGCCGGCCGATCCGCTGGCGCTGACGGCAGCGGATTTCGCCAAGCTGTTTAACGAGGCAGACAAGGTCGAGATCCTGCTGGTCGGCAGCGGCAAGGATCTGAGGCCGTTGCCGGCCGCGCTGCGTGCCGCGCTGAAGGATGCCGGCATTTCCGCCGATCCGATGTCGACCGGGGCGGCTGTGCGGACCTACAATGTGCTGCTGGCTGAAGACCGCGCGGTGGCCGCAGCACTCATCGCCGTCGACTGACGTGGCCGAAAACACCAAACTCGTCATGGAGACGGTGCGCGCCGCTGATCATGACCGCTACCTGACCGCGCTCTACGCGCCCGAAGACAAGCGGGACGCGCTGTTTTCGCTGTATGCCTTCAACGCCGAAATTGCCGGCATACGCGACCGCATCCACGAGGCGCTGCCGGGCGAGGTGCGGCTGCAATGGTGGCGCGACGTCATCGCAGTCGAAGAGGATGGGGCTGAGGTCGGCCATCCCGTGGCGGACGCGCTGAAGGCGACTATTTCCGCCCACCATCTGCCCAAGGCCGCTTTCGAAAACATGCTCGAAGCGCGCATCTTCGATCTCTATGACGACCCGATGCCGTCGCGCAGCGACCTCGAAGGCTATTGCGGCGAGACTGCCGCAGCACTTATCCAGCTTGCGGCGATGGTGCTCGATCCGGTCGAAGCACCGCGCTTTGCCGAGCTTGCCGGCAGGGCAGGTTGTGCGCAGGCGATGACCGGTCTGCTGCTTCTGCTGCCGCTGCATCGCGAGCGGGGACAGTGCTTTGTGCCGGCCGATATTTTGGCGGCGGCGGGATCCTCGCCGGAAGAGTTCGTTGCGGGCGATGGTGGGTCTGGAGCGCAACGCGCTGTCGCCGCGATGATCGCGCTGGCACGGGAACATCTTTCCGCCTTCGAGCAGGGGGCGTCCGTTTTGCCGGTTTCATTGCGCTCGGCGTTTCTGCCGCTGGCTCTTTCGGGCGCCTATCTCGACAAGATGGAGCGCGCCCGCCGCTCGCCTGTCAAGGAGGTGGCGCGGCTCTCTGTCCTGCGCCGGCATTGGCTCTTGTTCCGGCGCGCGACGCGGGGCTGGCCGGTCGCATAGAGGCTGCCGCGTAGCCAACCCGACCGTTATTCCGCCGCTTCCGCCCGAAAAGGCAGCCCCAGCCATTCGCGGCAGTCGGCGAGCGCGCGCGACGTTACCGCGTGCCGCTTGGCGACCGTCTTGTCCTTGCCACGCAGACGCTTGCCTTCGATCTTCGGCGCGTCCACCGGCGGGAACAGGCCGAAATTGACGTTCATCGGCTGGAAGGAGCGCTTTCCCGGCTCATCGTCGGAGACAATATGGCCGCCGGTGATGTGGTTGAGCAAGGCGCCGAAGGCGGTGGTCAAGGGCGGCAGCGACGGCGCATGGCCAAGCCTTTCGGCGGCGGCAAAGCGCCCGGCGAGCAGGCCGATGGCGGCGCTCTCGACGTAGCCCTCGCAGCCAGTGATCTGGCCGGCAAAGCGCAGGCCGGGCCGCGACTTCAACTGCAGCGACGCGTCGAGCAGCGTCGGCGAATTGATGTAGGTGTTGCGGTGCAGGCCGCCTAGGCGGGCAAATTCGGCGTGTTCCAGCCCGGGGATGGTGCGGAATATGCGCACCTGCTCGGCGTGCTTCAGCTTGGTCTGGAAGCCGACCATGTTGTAGAGCGTACCCAGCGCGTTGTCCTGCCGGAGCTGGACGACGGCATACGCCTTTACAGACGGATTATGCGCATTGGTCAGCCCCATCGGCTTCATCGGCCCGTAGCGCAATGTCTCGACGCCGCGCTCGGCCATCACCTCAATCGGCAGGCAGCCGTCGAAATAGGGCGTGCCTTCCCATTGCTTGAATTCGGTCTTCTGGCCGTCGACCAGCGCCTGCACGAAGGCAAGGTACTGCTCCTTGTCCATCGGGCAGTTGATGTAATCCTTGCCGGTGCCGCCGGGACCGACCTTGTCGTAGCGCGACTGGAACCAGCAGATATCCATGTCGATCGTGTCGAAATGGACGATCGGCGCGATGGCATCGAAGAAGGCGAGCGCGTCGGCGCCGGTCACTTCGGCGATCGATTGGGCGAGCGAAGGCGCCGTCAGCGGGCCGGTGGCAACGATAGCCTGGTCCCACTCCGCCGACGGCAGGCCGGGCACTTCCTCGCGACGAATGGTGATGAGCGGGTGCGCTTCGAGCTTTCTGGTGACCGCTTCGGAAAATCCGTCGCGGTCGACGGCCAGCGCTCCGCCGGCCGGCACCTGATGCGCGTCGCCGGCGCTCATGATCAGCGAACCGGCCAGCCGCATTTCGGCGTGCAGCAGGCCGACGGCATTGGTTTGCGCATCGTCGGAGCGGAAGGAGTTGGAACAGACGAGTTCGGCCAGCCCGTCGGTCTTGTGCGCGTCGGTACCGCGGACGGGACGCATTTCATGCAGGACAACTGGAACGCCGGCTTCGGCCGCCTGCCAGGCGGCTTCGGAGCCGGCGAGACCGCCGCCGATAACGTGAATGGGGTTCTTGTCCATGAGCGCCGAAATAGTCGCTTGGCGCGGGGATTGCAATTGCCACGCGGGAGAATGGCTGACGGGGGAAGCCGCCCCAAAACAACAACACCCGCCGGGGAGGAGGTCCGGCGGGTGTCGTTTTGTTGGTCGATCCTCGGGAGGAGGTGAAGATCGACCGTATTCGTCATCGCCGGGGAGGAGGTCGGCTTTGACGAAATTCCTTTCGCCATTTGAAAGGGCGCGAAACCCTTTTTTGAAACAGCGCCCGCCGGGGGAGGAGGTCCGGCGGGCGCCGTTTTTGTGGTCAACCCTCGGGAGGAGGTGAAGGCTGACCGTATCCGTCAGAGTCGGGGAGGAGGTCGACCCTGGCGAAATTCTTGTTGTTAGATCGCCCTGCGAGCGACCATCTTGATCTCGTCGCGGACGATGCCGAGATCGTTGAGCTGGCGGTTCGACAGGCGACCCAGCTCGGTAACCGTCTCGCGGTACACGCGCCAGTTACGATAGTTGCGAATCAGGTTCATTGTCGTTCTCTTTTCAAAACTGGTTCGGGCCATTTGCGGCCCGAAGGATTAGACCGCCTTGCGGGCGACGTAGTGAATGTCGCTGCGGCTGATGCCGAGATCGGTCAGTTCACGGGTGCTCAGGCGGCTCAGCTCGGACACGGTGTCCCTATAGCGGCGCCAGTTGCGATAGTTGCGGATCAGGTTCATGGTAGTCTCGTTTCGTCTTTCTTTCGGATCATTCCGTCTTTGTGTGCACCGTGAAAATAGGTGGGGTCATATCGATTTAAAAGCGCTATTGGTGCATGGCAGCAATGCAAATTGTGCAATGCAGCATTAACGCGCGTCCAGTTTTCCGCCCAGATCGGAAAATGCCGTTAGGTCAAACGCTTGGCCGGACGAGCTAAAAGAACCAAGGAAAGGGGGAGGGGCATGGCGAGCTATTCGTCGCGGGTCAGGTCGGATATCGCGCGATGGCAGCAGGCCGGCCTGATCGACGCGCCGACAGCCGAGGCTCTAACGCGCGACGTCGAGGCAAACGAACGCAAATCGCTGAGTTTCGGCTCGATCCTGGCGATGATGGCGGCGCTGCTGTTCGGCGCGGCTATCCTGATCTTTATCGCCGCCAACTGGGAAGTCATCCCGCGGCTGGTGCGGGTCGCGGCACTTTTTGCCGTTATCCTTGCCGGCTATGTCGGCGGCGCGGTGCTGAAGATGCGCGACCATGCGGCGATCGGCGAAGCACTGTGGATCGTCGCGGCGGCGGCATTCGGCGGTTCGATCGCGCTGATCGGCCAGATGTATCATTTGTCGGGCGACGAGGCCTCGGCCTTGATCACCTGGGGGGCCGGCACGGCGCTGGCGGCGGTGGCGCTGCGCTCAAACCCACTGACCGTCGCTGCCGTCGGCATCGCCGATGCCTGGCTGTTCCTGAGAGGGTTCGACTACTTCCGGCGCACGGAATTTCCGCATCTCTTCGTGGTCATGGCGCTAATACTGTTCGCCGTTTCGTTCTGGACGCGCAGCCAGGCGGCGCGCCACCTGATCATCCTGTCGGTCCTTTTCTACCTCGTGCTGTTGGCCATGGAATACGACACGCTGCAAGTCGCCATCCCGCTCGTTGCCGCGTCGGTGCTGCTTTTTACCGCTGCGATCTTTGCTGCCGGGCCGGTCGAGAGGGTTTTGCAACTCGGCGGCAGGTTGACCTTGCACGCGCTGATCGGCTTTCTCACCGGACTGGCGATGATCCAATTCGAACTGGCGGATGAAAGCAGCTACAATAGCGGCTTCGCCATTGCCTCGGCTGTTGCGCTGGCCGGCATCATCGCGGCGATCGTGCTGGGCGGCCGCGAGAGCCGGGGACTGCGCTGGGTTGCCTATGCGGGCTTCGCCTTCGAACTCGCCATCATCTATGTGGTGATGCTGCAATCAATGCTCGACACGGCAGGCTTCTTCCTTGCGGCGGCGGTGCTGCTCGCTGTTCTTGCTTTCATTATCATCCGCATAGAAAGGCGCATGAACGCCTCGAACATGACAGGAGCGGCGGCATGATGACCGGCAAAAGACTGATCATCTCGGCGCTGGTCCTGGCGCTCGTCCAGATCGGCTTTCTGAGCTGGATCATCGCCGGACGCGCGGCGATCCTGCGCGATGGCAAGCAGGTCCTGCTCAAGGTCGAGCCGATCGATCCGCGCGATCTCTTGCGCGGTGACTACATTCTGCTCGGCTACGACATTTCACGCATACCGGTGAAACTGATCGGCAACATTCCGGCCGGCAAGCTTTCCAGCGAGGAAACGTCGATCGTGGTCAGGCTGAAGCAGGGCGCCGATGGCTATTGGGGGCCGACCGCGGCCTGGTTCGGGCAAGCGCCGGCGCCGGCAGCATCCGATGAAGCCGATATCGTCGGACACGTCTCCGAGGGCTGGAATATCAGCCAGGGAGCAACGACGATCGCGCCGGAGTACGGCATCGAGCGCTTCTATCTGCCGGAAGGCGAGGGGATGGCGATCCAGAACGACATGCGTGTGCGGCCGTTCGGCATCCGCGTGGCGATTGCGGCCAACGGCACGGCGCAGATCAAAGCGCTGATGGATGGCGACAAGACACTATTCGAGGAGCCGCTTTACTAGATCGCGCTACGGCCTTGGCAATGATCCTCCTTCGCCAAGGCTTCGGAGGAGCTTCGAGTGGCCTGCCACCCCAAGCTCGAAGAGCGAAGGGTGGTGCGGATGAAGGGACTCGAACCCCCACGCCTTTCGGCACTGGAACCTAAATCCAGGGCGTCTACCAATTCCGCCACATCCGCATTGCCCGGCCAATCCCATGTAGCCATCATTCTGTCAATGTCAGAGCCCACATCGGCATCATTGGCCGGAATGCAAAGATGGTTGAAAATCAGCGTCGCCTGTGACAAAAGGCGTGTCGAATGTGACGGGACGCGACGATCCGCTTCTGCAGAATGTGATAAGAAGTAGGAAAAACAAAGACTTATTCACATTTTGGAGCGTATTTCTGGAGGATTTGTGCCGCGTTGAGCGGACAGATCGCCAAGTCCCGCACCAAAAGCCATTCCCGGCAAGATCATACCGGCAGGCTGTAAACGGCAGGGGCCGTTTGACGGCCTCATTGGTGGAAACAAAGGTTTTATGATGCAGGTCACCGAAACGCTCAACTCCGGTCTCAAGCGCGAGATCAAGATCACCGTGCCGGCCGGTGACATGGAAGCCAAGCTGATGGCGCGGCTCTCCGATGCCAGGAACAAGGTCCGCATCAACGGCTTCCGCCCCGGCAAGGTGCCGGTGCAGCATCTGCGCAAAGTCTACGGCAAGTCGTTCATGGCCGAAGTGGTCAACGAGATCCTCAATGATTCGACCCGTTCGATCATCACCGGGCGCGGCGAAAAGGCCGCCATGCAGCCCGAAGTGATCATGACCGAGGACGAGAAGGAAGCCGAGAAGATCCTGGCAGGCGGTGCCGATTTCGAGTTCCGTCTGAACTATGAGGTCATTCCGCCGATCGAGATCAAGGATTTCTCCGACATCAAGGTGACGCGCCAGGTGTTCGACGTGCCGGATGAAGAGATCGACGAGCAGGTCAAGCGTGTCGCTGAATCCGCCCGCACTTACGAGCCGAAGACCGGCAAGGCCGCCGAAGGCGATCGCGTGACCATCGATTATGTCGGCAAGATCGACGGCGAAGCCTTCGGCGGCGGCGCAGGCACGGATCAGCCGCTGGTGCTCGGCTCGAAGGAATTCATCCCCGGCTTCGAGGACCAGCTGGTCGGCAGCAAGGCCGGCGACGAGAAGCAGGTCACGGTTACCTTCCCGGAAAACTACCAGGGGGCGCATCTGGCCGGCAAGGAAGCCACTTTTGACGTGACGGTCAAGGAAGTGTCGAAGCCCGGCGCGCTTGAGATCAACGACGAGATGGCCAAAAATCTCGGCCTTGAATCGCTGGAGCGCCTGCGCGAGGTGGTGCGCGGTCAGATCGAGAACCAGTTCGGCTCGATAACGCGCCAGAAAGTCAAGCGGCAGTTGCTCGACCAGCTCGACGCTGCCTACTCGTTCGAGGCGCCGTCCAAGCTAGTCGAGGCCGAGTTCAACAACATCTGGAACCAGGTCAATCGCGATCTCGAAGCTGCCGGGCGCACCTTTGCCGACGAAGAGACGACTGAAGAAGAAGCGCGTGCAGAATATATGCGGCTTGCCGAGCGCCGTGTGCGTCTCGGTCTGGTTCTCGCCGAAATCGGCGAGAAGGCCGGCGTCACGGTGACGGACGAGGAATTGCAGCGCGGCCTGTTCGAGCAGGTGCGTCGCTATCCGGCCAACCAGCAGCAGGAAGCCTTCGAATTCTATCGCAACAATCCCGAAGCGCTGAACACGTTGCGCGCGCCGATGTTCGAAGAGAAGGTGGTCGACCATCTGCTCGGCCAGATTTCGGTCACCGACGTCAAGGTCAGCAAGGAAGAGCTGCTGGCCGACGAGGAGGATACGGATACAACCAAGGCCAAGCCGGCGAAGAAGGCGGCTGCGAAAAAAGCGGACACCAAGAAGGCCGACGACGACGCTGAAGAGCCGAAGAAAAAGGCCGCGCCGAAGAAGAAGGCCGCCAAGGACGCTGAATAACGTCCCTGCTGAATTCCGAAAGGCCGCCTTCTCGAGGCGGCCTTTTTCGTTGTGGCACAGACGCAACGGATTTCACGCATCTGGCGCTCGAGGTAGCGATATGAAGCTTTGATGATTATCTGCGCTGGGTTGCTGACCGCAGCGGTTGTTGGAGGCATCGTTGAGACAGTTCTTCGGTATCGGAAGCGTGGCGGCGGCGTTCCTGCTTGCGTCGGTCTGTGGCATTGCCCAGGCTGATACGGTTCTCGACAACTGGCGGTTCGACAAGAGCAGCGATGGCCTTGTCACCGCCTCGCTTTATGCGACCAACAAGCTCATCACCGGCGGCGGCGCATTGAGCTACAGCCCGGTTTTGACGATCGCGTGCCGGACCGCCGGCGAACCGCGTTGGAGCGAATGGCTGCAGCTGAGCGACACCGTTTCCGCCAGCCGAACCATCGCCATGTCGGTGACTGTCGGCCAATCCGGCAAGCTCAACGAAAGCTGGTCGGTCGGCCCGCGCAGCAGGATGCTGGTCCGCGACGGTGCCGACGGCATCAGGCGACTGATTGCCGCGGACCGGCTGCTGCTGTCCTGGCGGTTCGGGCTGCTGTCGGGGCGCGGCAAAGCCGAGTTTGACCTCACCGGAGTTGAAGAGGCGATCGGCCGGATCGCCGCCAGCTGCAACACCAAATTGCCTTGAGCAGATTGTCCGCATTAAACCTTGGCACGGCCGAACTCTATCTGCCGGCCGGGTTCCGTGGTATGTAGGTGCCGCAACCCCAGGCAGTGGATATCCGTTCTGCCATTCAAGAGCGCATGCCAGCGGACTAAATGTCGGCCTGTGCAGGTCAGCCAGGGCAAATTGGCGATCAGGGAGGAAATGCCATGCGTGCCTTTGTGTTTTTTGTCATCATGTCCGTCGCCACCGTCATTGCCGGCCCCTCGCGGGCACAGGATGCCGCGGCGGGTGAGAAGGTCTTCGCCAAATGCAAGGTCTGCCATATCGCGGACAAGGATCAGAACAAGGTCGGCCCGTCCTTGAACGGCGTCATCGGCCGAACGGCCGGCACGCATCCAGGGTTCAGCTATTCCAAGGCCATGACCGAGGCCGGCAAGTCCGGCGTCAAATGGGATGAGGCCACGCTGACGACCTACCTTCACGATCCCAAGGCGATGGTCAAAGGAACCAAGATGGCATTCCCCGGCCTCAAGAAGGACGAGGACGTCGCCAATGTCATTGCTTATCTGAAGCAATTCTCCAAATAGCCCGGCTCTTCCGCCGGATCTTGGTATAGCAAACAGGTCGAGGCATAGCCTCGGCCGCAATCTGCCGGCAGTGTCGGTGGGGAGGGCGACTCGTTGCAAAAAAGACATTGGCCGGCTAGGCTGCCATTCCCATCGGTGGTCGTCTGAATGTCGACTGAAGAAAGCCGTCTCAAGGATACCGGCATCCGCCTCTCGGAGGCGACGGCGGGTGATTTCTTTGCGCTTTTGAAACCACGCGTCATGGCACTTGCCGTGTTTACGGCCTTCGTCGGCCTGATGATGGCGCCCGGCGTGATGAATCCAGTTATCGCCTTAATTGCCATCGGCGCAATCGCGGTTGGAGCGGGAGCCGCCGGCGCGCTCAATATGTGGTACGACGCAGACATAGACGCCTTGATGTCTCGCACGTCCAAGCGACCGATTCCGTCCGGTCGCGTCACGCCTGGCGAAGCTCTCAGCTTCGGTCTGGTGCTTTCCGCACTGTCGGTCATGACGCTCGGCGTGCTGGTGGGGTGGCTCGCCGCATCGTTGTTGGCGTTCACCATCTTTTTCTATGTCGTTATCTACACGATGTGGCTGAAGCGCTCGACGCCACAGAATATCGTCATAGGCGGCGCGGCAGGCGCCCTTCCTCCGGTGATCGGGTGGGTTGCTGCAACCGGCGCAATCGGCATTGAAAGTCTCATCCTGTTTCTGATCATTTTCCTCTGGACGCCGCCTCATTTCTGGGCGCTGGCCCTTTTCAAGGTCGGTGACTATGCCGCGGCTGGGGTCCCGATGATGCCGAATGTGGCCGGCCAGCACTCGACCAGAAAACAAATCTTCGCCTATTCACTGCTCTTGGCGCCAATCGGCGTGCTCCCTTGGGGTTTCGGCTTCGCGAGCGGATATTACGGCACTGCTTCAGCCGCGTTGGGTGCAGGTTTCATTTGGCAGGCCTGGAAGGTTCTCGTCGCCGACAAGGAGATGAAGCCGGCAAAGGCGCTGTTTGCGTATTCGATTGTCTATCTTTTCGCAATATTTGCAGCGTTGCTTGCCGACACCATTGTAATGCGAGTGATCGCTTCAGCCGACTATTGACCCCGGCTCAAAACATCACATTGGCAGAGCACAAAATCCCAGCAACAGCAGAATAACGACGCCAAGGCCGAGTATGAGAACTGTCCTTCCGTCCATGACCTTCACCTTCGACTAGAAGAGCATATCGGAGAACGGCGTCCGTAGCTAGTCAGGCTACCCGGGACCTCTTACTCCCGGGCCTTCCTACAAAGCGCGACAAGTCCCCCGCATGAGAGTATATTGATCATGGTGCAGGTCGCGGTTTGCGTGGGCCAATCATGCGGAACGGCAGCACCGTAAAACGCGACCTTACCGGACCTGGTCTGGAGGAATGGTCATGGCAAGCTTTCACGTAATAGCAGGCGCCAGCGAGACGCTGGAACACACCAGAATTCGAAAAATCGGTGTCTCCGATCTTTTTGATGCGCTCAGGCGTGGCGTCGATGATTTCATGGTCAAGCCGTCGCACATCGTTTTTCTCTGCCTGATCTATCCGATTGCGGGTGTCGTGCTTGCTGTCTGGACATCAGGTAACAACACGCTGCCATTGCTGTTTCCGCTTGTGTCCGGCTTTGCACTGATTGGTCCGTTCGCGGCGATCGGCCTCTATGAGATCAGCCGGCGACGGGAAGCCGGGCTCGACGCCTCGTGGAGGCACGCCTTTGAGGTCAGGAGTTCTCCAGCACTGCCGGCTATTGCAGCGGTCGGCGTCATGCTGCTTGCGATCTTCATCGCCTGGCTTTTGACGGCCCAGATATTCTACCAGACCCTGTTCGGCCCGGCGCCGCCGCAATCGCTGTCCAGTTTCATCAGTGAAATATTTGCCACGGGACGCGGCTGGACGCTCATCATCCTGGGTCACGCCATCGGCTTCGTGTTCGCCGCGGTTGTGTTGTGCACCACGGTCGTCGCATTCCCGTTGTTGCTCGACCGCGATGTCGGCGCCTACGAAGCCATCCACACCTCGGTGCGCGTTGTCCTGGCCAACCCGATCGTGATGGCCGTGTGGGGCCTTATCGTCGCCGTCGCCCTGATCGTCGGCTCGCTGCCAGTGTTCGCCGGGTTGGCAGTCGTGCTGCCGATCCTTGGTCATGCGACCTGGCATGTCTATCGGAAAGTTGTGGAATCGCCGCCGGCCACCAGACCGTGAGCTGAAAAAAACCAGCCCTGCGCGCACCGGTGAAAGTGCCGGTGCGGGCAGGTGGGGCAGAGCTTTCAATAGGCCGGGTGGCTGAAACGGGCCTGGCGCGCGTCCTTTGTCAGGTCGCGAAAATCCCTGCCGCTCACATGCACCAGCGTCCTATGATCACCGCCCTCGAAATAGATTTCGGGAGCGTCGCCGAGGCTTTCATCGAGGACCACTGGCACATCATAGGCAGCGCCGATCGGTGGCACAGCGCCGACATCGCAATCGCCGAACAACGAGACCACCTCGTCTTCGGAGGCAAGTCCAAGAGGCTTCTCCATGACATCCTGCAATGTCGCGAGTTCTATCCTGTGCGTGCTTGGAACCACGGCGAGCGCGTAGCCACGGTCGTGGTGAACGACCACCGATTTGGCCATTATGCTGCCAGGCACATGTGCCGCAATGGCGGATTGTCTGCTTGTCGCCGTGCGGTGATGCTCGACGGTGTCGTAGGAAATTCCTTTCCTATCGATGAAGTCCTTCAGTCTGGTTGCGATGGTCATCTTGGGCGCCCCTTGCTGGTGTTCGCGACGCATGTGGAAACGCCGGCATCGCCTGTCGTTTCCGATACCAACAGAAATGGACCAGTCGTGGATTGTTTCAAGGCGAAGGCTCCAGGACCGGACGGCCCGGATCCGGATTGTATGTCAGGGCCCGGCTCCGAAAAACGCCATTCGGGTGAGAAGCGTGTAGTCCGCTTCGAAGACCATCATCGTCACGAACACCAGAACCAGCACCGGCGGCAGGATAATTGCATATGCCAGTGCCAGCCGTTCCCAGGCCATGTGCATGAAGATGGCGACGATCAGTCCTGCCTTGAGGATCATGAAGATCAGGATCAGCGACCATCTGAGATAGCCGTGGAGACCGAAATAGTCGACCAGATAGGAGCAGGTGCTGAGGATGAACAACCACGCCCAGACCACCAGATAGAGCTTGATCGGGTGCTCCTGATGAACCTCCGCCGGGGTAACGCCGGTCGTCGTCGCATCATGGGTACGGGCGCTGTCCAGTGCGTGTTGTCCCAGGCCGTTTGCGGTTGCTTCAGCCATGTCCTGCCTCTCACCAAAGATAGAAAAATGCGAAAATGAACACCCAGACCAGGTCGACGAAATGCCAGTAAAGCCCCATGATTTCGACGTTCTCGTAGCGGCCCCTTCGGCTGGTGAAGAAGCCGGGCCGTCCGACATCGTAATCCCCGCGCCAGACCTTTCGCGCCACGATGATCAGGAAGATCACCCCGATCGTCACGTGCGTGCCGTGGAAGCCGGTGATCATGAAAAAGGATGCGCCGAACTGGGCAGCGCCCCAGGGATTGCCCCAAGGCCGCACGCCCTCGGTGATCAGCTTGGTCCATTCGAAGGCCTGCATGCCGACGAAGGTCGCGCCGAGTGCTGCGGTCAAGAGCATCAGCACTGCCGTCTTGCGGCGGTCGCGGCGGTAGCCGAAATTGACCGCCATGGCCATCGTTCCGCTGCTCGAGATCAGCACGAAGGTCATGATGGCGATAAGGATCAGTGGAATGTCGGAGCCACCGATGCGCAGGGCGAAGACCTCGCTCGGATTGGGCCACGGCACACGTGTTGAGATACGCGCGGTCATGTAGGAGAGCAGGAAGCAGCCGAAGATGAACGTGTCGCTGAGCAGGAAGATCCACATCATGGCCTTGCCCCAGGACACGTTTTTGAACGCCCGCTGATCCGAGGACCAGTCGGCGGCGATGCCTTGCCAGCCTGCGGGCCGCGGCTCTGTTCGGCCGATGTGGGCCAGTGTCGTCTCTGCCATCCGCCCGTTCCTCCTAGGTCAGCAACCCTCGGCAAATGTCGATTAAAGTCGAAGCCCAGCCGGCCAGAAGCGCAAAGATGGCGAGCCAGACGAAAAGCAGGAAATGCCAGTACATGGCGCACAGCTCGACACTGAGGCGAAGCCGCTGCGGCTGCGCTCCGTTCCAGGCGCCGACGCTCGTTCTGCCCAGCCCGACCAGTCCTCCCAGTATATGCAGGCCATGCATTCCCGTTAGCAGGTAGAAGAAGCTGTTGGCCGGATTGGATGCCAGAAAATAGCCATCCGCACTCAGTTCCCGCCATGCCACAAGCTGTCCAATCAGGAAGACGAGCGCCGTGAGTCCAGCGGTGGCGAGGCCGAGCCTGACCATATCCACTTGACCCTTGCGCACCGCGAGCGAAGCGCACTGTATCGCGATGCTGCTCAAGACCAGTACGCCGGTGTTAAGCCAGAGCAGGGGCGGGATGGGCAGCGGCCGCCAATCCGACAGCGCCATGCGCATGAAGTAAGCACTGGTGAACAGCGCGAACAGGCAGCCGACGACGGCAAGGAAGACGCCGAGACCGATCTTTGCGGTCGGCAGCGCCGATCGGTCCAGAGCGACAAAATCCCCGATCATACCTTGCTCGAGCCACGGCTTCGTCATTAGCCGCTGATGGGAAAGCCACCACCCGGCAATACCGGCGATCACGAGCAGGAAGACCAGGATTACGCTCATGCCGGCTCCCTGGAGGGCGCGAAGGAGCCCGGAACGTTTTGCGGTATGAAGTCCTCCTTGGCTCCCGGTACGCTGTAGTCATAGGCCCAGCGATAGACGATCGGCAGATCCTTGCCGAAATTGCCGTGGGCGGGCGGTGTTTCGGGCGTCTGCCACTCGAGCGTCGTTGCCCGCCACGGATTGCCGCCAGCCTCACGGCCATGGCGGATGCTCCAGATGAGATTAAACAGAAACACAATCTGAGCAAAACCGACTATAAAAGCCATGATGCTGATAAACGAGTTCAGGTGGTGGGCCGATTCCGTCATGATCGTCATGTCGGTCAATTCGTTGTACCGCCGCGGCACGCCCATCAAGCCGAGATAGTGCATGGGAAAGAAGATCAGATAGGCGCCGAGGAAGGTGACCCAGAAATGGAACCGGCCCAGTGTCTCGTTCAGCATCCGGCCGGTGACCTTCGGATACCAGTGATAGATCGCGCCGAAGATTACGATGATCGGGGCAACCCCCATGACCATATGGAAATGGGCGACGACGAACATCGTGTCCGAAAGCGGAACGTCGACGACGACATTGCCAAGAAATAGCCCAGTCAACCCGCCATTGACGAAGGTGACGATGAAGGCCAAGGCAAAAAGCATCGGTATGGTGAGGTGGATGTCGCCGCGCCACAGCGTCAGCACCCAATTGTAGACCTTGATGGCTGTTGGGACGGCGATGATCAATGTCGTTGTGGCGAAGAAAAAGCCGAAATAGGGATGCATGCCACTGACATACATGTGGTGCGCCCAGACCACGAAGCTCAGCGCGCCGATGCCGACGATGGCCCAGACCATCATGCGGTAGCCGAAGATGTTCTTGCGCGCATGGGTGCTGATCAGGTCGGATACGATGCCGAAGGCCGGAAGCGCCACGATGTAGACCTCCGGATGGCCGAAGAACCAGAACAGATGCTGGAACAGGATCGGGCTGCCGCCGCCGTGCTGCAACTGTTCGCCCATCTCGACGATCGCCGGCATGAAGAAGCTGGTGCCGAGCGCCCGGTCGAGCAGCATCATCACGCAGGCGACGAACAGCGCCGGGAAGGCGAGCAGTGCCATGACGGTGGCGGTGAAAATACCCCAGACAGTAAGCGGAAGGCGCATCAGCGTCATGCCGCGCGTGCGCCCCTGCAGCACCGTCACGACATAGTTCAAGCCGCCCATGGTAAAGCCGACGATGAACAGGATCAGCGAGACAAGCATCAGGATGATGCCCCAGTCCTGGCCGCCTGGCGTACCGGTCATGATCGCCTGCGGCGGATAGAGCGTCCAGCCGGCACCCGTCGGTCCGCCGGGCGCAAAGAAGCTCGACACCAGGACCAGCACGGCGAGCAGATAGATCCAGTAGCTCAGCATGTTGACATAGGGAAAGACCATGTCGCGAGCACCAACCATCAACGGGATCAGATAGTTGCCGAAGCCGCCCAGGAAGAGTGCCGTGAGCAGGTAGATCACCATGATCATGCCGTGCATGGTGATGAACTGGTAGTAGGCTTCCGGGGTGATGAAGTCGAATGTGCCGGGGAAGCCGAGTTGCAGCCGCATCAGCCAGGATAGCACCAGCGCGACCATGCCGATCGCTGTCGCCGTCGCCGAATACTGGATGGCGATGACCTTGGCGTCCTGCGAGAAAACGTATTTCGTCCACCAGCTGTGCGGATGGTAGAGTTCCATTTCCGCGACTTCGGCCGGCGGTACCGCATCTGCAGGTGTGATATCGACCATAGGAACACCTCCGTGCCCTTCTCGGCCAGCCCGACAGTTCGGACTTGCCGCATTAACTTCAATCCCGACGGCGCGCCGTCGTTCCGGTTTCCTACTCTGCCGAGCCCATCTGCTGGGGCGCGGACAGCTGCGCAAAAGTCTGCTGCTGGCCAAGCCACGCCAGATAGTCTTCCTGAGTATCGACCATGACCACGCCATGCATCATCGGATGTCCCTGGCCGCAGA
The DNA here is from genome assembly GCF_040321995.1 of Mesorhizobium sp. M0207. Classification (NCBI taxonomy): domain Bacteria; kingdom Pseudomonadati; phylum Pseudomonadota; class Alphaproteobacteria; order Hyphomicrobiales; family Phyllobacteriaceae; genus Mesorhizobium; species Mesorhizobium sp. M0207. Next base: position 21,384 of record NZ_JAMYSQ010000031.1, read on the forward strand.
GTTCGGCACACAGGACCTGGAAGGTTCCGGTCTTGGTCGGAGTGAACCAGAAATAGGTGACCGAGCCCGGGATCATGTCCATCTTGGCGCGGAATTCCGGCACGTAGAAATCGTGCAGCACATCGATCGAGCGGAGCAGCATCTTGACCGGTTTGCCTACCGGGAGGTGCAGGTCGGCCGCTTCCACTACGACATCGTCCTGACCGTTGGCATCGGTGGCGATGACGCCGAGTGGATTTTCAGCGTTGACGTCGCGAGTGTCGGATGTGCCGAGCTTGCCGTCCTTGCCGGGGAGGCGGAAACTCCATTGCCACTGCTGGCCGACGACTTCGACCTCGGTTGCGTCGCTTGGAACGGTAACGAACCGGCTCCAGACGAACAGGCCTGGAACGAGCAAAGCGGTGACACCAACCGCGGTGACGACCGTCAGCCAGGATTCGAGCCGCCTGTTCTCAGGTTCGTATGCCGCCTGATTGCCTTCCCGATGACGGAAGCGGAAGACGCAATAGGCCATGAAAAGAACCACGGCGGCGAAGACGACACCGGTGATCCAGAAAGTTATGATGATGGTGTTGTCGATATAGTCCCAGTTCGAGGCAATCGGCGTCCACCACCATGGGCTCAGGAAGTGGAACAACACCGAGCCCACGACTATCAGAACGAGTACAAGCGCAACGGCCATGTCCCGGTTCCTCCCGGTATTCCAAGCGGCGCAAGCCGTCCCGGGAAATACCAAGTGCATCATAACTTGATTTGCGATGAAAATTCTAGAGCCGGCTGTGGGAAGGGCAAAAATACCATTTCGCGGCGCTGGCGGTCCTTCGGTTCGGCGGTGATCAGCGGCAGGCCCTCATCTATTTCCAGCTCACCCGCCCGATGCGGCCACGCGACAAACATCGTCAGCGTGGAGTAGCCGGCAATGGCGGGCACGCCGAATGCGCCTAGCAGAACCACCGGAACGGCGATCGTCGGGGATCCCTCCACCTGCTCGACCGACAGCTCGACGAAGGGAGTGGAGCCACTTTATTGGCCGGCAGATGTCACCCGCCAAACTGTGTTGCCGACGTCGTCGGCGATGAGCAGGGCCCCGGTTTTGTCGACAGCCAGGCCGACAGGCCGGCCGCGCGCCTTGTTGTCCTTGTCCAGGAAGTCAGTCACCACGTCGGTAGCGACGCCGCTCGGACGGCCGCCGCTGAATGGTACGAAAACTACCTTGTAGCCATTGAAGCGCGTGCGGTTCCAGCTGCCATGCTCGCCAACGAAGGCGCCGCCGCGATATGCCTCGGGAAGGCTGGTTGCCGCATAGAAGGCCAGCCCCAGAGGGGCGACGTGGGAACTCAGTGCATAATCCGGAACGATCGCTTTTGCGACCAGGTCCGGACGTTGGGGCATGACGCGGGGATCGAGATGCTGGCCGTAATAGCTGTATGGCCATCCGTAGAAGCCGCCATCCTTTACCGAGGTCAGATAATCCGGCACGAGATTGGGGCCGAGCTCGTCGCGTTCATTGATCACTGCCCAGAGCGCCCCGGTCTGCGGCTCCCAGCTCAGGCCGTTTGGATTGCGCAAACCGCTGGCGAAAATGCGCGACCGGCCGGTGGCCCTGTCTACCTGCCAGATGGCGGCGCGGTTCTTCTCCGCCTCGATGCCGTTTTCGGCGACGTTGCTGTTCGAGCCGATGCCGACATAGAGCAGCGAGCCGTCGGGGCTTGCCACCAGGCTCTTCGTCCAATGGTGGTCGATCGGGCCGCCGGGCAGGGCGGTTAGCGGCGTCCCGGGCGCGGTGATCTTTGTGTCACCGGTGTTGTAGGGATAGCGGACGATGGAGTCGGTATTGGCGACGTAGAGATCGCTTCCCACCAGCGCCACGCCAAAGGGGGAGTTCAGGTGGTCGAGGAATACGCTGGTCAGCTCCGGCTTGCCATCGCCATCGGCGTCGCGCAGCAGCGTAATGCGGTTGCTTGGGCCGCTGTCGCCGCCCGAGGTGACCCAGGATTCGATCCAGCCCATCACCAAATCCTTGGGCCGTTTGATCGGTTCGCCACCCGGCGCCTTGGACTCGACCACCAGCACGTCGCCATTGGGCAGCACATAAAGCGACCGCGGATGCTGCAAGCCGTGGGCAAAAGCCTGGATCTGCAGCCCCTGCGCGACTGTCGGCTTCTCGTCGCTATTCCATCCGACCACGGAAGCGAGATGCATGGGCGGGAAGAAATATTGGATCGGGTCCGGCAGTTTTGGATTCGGCCCTATCTGACTGCTGGGGTCCGGGTCGTTGCCGCTGCACGCTGCAAGAGTGATCGCCGCAGTGCAAACGAGGACGGACACCGCGATGCGCCTGGTCTGACCGATGGAGCTTGCTATGCGCATCAATCCGCCACTCCGACGTGATGCCGGTACACCATGGACCAGCCCAGCCAACCAGTGAAGATGAGGACGAGCACGACAACCGCCGAGAGGATCAAGCCTGTAGGAACGATGGAGGTCCATGCATCGCGGGTGTGCACGAGCATGTTGATGATGGATAACGCCAGCGCCAGAAGATTGCCGAGCACGTGCGGCCAGGCGGGGGGCTGTGCCCTTATCAGCGGATTGGCCAGGAAATCGATCAGCCCCGCGATCGCTGCTAGGCAGCCCATGATCACGCCGACGGTAACCAGCCAAGCGGAGAAGTCAGCCCACATCATCTCCGCTGTTCGCCAATAGGCTAGATCCGTCAGCAGGGTGCCGACGAAGCAGGCGATCGGAAATGGCACGAGCATCGGATGAATAGGATGTCCCGCAATCCTGGCCGTCGAACGCGGATTGTCACCGACCATAATGCGCCATCCTTCCTATTCTCGTCCAAACAAACGCCGCCTACCCGGCCTCCGGCGGCTGTTGCCGAGAGACCGGCAGACGACCGATAGATCCGTCAGGCCCAAAAAAGGGCGCTGGCTGGCTGCGCCTGTTAGGCGGCGGACTGGGTCGGCGGGTTCTGATACATCATCCAGAGCTCGATCGCCGCCAGCACGGCGACCAGAATGCCGATCACGACATGCACGGTCATCGCCGTGGTCGCCTGGAATCCAAGCACCCAGGGCGATGCGAGAACCCACAGTCCGACGACCAGGTTCACCCACTCTTCCCACACGGCAAATGCTGCGAGGGCGGCAACCGAAAGCACGACAATCAAGATTCCGCTGCCGAGGGCGTTCTGCGTCTGCGGGCCTGCCGCAAAGGTGAAGATCCAGGGGGAGAAGAACAGAATTGCCCCAAGGATCAGGTTGGCTACGTCACAGAGCCTGGCGTTTGTCCACTGGTTCATGGCATCCTCCATAGGGAGCGTTTATGGCTCCCGAGTTCGGCAAGGTGGTGCCTGAGTTCGGCGAGATGCGCCCGAAGCCGCTCACTCCGTGTCACGGTAGTGCCCTGCCCGGCTGGAATTCCGCATCTGGCGGTACTCCAGCCAAATCCGGCTATCTAACTGAATTCCGGGCTTTATGTTCCATTCGGCACCGGCACGCCTGGATCACTTGGTGGTGATCGAGCGATCCAAAGCTGCCTGTCAGGGGGCGGCGGGGCGGCGGCGCGTAGCTCATTCTGTCTTTTTATCGAGCCGGTGAAACATTTCTCATGGATCGCAGTTCTTGGATGCAGAGGAGTTGAATAAGGGAAACCTGATTGCACGGGAGGAGCACGGACGGCACAACTATAAATACGCTCTGCATAGAATACTTCGCAACGGGAAGCTCTCGCTTGTCTTGGTTGCCGCCGAAGCTTGTTTGAAAGACGGCGATCGCCGCCGAAAAGATTTTCTAAATGAAAATAGCCCAGATCGCACCGCTAACCGAATCCGTGCCGCCCCGAACCTACGGTGGAACCGAGCGAATTGTTTCGTATCTGACCGAAGAACTTGCCCGACAGGGCCACGAGGTGACGCTGTTCGCCAGCGCCGATTCTCGTACCTCAGCCGAGCTGGTGCCGTGTTGCGACGTCGCGCTGCGCCTGAACCCCAGGGTCCAGGACGGTGGTCCGCACCATGTTATGATGCTTGAACGGGTGCGCCGGCGAGCCGGTGAATTCGACGTTTTGCATTTCCACGTCGATGTTCTGCACTTCCCCATAATTCGGGATTTTGCCAGACGAACGGTTACCACGCTTCACGGCAGGCTCGACCTGCCCGATCTGGCGCAGCTTTATGCGATGTTTGACGACGTTCCCCTGGTCTCGATTTCCTTCGACCAGCGCCGGCCCATGCCGCCCGTCAATTGGGTTGGAACCGTGCATCATGGCCTACCCCGCGATCTTCTGCCGTTCCACCCGAACACCTCCGGCTATCTTGCATTTCTCGGTCGCATCTCGCCGGAAAAGGGGCCGGAAGCGGCCATACAAATAGCGGCGCGGGCCGGGTTTCCCCTGAAGATCGCCGCCAAAATCGACAAGGTGGACCAGTCGTTCTGGAAGGAAAGGGTCGAGCCGCAAGTGCTGCGGCATTCGAACGTGGAGTTCATTGGCGAGATCGATGAGCGGCAAAAGGCGGATTTTCTGGGCAATGCGAAAGCGCTTTTGTTTCCGATCGACTGGCCGGAACCCTTCGGTCTCGTAACGATCGAAGCAATGGCCTGCGGTACGCCGGTGGTTGCGTTCCGGCGTGGCGCCGTCCCGGAGATCATCGATGACGGTGTGTCCGGATGGATCGTGGATACGGTGGAGGAAGCCGTGGGCGCGCTCCGGCGCATAGACAGCCTCGATCGCGCACGAGTGCGGCAGACGTTCGAGAAGCGGTTCACGGTCGAGCGCATGTGCAGCGATTATCTGGCACTCTACCGAGCACTCACGAGCGGCACGGCAGACGCAGTTGCCCCCACAAACGAGCTCTCCAGAAATATCGCGATGGTGGCTGTGCCGGGCTGAGGAACCGACTGATCCACATACAGACCACGACGGCGGAGTCCGGGAGCGCCTGCGGGGTCTTGTCGCCGGGCGCGGCGATCGCGCCAGAAGCCTTTGATCAGCAGCAAGCCTTCCCGGGACTAATGCTTTCGCGAGCGGCGTCGTACTGCCGCCCGGTCCGGATTGACGCGCGCTACTTTCGCTGCAAAGGTGCTTTAACGACTTGTTTACCATGCGTCGGTCAGGGGTGGGGGAATTTGGAACGGTTTCTGGGCGCGAACCGCCTTAATTGGGATGATCGGGCCGAACTGCACTCGACCGACACAACGGGCAGCTACCACATCGAGAATGTGCTGGCCGGCGGATCCAATCTCTATGAGCTGGAAACGCGCGAGCTCGGCGATATCGCCGGCAAGGATATCGTCCACCTGCAGTGTCACATCGGTCTTGACACGATCAGCTTGAAGAATCTCGGCGCAGGCAGCGTGACCGGGCTCGACTTTTCACCGACGGCGATCGTGGCGGCGCGGGATTTTGCTGCGAAGGCAGGCACCGACGTGCGCTTCGTGGAAGCGCCACTGTTCGAGGCGGTGGAAGCGCTCGGCCGGACCTTTGATATCGCTTACGTTACCTGGGGTTCGGTAAACTGGCTGGACGACGTGTTCCGTTGGGCGCGGGTGGTTGCCGATCTTCTGCGACCCGGCGGCCGCCTCTACATGGCCGAGGGCCATCCATTGCTGTTTCAGTGCGATCGAAAGGCCGCGGCCCTGGAATTGAAGCACGACTGGCGAACGCCGATAGCTCGGCCGCTCGCCTGGAACGAGGAACTGACCTACACCGGCGATGATCGCATCTTGAAGCATCCTCGCTATTATGAATGGATCCACCCGATCAGTGACGTGGTGAATGCGCTGATTTCAGCTGGTCTGACGCTCGATTTTCTCAATGAGCATGACACGGTTTCGTGGCAGCACTTTTCATTTGCCGTGCGGGCCGGCAAGGATATGTACGGCTTGCCGGAGAACTCTCCCAAGATACCGATGGCTTATTCCATTGGCGCGACGAAGCGCAGCGTCGGCAAGATACCATACCTTGTGTCTCCCAAGGCGATTGAGGGGCACTAGTCCAGGTCAACGCTCCAGAGTACCCGGGTCGGAGCGTCGACTTGTGCAATCGCGCTCGCGCTCCTCGATCTTCCGAGCAAGCCAGGTCTAGCCGGCCTCTCTCTCGGTCCGCTTCCACAGACGAGCGCCTTGAGATGAGCAGATCTCCTCGCGAATGGTCGACAGACGCTGGATCGCCGGCGCCAGCGCATCTCAATCAGTGGGACCATGGCAGTGGAAGTCGGCAGCTGGCTCCAACCGCTCGGGCCTGCAACATCAGCAACGGTCGGAAGTGCAAAAGCTCTAAGGAGCGTGAAGGTCAAATTAAACATTGAAAGCTAATGTTCCTCATCGGGTCGACCCGAAAACCTGAAATGGCACTTGAGGAATCGCCTATTGGCTTTTTTCCGCGCTAGGTTCGGCGGCATCAAGGAGGTCGTCTTTTCGTCGGCAAATATTCCGGCGGCGATCGCGCTTGTCGTCATACTTATCAGCGCTGCGTTCGCGGAGCACCAGAACAAAGTCGTCTCGGACCAGGCCGTCCGTTCGGACGTGCTGACCAAGGTCAACCTCATCCGCGCCAAGCTCGAAGGCAATATCAACGGAAACCTTCAACTCGTGCGTGGATTGGTCTCCGCGGTCGTGACCGAGCCCTATATGGGACAGCAACGCTTCGCCTCACTCGCGAGCAATCTGTTTGGCGCCGACTCGCAATTGAACAATATTGCCGGCGCGCCCGATCTGGTCGTTTCCCTGATGTACCCGATGGAGGGTAACGAGCAGGCGATGGGCCTGGACTACCGCAAGAACGAACGACAGCGTGCGGCTGCGCTAAGGGCGCGAGACGAACGCAAGCTGGTGCTTGCCGGCCCCGTCGAGCTGAAGCAGGGAGGACAAGGCTTCATCGGCCGCTTTCCGGTTTTCGTGCGGAGCGCGGGCAATACGGAAAGGTTCTGGGGCATCATTTCCGCCGTTGTCGACGTGCAGCGTCTTTATCGGGCGAGCGGGCTGCTTGACGACGATCTCGGGATTGACATAGCGCTGATCGGCAGGGACGCTCTCGGCCAAAATGGAGACCAATTCTACGGTAGTGAGCGGATCAGCAAAAGCGATCCGGTGACAGCCGACGTTGTGCTCCCGTCCGGTTCGTGGCAAATCGCGGCCATTCCCAAAAATGGCTGGCCTTCGACGCCAAGCAACGCATGGTTGTTGCGCGCTATCATGGCGACGGCCGGAGCCTTGGTTGTGTTCCCTTTCCTGGTCACAGGCCGCCTGATTGGCGAAAGACAGCGCAATTATGCGGAATTGCGTCGATTGTCACGACGCTTGGAACTCGCCCTGGAAGCTTCGGCTATTGGGGTTTGGGAACACGATCTCGCGACCAACGAGCTTACGTGGGATGATCGCGTCAACGAAATATATGGCAAACCAACCGGCGAGCACCGGGGCTATCCAGACTGGGCGGGAGCAATCCACCCAGATGATTTGGCTGGCGCCAACGCGGACTTCGACAGGGCGGTGGCCAGCGGACGACCATATTTGTCGGAGTACCGGATTGTGCGTCAGGATGGCGAGATCCGTCATGTCCGGTCCAAGGCGATCGTTTACCGGGTCGCAAACGACACCCCAAAAATGATCGGCGCGGAATGGGACGTGACTTCCGACGTCCTGCTGAACAAGGATCTGGTTCGTGCAAAACAGCTGTCCGAGTCGAAAAATGCAGAACTCGAGTCAGCCAAAGCGCGCATAGAGCACATCGCGCTTCATGATTCGCTGACCGGCTTGCCCAACCGGCGTTACCTCGACCAGGTACTGGAACATTACGCGGCAAACGCCAGGCGCTCAGGCGGGCACGCGGCACTGCTTCACATAGATCTGGATCGGTTCAAGCACATCAACGATACGCTGGGCCACGCCGCCGGTGACGCGATGTTGGTTCACGCGTCAACCGTGCTCAGGTCGAAGGTCGGCGACGAGGGATTCGTCGCCCGTATCGGGGGAGACGAATTCATCGTTCTGTGCGTGGTGCGCGACGATACCAAGCAGCTGGCGCTGCTCGCCGACCGCGTCATCAGCCAGATGCGCGAACCGGTCTACTATCAGGGTCATCGATGCCGTTTTGGTGTCAGCGTGGGAATCGCTGTCGACAACGGAAAAGATGTCGAAGCCAAACACCTGCTGGTGAACGCCGATATCGCGCTTTACCGAGCAAAGGGGCGGGGGCGCAATCGATACGAATTCTTCACCGACGCGATGCAAAGCGAAATCGTCGATACCAAGCGGATTGCCGACGAAATTCTCGGCGGCCTCGAGCGCAACGAGTTCATCCCGTTCTACCAGCCCCAATTTGACGCAAAGACGCTCGAAATCGTTGGGGTTGAGGCGCTGGCGAGGTGGAAACATCCAATAAAGGGTATTTTGGCGCCCGACGTCTTCCTGAGAATTGCAGAAGAACTGAACGTTGTCTCGATCATCGACCAAGCCATATTGAAGCAATCGCTTTCGGATTTCGAAGCGTGGTCCGCTGCAAAACTTCACATTCCGCGGGTGTCGGTCAATGTCTCGGCCAGGCGCCTTCAGGATGAGGAGCTCATCAAGAGCCTGCGAGAACAAAATATCAAGAAGGGAACAGTTTCGTTTGAGCTTGTCGAGTCGATTTTCCTGGACGAGAACGACGACCTTGTCACGTGGAACATCGAGCAGATAAAAGAACTGGGGATTGACATCGAAATAGACGATTTTGGTACCGGTTACGCTTCGATGGTCAGTTTGCTGAAGTTGCAGCCGCGCCGGCTGAAGATAGATCGGCAGCTGGTCACCCCAATCGTCAAATCGCCGCAGAGAAGGCAGGTTGTCTCGTCGATCATTGAAATCGGCAAGTCGCTGGGTATCGAGGTCGTGGCGGAAGGCGTCGAGACGATGCAGCATGCACGGCTACTCAAGGGCCTGGGCTGCGACATATTGCAGGGTTATGCCTTCGGCCACGCGTTCGATTCCGAGGGACTTAAGACCTTTGTCCGATCGCGACGCCTGCGCACGGCCAGCTGAGCCTCGGCGCCAGAATTTATCGAGCCGACCGCCTTCACGTTGCGGTACATAGGCGCACAGCGGACAAAGCTGAAGACAACGCCAAACCTCAGATCAGCAGCAGGCCCTTCATGCTGGAGTGGCCTTTCCTGCCGATGATGATGTGGTCGTGAACGGCAATACCAAGCGGTTTGGCCGTCTCGATGATCAGCTTGGTCATCTCGATGTCGGCGCGCGACGGCGTCGGGTCTCCCGACGGATGGTTATGCGCCAGAATGATCGCCGTGGCGGAGAGCTCCAAGGCGCGCCTGACCACCTCGCGCGGATAGACCGGTGTGTGGTCGACGGTGCCGACCTGCTGGACTTCGTCGGCGATCAGCGCGTTTTTCTTGTCGAGGAACAGGATGCGGAACTGCTCGCGCTCCTCGAAGGCCATCACCGACCGGCAGTATTCGAGAACCTGCGTCCAGGTCGACAACAGCTCGCGGCCGGCGATCTCGCCGCGCGCCATGCGCTGCGCCGTTGCCGCAACCACCTTGAGGTCGAGCGCAACCGCCGGGCCGATGCCCTTCACCTCCTGCAGGCGCTCGACGGGCGCACCGAGGACCTCGGCCAATGTTCCGAAGCGTGCCAGCAATGCCTTGGCGACCGGCTTGGTGTCGGCGCGCGGGATCAGCCGAAACAATAAAAGCTCGAGCAGCTCGTAGTCGGGGAGGGTGTTGGCACCGGCGGCGAAGCGCTCGCGCAGGCGGTCGCGATGGCCGAGATAATGCGGCTTGTCGGCGGCCACCGCCTTCGCGGGCGATCGCACTGGCCTTTCGGGAAAGAAGGCCCGCTCGTCGTTGTCACCGTTCATGGCTGCCCCACCCAGCATTTGCCGGGCAAGGTAACGCCCGATCTGCCAGACACTAGGCCCGCAGGCCGGGGCGGTCGAGGTTTTTTGGCGACAGCGTGAAGATCTCGCAGCCGGTCTCGGTGACGCCGATCGTGTGCTCGTACTGCGCCGACAGCGAACGGTCGCGCGTCACCGCGGTCCAGCCGTCCGACAGCACTTTCACATGCGGCCGGCCGAGATTGATCATCGGCTCGACGGTGAAGATCATGCCCGGCCGCATCTCGACGCCTTCGCTGGCGCTGCCGTAATGCAGGATATTCGGCGCGTCATGAAACAGCCGGCCAACCCCGTGGCCGCAGAAATCGCGCACCACCGAGCAACGCTCGGCTTCGGCATAGGTCTGGATGGCGGCGCCGATGGCGCCGGTTCGGGCGCCCGGCTTGATTGCCGCGATGCCGCGCATCAGGCACTCATACGTGACTTCGAGCAGCCGCTCCGCGGCACGCTTGATCGTGCCCACCGGATACATGCGCGAGGAGTCGCCATGCCAGCCGTCGAGGATATAGGTGACGTCGATATTGACGATGTCGCCATCCTTCAACGGCTTGTTGTCGGGTATGCCGTGACAGACGACGTGGTTGATCGAGGTGCAGGATGATTTCGTATAGCCACGGTAGTTGAGCGTCGCCGGAAGCGCGCCATGGTCCATCCCGAACTCGAAGACGAAGCGATCAATCGCTTCGGTGGTGACGCCGGGCGCCACAATCGGTACCAGTTCGTCGAGGCAGCGCGCGGTGAGATCGCAAGCCTTGCGCATGCCGACAAAACCTTCCTCGTCGTAAAGACGGATCTGGCCGGTGTTTCTGAGCGGTGCCGTGGCGGCGTCGAGATAGGTGACCATTTTATCCGTCTTGCAGGGATGCGGGGCTGGATGAGCCTCGGCGAGAGAAACCTTCCCAGATTTGGCACTGGAAAGCGCAAGGTTCAAGGACGAACTGCCGGCGACGGGCCGAAGACCGGCGATATTCACGCCTGGGGGCATTCTCCTTGCCTCTAGCGGCCCATACTTCGCTGGGTTCATTGACCACCGTAGTGACGACACATTTCTAGGCGAGAAGCGGCCCAAGCATTAAGCCGCCACGGCAATTTTTTGCGACGAACGGCGTTGCTGCGGGGGTGTCAGTTCGGGAGAGATCGAATGGACAGACTGCAATTCGAGGTGCCGGTGCGGATCGCGCCTGTGCCCGGCCAGCCGGTCGAGGAAATCTACAGTGTCGAGCAGGCGCTCGATTTCCTGCAAACATGGCCGGTTCGCCGGAAGGGACCAACCTACCAGGCCGCGTTCAATGCCTGTTTTGGCGCCACGGTGGACATCGTCGAGACCGAAGACGCATGGCGGGCCTTCATGGCCTTTTGCCGGGTGAGCGGCCTGCTTGCCAGGGACATGATGGTTCCGCGCAAGCGCGGCGGCGAGGCGAGGGGACTGCGGGCTTAGACAGCCTTCGACGAAGTCCTCAGTCGTCTTCGCCTCTTCTTGCCGACACCCCTATCAGAGTGGCGGGTCCAGCAGAGCTGGCGCAGCATCACGCTGGCGATAGACATATGCCAAGTTGAAATGCTGGTACGCCCAAGGGGAATCGAACCCCTGTTACCGCCGTGAAAGGGCGGTGTCCTGACCGCTAGACGATGGGCGCGCTCAGATGTGAGCGCTTATAGTTGCGTCGCGACAAACCGGCAACCCGTCTGCCGCCGGCTGCGACAACTTTTTTCCTTTGGCTCCAAACCGCGTCTTTCCGACAGCCAAGCTGGTTTTTGCGGCATGATGCAACGCCGCCGAAGGGCCTTCGCGGTGACGGAAGATCCTCGCCCTAGCCGCGCCTGCGGCAGCGCCAGTTCCAGTCGCGCTCCGGTCCGACATCGACGTGAACGGATTCGGTGTGGCAGTAGGTGCCGACGCCGCCGCGGCCCGGCATGGTGCGGATGTAGCTCGCCAGTTCCCACTTCGAGACGCCGGGGACCTGGATGTCGGCGGCCGCGCAGTACATGTGCAGCGAATTCTTGGCGCCGTTGGCGCGGCGGTTGCGGGCCGGATCGCGATAGCCGGAGGTGACCGTCATCTTGCGGCCGTAGTGGCCTTCGATCGTCTTCAGCACGCGAACCAGCGACGGCTTCAAGCAGGCGACATCGACGCTTTCGTTCTGTTTCAGGAGGCCGTTGGGCGCCAGCCGGGCGAGGCCGGCGGCGGAGGCGACCTGGTAGGCGCCACCCGAACCTTCGTCTTCGTTGAGATCGACGTCACTCTCATCGTCGAGGCCGGATTTGCGCTTGATCTCGAACAGCGCCGTCTGGCGCACGCCGGGCAGGGCATCGGCCGTGAAGTGGCTGGTATCGCCCGTCGACACCAGCTGCACCGGCTTTTCAGCCGGATCGGCCGAAGCCAGGGTGACGGTGGGTTTTGCCGCAGGCGTCGCCTTGGCCTGCATGACCGTTGGCTGCCCGCCCGATCTGCTGTTGGCCGGCGAAGAAGGTGCCGCCGAAGCAGGCGTGGCGCTGAACAGCGAGGCCAGGAAATTTTTCTTCGGTGCGTAGGCCTGTGGCTGCGGCATCTCGCCGGCGGTCACATAAACCGGGTTGTTCATCGCCGGCGCGGCGGCCTTGGCGTCGGGCTTCGATGCATCAGCACTGTTCTGTGCCTCGGCCTGTTCAGCCGTCTGGGCGTTTGGTTGCAGCGGCTGCGTCGTGTGTGCCGCGATCGTCTCGGCTGCCGTGGGAACGGCGATCGGGAAGCCGGCATCGGGCTTGGCCCCTGGCTTGGCCACTGGCACATAGGCGACCTGCTCGGGAAGGTTGGCGTCACCGTCGGCATTCATCGTCATTTGTGCGGTTATCATCTGCGACGATGATGCAGCCGTGCTGGCCTGGGGCGCACCGGCGGCCGTGCTGATTTCGGTAGCCGAGGTATTATAGCCTGGCATGCCGACCGACATGGTCGGGTCGCCGGCCGAGGTGCAGGACGCCAGGAGCACCGAGAAAAGCGCCGCCACAATGGCGCGGCTTTCTCCCTTCGCGAGGCGCGATCCTGCTGATCTCAAAACAAAATTCCCCCTCGATATCCGACCGGTTCGTCATTGGCGCGGCGTCGAAACGTCTCGTCGAAATGACCCTTGTTCCCCGAACCGGAAACGAGACCTGTGTCAAATCTGCAAGCCTCAAAGTAATTTGGCGGCTAGAGGATGAATCAAGGCTGCTCAGGGTTGACGGCACCATTTCGCCCGCTTTTGGCGGCGCGTCAACTCACCACACATTACAGATGGTTACACGCGCACCTTGACATAGGTGCCGGGGGCTTCGCCTAGAACTTGCATATGCTCGCCCGGTTTGCGGGCCGGTACGCGGGTATTGTCCTTGGCTTCGATCCAGCGTTGCCAGTGCGGCCACCAGGAACCGGGATGGTCGGTGGCCCCGGCGAGCCACTGGTCGAAGTCGCCGGCCGGCTTGCCGCCGGTCCAGTAGTGATATTTCTGCGCCGCCGGCGGATTGACGACCCCGGCGATGTGGCCGGAGCCGGCCATGACGTAATCGACCTCGCCGCCGAAATATTTCGAGCCGAGGAATACCGACAGCGCCGGCGCGATATGGTCCTCCTTAGAGGCGAGGTTGTAGACCGGCATGGTAACGTCCTTCAGCGAAACCGTGCGGCCCGCCAGTTCCATCATGCCTTGCGAAAGCCTGTTCTCGAGATAGCAATTGCGCAAATAGAAAGAATGGTTGGCAGCGCCCATGCGGGTCGAATCGGCATTCCAGTAGAGCAGGTCGAAGGGCAGGGGATCCTTGCCGCGCATGTAGTTGTTGACGACATAGGGCCAGATCAGGTCGCCCGAGCGCAGCATGTTGAAGGCGGTCGCCATCTTGGTGCCGTCGAGATAGCCTTTCTCGTTCATCGCCTTTTCGACGGCCGCGACCTGCTCCTCGTCGACGAACACTTTTAGATCGCCGGCATAGGTGAAATCGACCTGGGTGGTGAAGAAGGTCGCCGATTTGATGCGGTGGTCGCCTTCCTGCGCCATCAAGGCCAGCGCTGCCGCCAACAGCGTGCCGCCGACGCAATAGCCGATGGCGTTGACTTGCCTTTCGCCGGTGGCCTTCTCGATCGTGTCGAGGCCGTATTGCAGGCCCTCCCTGATATAGGCCTCCCAGCTCTTGGCGCCGTGCCGCTCGTCCGGGTTGATCCAGGAGATGATGAAGACGGTGTGGCCTTGCTCGACTGCCCAGCGAATGAAGGATTTTTGCGGGTTGAGGTCGAGGATGTAGTATTTGTTGATCCATGGCGGGCAGATCAGCAGCGGCCGCTTGAGCACGGTGTCGGTAGTCGGTTCGTATTGCAGGATTTCGGCGACGTCGCTGCGGCCGACCACCTTACCCGGGGTGGCGGCGAGATTCTTGCCGATCTCGAAGGGCGAATAATCTGCCTGCCGCAGCTTCAGGTCACCCTTGCCCGCGGCGATGTCCTCGGCAAGCATCTTCATGCCGCGCACCAGGTTTTCGCCGTTGGAGGCGACAGTCTCGCGAAACAATTCCGGATTGGTCAGGATGAAATTCGACGGCGAGATGGCATTGGACACCTGCTTGACATAAAAGCCGGCCTTGTGGCGGGTGTGCTCGTCCAGGCCATCGGCGTGCTCGACCAGTTCGGCCGCCCAGCGCGAGGTGACCAGATACGCCTGTTTGAGGAAATCGAAGAAGGCGTTGCGGCCCCATTCCGGGTCCTGGAAACGCTTGTCACCGCGCTCGGGCTTGACCGCGTCCTCGGCGTCCTCGGCGCCGGCGCCGATGCGCTGGACGGCGTTGGCCCAGACGGTCATGTAGCCGGAAAACAGCCGCGTTTGCGCCTCCAGCGCGCGCTGCGGGTCGGAGAGCCAGTACTCGGTGAGCTTGGAGAACGTCTTCACCATGTCGACGACCGGCTCAGCGACATGATCGCGCACCTCGCCTTTTTCCCGCGGCTCGGCCCATGCCGAGGCGGCCTTGCCGGCCTGCTCGATCATGCGAGCCATGTTCAGCGCGAAGCGTTCCGGGTCCTTCACCAGATATTGCTCGACGGTCGAAGGTTGGTCATCTTCCGCTTTGCCCGAATCGGGTGTTTTGGCCATGGTTCGCGGGGTTCCTCCCGAAGCGTTTTGTTGACATATTACCATGGGATATCGAACAGGGTCCAATGTGCTCTAACCCGGCCGCCAGGAAAACAATATGACGATTAATATTGGCAAGAACGTTTTTTCCGGCACTGGTCGTTTTTGCCGCATGGCGCTCGTCCTGTTGGCGATGGCCGGTTGCACGAGCAGCAACATGGAAGGTGCGGCGCCCGCCACCGGCCTTGTCGGCGCGAAGGACACCGGTTCCTATCCGAACCTGAACATCCGGCCGCAGGTGGCGGCCGAACAATTCACCGACGAGGAAAAGAACGCCAAGCTCGCCCAACTGAAGGCCGAGGAACAGAGCCAGGCCGCCAAGGGCGGGGGCGTCAAGGTTGCGGACCAGGCAGCGCTGGACCAGCTGGCAAAAAAACACGGCGCCGAGGCGCTGAAGCAGATCGAAGGCAAATGCGACCCCGCTCTCGACCCTAGTTGCAAATAAGCTTATACGCGCGACCGCAACCTCACTGTCTGGAACTGCCATGGAAGAATTTCACAAGGTCCGCCGGCTTCCGCCCTATGTCTTCGAACAGGTCAACCGGCTGAAGGCCAGCGCCCGTTCGCGCGGCGCCGACATCATCGACCTTGGCATGGGCAATCCGGACCTGCCGACGCCCAAGGCCATCGTCGACAAACTCTGCGAGGTGGTACGCGATCCGCGCACGCACCGCTATTCGTCGTCGCGCGGCATTCCGGGCCTGCGTCGTGCCCAGGCCAACTACTATGCCCGCCGCTTCGGTGTGAAGCTCGACCCGGACAGCCAGGTGGTGGCGACGCTCGGCTCGAAGGAGGGCTTCGCCAATATGGCGCAGGCGATCACCGCCCCCGGCGACGTGATCCTTTGCCCTAATCCGACCTATCCGATCCATGCGTTCGGCTTCATCATGTCGGGCGGCGTCATCCGCTCGCTGCAGGTCGAGCCGGACGACGGCTTCATCCCGGCCCTGGAGCGCGGCATCCGCCATTCGATCCCGAAGCCGCTGGCACTGATCCTCAATTATCCGTCCAATCCGACGGCACTGGTCGCTTCGCTCGATTTCTACAAGGAGGTGGTGGCCTTCGCGAGGAAGAACGACATCATCATCCTGTCGGATCTTGCCTATTCGGAGATCTATTTCGACGGCAATCCGCCGCCTTCGGTGCTGCAGGTGCCGGGCGCCATAGACGTCGCCGTCGAGTTCACCTCGATGTCGAAGACCTTTTCGATGCCGGGTTGGCGCATGGGTTTTGCGGTCGGCAATGAACGGCTGATCTCGGCGCTGACGCGAGTGAAATCCTATCTCGACTACGGCGCCTTCACGCCGATCCAGGTGGCGGCGGCGCATGCACTCAACGGCGATGGCGCCGACATCGCGGAAGTGCGCGACGTCTACCGCAAACGCCGCGATGTCATGGTCGACGCTTTCAGCCGCGCCGGCTGGACCATTCCCGCACCGGCGGCATCGATGTTCGCCTGGGCGCCGATCCCGGAGCCGTTCAAGCACCTGGGCTCGCTTGAATTCTCCAAGCTCCTGATCGAGCACGCCGACGTCGCGGTGGCGCCGGGCGTCGGCTTCGGCGAGCATGGCGACGATCACGTGCGCATCGCGCTGGTCGAAAACGAGCATCGGATCCGGCAAGCGGCGCGCAACATCAAGCGCTTCCTCGCATCCAGCGCCAAGCAGCCGAATAACGTCGTACCGCTCGCCGCACATCGCTGAGTTTCTGCATATCAAATCGACCGAGTTGTTGAGGGGCGCCGCCGGACATGGCTGAAGCATTGCGTGTTGGAATTGCCGGTCTCGGCACCGTCGGCGCGTCGGTGGCGCGCGTGCTGCGCGACAAGGCGGCGGAACTGACGCGGCAGTGCGGACGCGACATCGTCGTCACAGCCGTTTCGGCCCGAGACCCAAAGCGCGACCGTGGCGTCGATCTTGGCGCAGCACAGTGGTTCGACGACGCCATCAAGATGGCGCAGACCGGCGAGATCGACGTGTTCGTCGAGCTGATCGGCGGCGACGACGGGGCGGCGCGCTCGTCCGTAAAAGCGGCACTTGAAGGCGGCCGCCATGTCGTCACCGCCAACAAGGCGCTGCTTGCCAAGCACGGCGTGGCGCTGGCCGAGATCGCCGAGAGGAAAGGCGTGCTGCTCAATTACGAGGCGGCGGTGGCCGGCGGCATTCCGGTTATCAAGACAATGCGCGAGGCGATGGCCGGCAATTCGGTGACCCGCGTTTTCGGCATCCTCAACGGTACCTGCAACTACATTCTGACGCGCATGGAAGCCGAGGGCCTGTCTTTCGATGCCTGCCTGAAGGATGCGCAACGGCTGGGCTATGCCGAAGCCGACCCGACCTTCGACATCGAGGGTCACGACACCGCGCACAAGCTGTCGATCCTGACCAGCCTTGCCTTTGGCACGAGGATCGCCGCCAACGATATCTACATGGAAGGCATCTCCAACATCAGCCAGGCCGACATCCGCGCGGCCGGCGATCTCGGCTACCGGATCAAGCTGCTTGGCGTCGCCCAACGCACCGAAAGCGGCATCGAGCAGCGCGTGCACCCGACCATGGTGCCGACGGCCTCGGTCATCGCGCAGGTGCACGGCGTCACCAATGCGGTAGCGATAGAAACCGACATCCTCGGCGAATTGCTGCTTTCCGGCCCTGGCGCCGGCGGCAACGCCACCGCGTCGGCGGTGATCGGCGACATTGCCGATATCGCCAAGAGCCGGCCTGGCTTCCAGCATGGTCCGGTCTTCGGCCGGCCGGTGAAGGAATTGAAGCCTTACAAGAAGGCGCAGATGCGCAGCCATGCCGGCGGTTATTTCATCCGGCTGACCGTGCACGACCGCCTCGGCGTTTTCGCGGCAATAGCCAAGCGCATGGCCGACAACGACATTTCTCTGGAATCGATCGTCCAGCATGCCGCCGGGCCGGAAACCGAGGCACAGAAGACGGTTATCCTAGTGACCCACGAGACGACCGAGGCGGCGGTGCGCAAGGCCGTCGACGGCATCACCAGGGACAGCCTTCTGACCGACAAGCCGCAAGTCATCCGCATCGAGCGGGCCGGATAGCAGTCTCACATTTTACCTTCAATCGATTGATATTGCTGCGCTTTCAAAAAGGTCCAGCGCAGGTCTTGCTGTTGTCACGGGGCTTTGACACAAGAAGCGCGTCTCTGGCGGGAGGCTAATGCATGTCGCCCAAAAGTGTGCAGCGGTTTTGGGACAACGACATGCATAATAAAAACAAAGTGCCAACAAGGATTGTCCATCGATGAATGTGGCCCAGAACATTGTCGCCGGCCTCAACCGGATACTGACCATGGAATTGGTGCGCGTCACCGAACGCGCCGCGGTCGCGGCCGCCAGATTGCGCGGACGCGGCGACGAGAAAGCCGCCGACCAGGTCGCGGTCGATGCCATGCGGCAGGAGCTCAACCGTCTTGCCATCAACGGCACGGTGGTGATCGGCGAGGGCGAGCGCGACGAGGCGCCGATGCTCTATATCGGCGAGGAGGTCGGTACCGGCCAAGGCCCGGCTGTCGACATCGCGCTTGATCCGCTCGAAGGCACGACGATCTGCGCCAAGAACCTGCCCAACGCACTGGCCGTTATCGCCATTGCCGAAAAAGGCAGCCTTTTGTTCGCGCCGGACGTCTATATGGACAAGATCGCGATCGGTCCGGGTTATGCCGACGGCATCATCGACATCGATGCCTCGCCGGCCGAAAACATCGCCAGCCTCGCCAGGGCCAAGGGCGTGCCGGTGGCGGAGATCACCGCCTGTATTCTCGACCGGCCACGCCATGGCGCGTTGATCGAAGCCGTGCGGGCGACCGGAGCCGCGATCCGTCTGATCGGCGACGGTGATGTCGCCGGGGTCATCCATACCACCGACCCGGACGAGACCGGCATCGACATCTATCTCGGCACCGGAGGCGCGCCCGAAGGCGTGCTCGCAGCTGCCGCCTTGCGCTGCACCGGTGGCCAGATGCAGGGCAGGTTGATCTTCGATACGCCGGAAAAGCTGGCGCGCGCCGCGAAGATGGGGATCTCCGACCCAAAACGGATCTACCACACGCAAGACATGGCACGCGGCGACGTGCTGTTTGCCGCGACCGGCGTCACCGACGGCAATATGCTGGCCGGCGTCAAGTTCGGCCGCAATTTCATCACCACGCACACGATCGTGCTGCGCTCGTCATCGCGGACCGTGCGCGAAATCAAAGCCAGGCATCAGGATCTGGAAAAGTTTTGATTTCGACTCAGTTAGCCGTTGCATATTGTGCGCAATGACAAATTGCAGACGGCGCGTCACGTGACGGGGGAAAGACGCTTTTTCCTCGATGTCAGGCAGTCGGCCACCGGCGTTTCCTGGGAACACCGGCTGACCGAGCGTCAGGACATGGCCGCGCTCGCCATCGCGCAAGGGTATGGCGTGCCTGACATCGTGGCACGTGTGCTGGCCGGGCGTGGTGTCACCGCCGAGCAGACCGAGCGGTTTCTGGATCCGACCATCCGCAATCTGCTGCCCGACCCGGCATCGCTGACCGACATGGACAGGGCCGCCGCTCGCATCGCCCAGGCGGTGATGGCCAGGGAAAAAGTGGCGATCTTTGGCGACTACGATGTCGACGGCGCCGCCTCGTCGGCGCTGCTCAAGCGCTTTCTCGCATATTTCTCGGTGGCGTCGGAGATCTACATACCGGACCGCATCTTCGAGGGTTACGGCCCCAATCCGGAAGCGATGCGCGAACTCGTCTCGCGCGGCGCGACGCTGATCGTCACCGTCGATTGCGGCACCAACAGTGCTGCTTCCATCGACGCCGCAAAGGCCGCCGGCGCCGACGTCGTGGTGCTCGATCACCATCAGGTCGGCGGGCCGCTGCCGGCGGCGGCTGCGGTCGTCAACCCAAATCGCGAGGACGACCTTTCCGGCCAAGGTCATCTTTGTGCCGCCGGCGTCGTCTTCCTTTGCCTGGTGCAGACCGCGAAGATCCTGCGCGGCCGCTTGCCGGATGCCGCACCGCCGGACCTGCTTGGCCTGCTCGACCTGGTGGCGCTGGGCACAGTCTGCGACGTGGTGCCGCTCACCGGCGTCAACCGCGCCTTCGTGGTCAAGGGGCTGCAGGTGGCGCGGCAGCAGAGAAACGAAGGGCTGGCGGCGTTGGCGCGGGTCTCGCGTATAGGCGAGCCGATCAGCACGTTCCATCTGGCCTTTCTGATCGGTCCGCGCATCAACGCCGGCGGGCGCATCGGCGACGCAGCACTTGGCAGCCGCCTGCTTGCAACCGACGACCCCGTCGAGGCCCGCACCATCGCCGAGACGCTGGATCGGCTCAACCAGGAACGGCAGTCGATGGAGCAGGAGATGCTGGCCGCCGCGCGCTCAGAGGCCGATGCCGAGCTTGCCGGCGGCAATGGTCCGGCCATCGTGGTGACAGCCAGCAGCAACTGGCATCCTGGCATTGTCGGCCTGCTTGCCTCGCGGCTCAAGGACCATGCAAGACGGCCGGCCTTTGCCATCGCCTTCAACGCCAATGGTGTCGGTACGGGGTCAGGCCGTTCGGTGTCGGGCTTCGACCTCGGCCGGCTGGTGCGCGAGGCTGCCGATGCCGGGCTTATCGTCAAGGGCGGCGGCCACGGAATGGCGGCCGGCATCACTGTCGAGCGGGCGAAGCTCGGCGAACTCAGGGCTTTCTTCGAAGAGCGCGCGGCGGTGGATGTGTTCCGCCTGCAAGGCGAGGAGAGCCTGGCGATCGACGGCGCACTTGCCGCCGAGGGCGCGACGCTTGCGCTGCTCGATACGCTTGAGAGGGCAGGGCCGTTCGGCGCCGGGCATGTTGCGCCGGTGTTCGCGCTTCCGCGCCACCGGCTTGTCGATGCGCGGGCGGTCGGCAGCAACCACATCCGCGCCGACCTGCAGTCGGAAAGCGGCGGCCGCATCCAGGCGATCACCTTTCGCGCGGTCGACACGGCTCTTGGCGAATTCCTGTTCAAGAACAGGGGTAAGCCGGTGCATGTCGCCGGCTCGCTGTCGGGCAACCACTGGAACGGCAACCGCACGGTGCAGTTCCGCATCGTCGACGCGGCGCTTGCCTGAGAGCTCGCTGCCGCCCTGCCTAAGCGAGGACGGTCTGCAGCCGGGTCAGGTCGCCGATCTGCGCCATCGTTGCCTGGTAGCCGATACGGATCGCTTCGTCGGCGCGGTGGAATTCGGTCAGGCCGATATGGCTGAGCTTCGGCTGCAGCGATATGTCCGGCGGGTCGCCGGCCAGCCTGGCGCGCGAAATGCGGTCCTGGATGATGTTAAAGGCCTCGACCATGACGCCGGTAATGCCGAGCCGCGTCTCGCGCGACTGGCGTTCGGGATCGGCGTGGCCGGCCCTCGGCGCGTCTTTCTCGATGACCAGCTCGCCGGCATTGTGCTTGATCACCGCGGCGCGGCCGAACAGATCGTAGTGAAGGTTCACCGCAACTACGAGCGGCTGCTCGTAGGCACGGCAGACCGAGACCGGCACCGGATTGACCAGTGCGCCGTCAACCAGCACACGCCCATTGCAGGCGACCGGCTCGAACACGCCGGGCAGCGCGTAGGAGGCGCGCATTGCGGTGCTCAACGAGCCGCTCGACAGCCAGATCTCATGACCGGTGCGGATTTCCGAAGCGACGCAGACGAATGGTTTTGGCAGGTCCTCGAAGCGGATGCCGGCTATGTGCTCGCGCAGCCGCGCATCGAGCTTCATGCCACCGAACAGGCCGCTGCCGCGTAGATTGAGGTCGAGAAGGCCAAAAATGCGCCGCCTGGTCAGGCTGCGCGCGAATTCTTCCAACTCGTCGAGCTTGCCGGCAACATAGCAGCCGCCGACCAGCGCGCCGATCGAGGTGCCGGCGATCATCGACACTTCGATGCCGGCTTCATCAAGCGCGCGCAGCACGCCGATATGCGCCCAGCCGCGCGCACAGCCGCCACCCAATGCCAGCGAAATCCCAGTTTTGCCCGGAGATTTGGTTTCGGATGCGCCCGCGGCCGAGGAGAGGCCATTGGCCTCCCGAACGTCAGGTCTGTTGCGCAATGACGCCCAGTCGAGCATCACAATCTCCCTTGTCCCACGGTCATCCTATAGGCGGGCCGTATCGAAATCATGAATATACGTGGCTGAAGTGCTGCGAATGGTTCATATTGATGGTGTATTGGGCTTTCGATAGGTTTTTTCCGCATCGAACAGCGGGTTGCTGCCGTCGCTGGCAAGCGTCCCTTTGCCATCGCTCAGCCCCACCGTCCGATAAAAGCATGAACGTCGGCCGGTGTGACAAGTTGCTTGGTGACCCAGCATTTTGACGCGCAACCATATCGCGTCCTGGTCACAATCCGTGAGCATCTCGACGACCTGCTGGACATTGCCCGAGGTTTCGCCCTTCTTCCACAGCGCGTTGCGCGAACGCGACCAGTAGTGCGCGATGCCGGTCTCGAGCGTCAGCGCCAGCGCCTCGGCATTCATATGCGCGACCATCAGCAGCACGCCGTCTTCGGCATCGGTGACCACGACAGTGACGAGGCCGGCAGCATCGAAGCGCGGTGAAAGGACCGCGCCTTCCTCGAGTGCCTTCTTGTCTGTTGGAGCTTTCGGGAATTCCAATGCCGACATTCGCCGGTCCTTATCTAGCGAAGCCGGCAGGCCGATCAGATCCTGCCGCCGCGCACCATGGTGACGAAGCGGACCTGCTCTTCGGGTGTGTCCTTGAAGACGCCGGTGAAGGTTGAGGTCAGCGTGGTGGAGCCCTGCTTGCGGATGCCGCGCATGGCCATGCACATATGCTCGGCCTCAAGCATAACGGCCACACCGCGCGGATTGAGCACGTCCTGGATGACGCCGGCAATCTGCGCGGTCATCGCTTCCTGGGTCTGCAAGCGATGGGCGAAGATGTCGACGACACGGGCTATCTTGGACAGGCCGACAACCTTGCCGTCAGGCAGATAGCCGACATGCGCCTTGCCGATGATCGGCACCATGTGATGCTCGCAATGCGAGTGGAAGGATATGTCCTTGACGAGAACGAGGTCGTCATAGCCGGCAACTTCCTCAAAGGTGCGGCCAAGTTCCTCGGCTGGGCACATATCATAACCGTTGAACATTTCGCTGAACGCCTTGGTGACGCGCTTCGGCGTGTCGATCAGGCCCTCGCGGTCAGGGTTGTCGCCGGTCCAGCGCAACAAGGTGCGCACAGCGGCTTCGACTTCGGCCTCGCTCGGCCGGTCGGTGACCGGCTTTTCCATATAGGCAGACCGCGGCATGAGTTTCTTGATAACGGCGTCCATAAAGGCGTCTCCCGTAGTTCCTCTCTCAGGAGGAACGAGTTGAACGGACCACGACCTTTCGGGTGTCAGAAACTCGCCCGGTTTCCAGCCCGTAAGTGGCGTGAACAGAATTGGGTATGACGAGGTTTGTGGTCGCCTTGTCGATACCCGACTACCGCCATTATATATGTTCGTGCCGAGCGAAAGGAAGACGCCAGAGCGGCAATGACTGTTCGCTGGGCGGCGACGGATTGGAAAAATATGATCGACGATGTCTACAATGCGAAAATTCTGGGTTTTGCCGGAAACATCGCACGGATCGGCCGGCTCGACCGGCCCGACGCAACCGCACGAGCACATTCCAAGCTGTGCGGATCGACGGTGACCGTCGATCTGAAGATGGATGATGGCGTCGTCAGCGATTTCGCGCATGACGTGAAGGCCTGTGCGCTTGGCCAGGCGTCGTCGTCGATCATGGCGCAGCATGTCGTCGGCGCCAGCGCCGAAGAATTGCGCAGCGTGCGCGAGACGATGCTGAAGATGCTGAAGGAAAACGGCCCGCCGCCCGAAGGCCGCTTCGCCGACCTGAAATACCTGGAACCGGTGCGCGACTACAAGGCGCGCCACGCCTCGACCATGCTGACCTTCGACGCAGTGGTCGACGCCATCGGCCAGATCGAGAAGAAGCGGGCGGAAGAGGCGGCTTAAACCTTGGCGAGAAAACGCCGGCTTTCGGCGAATTCCGCCCGGACCCAGTCGGCAAAAGCCCTGGCTGGTTCGGAAAGGTCATTCAGCCTTCTGGCTACTAGCCAATAGGCGCCCGACGCGACGTCGATGTCGAAAGGCTTGATAAGCGCGCCGGACGCAAGTTCTTCGCCGATCTGCAAAAGATCGCCCAACGCGACACCATGTCCAAGCAAGGCTGCCTGCTTCGAAAGCGAAGCATCGGCCAGCATCGGACCGCGCGCAGGCACGGCATCAGCCGTCACGCCCGCCGCTTCGAACCAGCGTGCCCAAGCCTGACGGTTTTCTTCGTGCAGCAACGTATAGCGACCAAGGTCGATCGGCTTTTCCAGAGCTGGGCCGGATGCAAGAAGTGCCGGCGACAGAACTGGGGAATCGACGACCGCGGCAAGCTGTTCGGCTTCGCTGCGTGGCCATGAGGTGGCGTGCGCACTGAAACGCAGGGCAAGTTCGGGCTGATCGCTGCGAAACTCTATCAATCTCGGGTCGACCTCAAGGGAAACGTCGATGTCGGGTCGCAACTCGCGAAAGCGGTTGAGCCGCGGCACCAGCCATACGGATGCAAGCGATGGCTCGACGCTGACACGCACCACGGACTGCGTCGGGGCCGCCGTCAATTCCGAAAGCAGCCTGTCGATGCCCTCGAAACTTCTGACCAACTGGTCGAGCAGCCGCTGGCCGGTGTCGGTCAACTCGACGCGGCGATGATGGCGGAAGAACAAAGGTTGGCGCAGGAAGGTTTCGAGCTCGCGGATCTGTCGGCTGATCGCCGCCTGCGAAACATAAAGCTCCTCGGCCGCACGGCTGAAGCTCAGGTGACGACCGGCTGCTTCGAAGCTTCTCAGAGCCGTCAGGGGGAGGTGTCCGCGCTTCATTCGCATAACTCAGAGTTATCTGACGTGGACGTTATACTCGTTTGAAGAGCAAGGCCAGCGGCGCTCTAATCGGTGCTCAAGGAGTGCCGCCATGATCCAGTTTCTCAACATTCTGGGCGATGTGATGCGGATCGCGACGTTTCAATGGTACGACGAGAAACCGCATAGGGATTGGTGCGAGGAGAGGCCGCCGACCAGCGTCGCCGTATGCCGAAGGCCGACGCCCGACCGCTATCCGGTTCGCCCTACCAGGCCATGACGGGATTGCCGGAACGGCATTGCGTTCCTGGCCCGATGCGCACATCTATCGCGTAGGGAAACGCGATGTGGAGACTGCGGTGGTCGGCCAACATCGGCATGCGCACGGCGCCAGGCCGATTCGACAAGGACGCAACTGGTCCGGCCCGTGGCGCAAGACGCCGGGCCGCGTCTTCGGCACGTCGCTTGTCCGACTTTACCAGCTGACGCTGTCCGGCTTCGTCGGCAATTCCTGCCGGCATCTGCCGACCTGTTCCGAATACGCGTACGAAGCGATCGCCCGCCACGGGCTGTGGGCCGGCGGCTGGATGGGGTTTTTCCGGGTGCTGCGCTGCGGACCGTTCGGCACGCACGGCATCGACCGGGTGCCTGAGGCACTGGCTGATCGCTACCTCTGGTTCACGCCATGGCGGTACTGGCGGATCGGGAAAAAACGTGGCGACCTGGACAGTTGACCGCAACTGTGCGGTGCACAGAGGGGTCGCTTTTTACGATCTGGTAGGGTTAACCGCAGCTTGCGCTGACATAGCGCATTTGAGACAAAATCGAGACAAGACACCTCGCTAAGCCGCTCCTGACACCCTTCAGGAGAGATTACCAAATGCGCCGGATAGATCGTCGTCCCTTCATTTTCGCCGTGGTTCTCTACGTCCTGGCGTGGCTGATGGGTTTTCCGATCCGTGCGCAATCGGCGCCGCTCGGGGACGTCGAATGCACGCTGATCGTCGACGCCGCAAGCGGCGAGACGCTGTATCGCCAAGGGACCTGTGATCAGCGCTTCAGCCCCGCCTCGACATTCAAGGTTCCGCTGGCGCTGATCGGCTATGATGCTGGAATCCTGAGCGACGAGCATACGCCAAGCTGGGAGTACAAGGCAGAGTTCAATGCCCCGAAACGGGACCGCAAGACCGTCGACCCGACGATCTGGGAAAGGGATTCGGTCCTTTGGTTCTCACGCGAGATTACGCGCCGGCTCGGCAGCAAACAGTTTGCCGGCTATGTGTGCAGATTGGACTATGGCAACACCGAAGTCTCCGGCACTGCCGGCAAGAATGACGGCCTCACCCATTCCTGGGTGAATTCTTCGCTCAAGATATCGCCGGTCGAGCAGGTCGATTTCCTGCGCAAGCTGCTGGCGCGAAAACTGCCGGTTTCGGACAAGGCCCATGCGATGACCAGCGCGATTGTCCCGACCTTCCGGGCAGGCGGCTGGACGGTGCAGGGCAAGACCGGAACGACCAGGCTCGGCGACAGCGCCGACAAGCGCTCGCTTGGCTGGTTTGTCGGCTGGGCGCAGACCGATGCTCGCAAGATCGTCTTTGCCCGCCTGGTAGTCGATACGAAACGTTCCGACACGCCAAAGGGACTCAAGACGCGGGCGATGTTCCTGAAAGATCTGCCGAATCTCCTCAGGTGACCTACATCCGGCTTTACGGCGCCGAAAACTGCCCATAAAAGACCGCTCGCCGCCGGACGCATCCGGCTCTTACTGATGCATGTCGTAGCGCCAAAACCGCTAAGCAGTCTTGGGCGACATGCATTTTACCACCCGCGCTCGTTTGCGGGACTGGATAGGAGAATCTTATGCTGAATTCCGTTTCCCTGACATTTCCCGATGGTTCCGTTCGCGATTACGACGCGGCGATGACCGGCGCCGGCCTGGCGGAATCGATCTCGAAGTCGCTGGCCAAGAAGGCCGTTGCCTATTCGATCGACGGCACGCTGCGCGATCTTTCCGACCCGATCGGCAGATCGGGCAAAGTCGAGATCATCACCCGCGAGGACCCGCGTGCGCTGGAGCTCATCCGCCACGATGCAGCCCATGTGCTGGCCGAAGCCGTGCAGGAACTTTGGCCGGGAACGCAGGTGACCATCGGGCCGGTGATCGAAAACGGGTTCTACTACGATTTTGCCCGCAACGAGCCGTTCACGCCCGACGATTTCCCGGTGATCGAGAAGAAGATGCGCGAGATCATTGCACGCAACAAGCCGTTCACCAAGGAGGTCTGGTCGCGCGAAAAGGCGAAAAGGATCTTTGCCGACAAGGGCGAGCGCTACAAGCTCGAGTTGATCGACGCCATCGCCGAGGACCAGGATCTCAAGATCTATGCACAGGGCGACTGGTTCGACCTCTGCCGCGGCCCGCATATGGCCGCGACCGGCCAGATCGGCAGCGCCTTCAAGCTGATGAAGGTCGCCGGCGCCTATTGGCGCGGCGACAGCAACAATCCGATGCTGACCCGCATCTACGGCACGGCCTGGGCCGATCAGGCGCAGCTCGAAGCCTATCAGACGATGCTGGAGGAGGCCGAGAAGCGCGACCACAGGAAGCTCGGCCGTGAGATGGACCTGTTCCACTTCCAGGAGGAGGGCCCCGGGGTCGTCTTCTGGCACGCCAAGGGCTGGAGGATGTTCCAGAACCTGGTCAATTACATGCGTCGCCGCCTCGACGAGCAGGGCTATCAGGAAGTCAACGCGCCGCAGGTGCTCGACAAGAGCCTGTGGGAGACGTCAGGCCACTGGGGCTGGTACCGGGACAACATGTTCAAGGTGACCGTTGCTGGCGACGACACCGACGACGACCGGGTGTTTGCGCTGAAGCCGATGAACTGCCCCGGTCACGTCCAAATCTTCAAGCACGGGCTGAAATCCTACCGCGATCTGCCGGTAAAACTTGCGGAATTCGGCAATGTGCATCGCTATGAGCCGTCCGGCGCGCTGCACGGGCTGATGCGCGTGCGCGGCTTTACCCAGGACGATGCGCACATCTTCTGCACCGAGGAACAGCTCGCCGACGAGTGCATCAAGATCAACGATCTGATCCTCTCGACCTATGCCGATTTCGGCTTCGACGAAATCACCGTCAAGCTGGCGACCCGCCCCGAAAAACGGGTCGGCACCGACGCGATGTGGGATCATGCCGAGGGCGTGCTGCAGGACGTGCTCGACAAGATCGCGGCGCGGTCGGGCAACCGGATCAAGACGGGCGTCAATCCGGGCGAGGGCACGTTCTACGGGCCGAAGTTCGAATATGTGCTGAAGGACGCCATCGGCCGCGATTGGCAATGCGGCACCACGCAGGTTGATTTCAACCTGCCTGAACGGTTCGGCGCCTTCTACATCGGCTCGGATTCGGAAAAGAAGCAGCCGGTGATGGTGCATCGCGCCATCTGCGGCTCGATGGAGCGGTTTCTCGGCATCCTGATCGAGAATTATTCCGGCCATTTCCCGCTCTGGTTCGCGCCGCTGCAGGTGGTGGTGGCGACGATCACTTCCGATGCCGACGATTACGCCCAGAAGGTCGTTGCGCAGCTGAAGGCGGCGGGGCTGATCGCCGAAGCCGATCTGCGCAACGAGAAGATCAACTACAAGGTCCGCGAGCATTCGCTGGCCAAGGTGCCGGTCATCCTCGTCTGCGGCAAGCGCGAGGCCGAGGAAGAAACGGTCAATATCCGTCGTCTCGGGTCGCGTGACCAGGAATCACTCGGCCTCGCAGCCGCCGTGAGGCTGCTTGCCGACGAGGCGGTGACACCCGACCGCAAGCGCCGCGCGGCCTGAACCAGTCGACCAGCAACGAATGGCGGTGGAGCGATCCACCGCCATTTTCTATATTTTATATGCCTGTCACGCCGCGCGCCTATCTGGCAAATCGATCGACGTGCGCGCCGGCGATGCGCTGGCGCGACGCACGCGCAAGGCAGCTTAGAGGGGCGCGCCTCAGTCGGCGCCTTCCTCGGAATCGATGGCCGAAGCCTCGGTGGCCAGAACCTCGATGTCCTGGTTGTGCCCAGCCACCACCGTAAAATCCTTCTGGTAGATGCGGTCGCGGTTCTTGGCGATGATGGTGTAGTCGCCCTCGGCCAGCACCATCGAGGCAAAGGCGCCGACGGTTTCCTTGATCGGATCGCCGGATTCGTTGAGCAGGGACCAGGAGGTGTCGGCGATCGCCTCGCCGCCTGGTTCGCGCACCAGCTTCATGGTCATCTCGGCGGCACGGTGCTCGACGGTCGCTTCGGTCAGCTTGCCGGCCTCGACGCGGATGTCGGAGCGGATGACCGCGTTCACCGCGCCATAGGTCGACACGACGTGGTAGGTGCCGGCATTGAGCCGCACGACGCTGTTCGGCTCGACATCGGGTATGATCAGGGCGCGATCGCCATCGGCCGCGGCGTGGCTCTCATAGATCGAGAAGCGCAGCTTCTTCGGCGGTATGCGCACCCCGCCGGACAGCACTGCATCGAGCTTGAGGCCACCGGCATCGAGCACGAGGCTCTCGCGCTTGGCTTCCTTGCCGACGGTGATGCGCTTGGTGGCGCCGGCCCGCCCGTAGGAGGCGTGGACCAGATACGAACCCGGCTCGAGCTGGAATATGGCGGTGCCGCCATGAGAGGAGGCGATCATCGTCAGCTTGCCGTCGCTGGCCGATTCGGGTTTGAAGACGCGCCAGACTATGCCGCGCGTGATGTCGGCGCCCTTGTCGGTCAATTGCGCCGACAGCGTGATCGCCCCGCTGCTGCCCAATGCCAGCGATGTCTCGCTTTTCGGAGGTGCATAGCCCGAAATTCCGGGAAGCTTCAGCTCGCCGAGGCCGTCCACATCCTGGGCGACGGCAAGCGAAACCGGCACCATCAACAGTGCGGCAGCGAGCCATATCAGGAAAAGACGCAATGTCCCCTCAAACATGCCTTGCGTTGAAGCCCAAGGCGGTGGCAATTTCAAGGCTTAAGAGTCCGGTCGGCTTCTGCTACAGGGCTCTTTGTCCGGCGCGCCGCGCCAATGGCCAAGCCGCCCGATGTCCCGATGGTGCGCTTCAGCTCAAATTCCAGGAGACTTGCGCCCATGGCGTCGCCGATCATCGATCTTCTGCTGACCCGAAATTCCGCGCCGATCCCGGATTTGAAAGAACCGGCACCGGGCGATGCGGAGATCGCGACGATGATCGCCGCCGCCTCGCGGGTGCCGGACCATGGCCGGCTGGAGCCTTGGCGTTTCATCCTTTATCGCGGCGAGGCTCGAATCGAGATCGGCAAGAAGCTGGCAGCACTTGCCGATCAGCGCGAAGGGCCGCTGCCGGAAGGCCGCCGCAACCAGGAACTGGCGCGCTTTTCGCGCGCGCCGCTGGTCATCGGCGTGATTTCTATCCCCAGGGAAAACCCAAAGATCCCGCAATGGGAGATGTTCCTGTCCGGCGGCATGGCGGCGATGAACCTGATGCTTGCCGCCAATGCGCTGGGCTACGGCACCAACATGATCAGCAACTGGTATTCCGACGTGCCCGAGGGCAGGGCGATCCTCGGCCTGGCGCCGCATGAGCGGGTCGTCGGCTTCGTCCATATCGGCTCCTACCAGGGGCCAGCGCCGGAACGACCGCGGCCCGATCCGGCAAAGCTCTATGCCGACTATTCAGGGCCGTGGGTGGGATAATTCCGGCGCGGAACAAGACCCTAAGGATCAAGCCCCGCTGCCTTGGCTCGCGCCAGGAGCCGCTCTGCGAGCTTGAGATGCGGCCGATCGTACATCTTGCCGTCGATGCCGACGACGCCTGGATTTCCTGCCGCCTCGAACGCCTCGACGATCGCCAGGGCGCTTTTCACCGCTTGCGCCGAAGGCGTGAAGGCGGCGTTGATGACCGGCACCTGCGCCGGATGGATCGCCATCTTGCCGGTGAAACCGTCGCGCTCGGCCTCGGCGCATTCGGCCTCGAAGCCGGCCATGTCGCGAAAATCCGGAAAGACGGTGTCGATTGCCGCGACTTCCGCGGCACTTGCGGCAAGCATGGTCATGGTGCGGGCGAGGCGGAACACATCCGTGTAGCGGCCATTCGCGTCGCGCGTCGCGCGCGCGCCAATCGCCGCCGACAGATCTTCCGCCCCCCAGGTGACGCCGACAAGCCGCGCGCTTGCACGGGCGTAGGTCGCTGCGGCCAAGACGCCTGCGGCCGTTTCTGTGATGATCGGCAGGATCCTTATCGCGCCATCCGGCAGGCCGCTTTCGGCTTCGTGCACCCTGAGCTTGGCCGAGAGATGCTGGACATCCAGTCCGCTGTTCGACTTAGGCAGCATGATGCCGTCTGGTTTTGCTGGCACGAGCGCCGCCAGATCGTCGTCGGTCAGTCCGGTCGAAAGATCGTTGACGCGCACATAGATCGCGGAGCTGGTCCGGTGCCTGTGCTCGGCGATAAAACGCGCCGCTGTGTCGCGCGCCAGACCTTTGTTCTGCGCAGCAATCGAATCCTCGAGGTCGACGATGACCACGTCGGCGCCTACGCCAAAGCCCTTCTCCAGCTTCTTTTCCGAATCGCCGGGAACGAAGAGCAGAGAACGCATCGGCTATGCCTTTTTCATCATCATGGCTTGCCTCGTGCATTTGGCAACCAGCACATCGTTCTGGTTATAGGCGCGATGCTCGAGCTCGACGATGCCGCGGTCCGGCTTCGACCTGGATTCACGCACCGAAACCACCGTGGTCTCGACGCGAATGGTGTCGCCATGGAAGACGGGGTGCGGAAACACTGTCTCCTTCATGCCGAGATTGGCGATGGTGGTGCCGACGGTGATGTCATTGACCGAGATGCCGATCATCAGGCCAAGCGTGAACAGCGAATTGACCAGCGGCTTGCCCCATTCGCTCTTCGCCGCGAAGTCGAAGTCGATGTGCAGCGGCTGCGGGTTCAGCGTCATCACCGAAAACAGCATATTGTCGCTTTCGGTCACGGTCTTGCGCAGCGTGTGCTTGAACACATGGCCGAGAACGAACTCCTCAAGGTAAAGTCCGGCCATTGTCGATCTCCTCCGCTGCTTAAGGGTTGATAGGCGTTGCATACCGGGCTCGCAAGCCAGTTAACGAACATGGTGAACCGTTCGTAAACCATTTGTGCCTACGGTCTCCGCCAGGGTCAGAAGCGTTCTGGCAAGGGGCGTAAGCAGGCGACATGGTCGTTTCGCATTTCCTGAAATGGATCCATACGGCGAAGGTGTCGGAGCGTGCTGCGGCGGCAAGCGCGCTGGCTCGCGCCTATGTCGACTCGGAGCTGCCTTTCGAGGACCGCTGCGCTGCCGAGGCGGCGCTGACGTTGCTGCTCGATGACGTATCGTCGAAGGTGCGGGCGGCGATCGCCGACGCGCTTTCCATGAGCCATCATGCGCCGCCGCAGATCGTCAGCGCGCTGGCCTCGGACCAGCCGGAAGTCGCAGCCTTGGTGCTGGCGCGCTCGCCGCTGCTCACCGATGCCGACCTGATCGATCGGGTTGCCGGCGGCCAGAAGGCGACGCAGAAGGTGATCGCCGACCGGCCACGCGTCTCGATGTCGGTTGCGGCGGCGATCGCCGAGATCGGCGAGCCGGAAGCCTGCGCCACGCTGCTCGCCAACAGCGGCGCCGACATCGCATCCGTCAGCTTTCGCCGCATGGCCGAGCGGCACGGCCATCTGCCTCTGGTGCGCGAGGCGCTGATCGCCGACACCCGGCTGCCCGCCGATTGCCGGCATACGCTGCTGGTCAAGCTCGGGGAGATGCTCAAGGGGTCGCCGCTGGTGCTGGCGCTGATGGGCGCCGCCAGGGCCGAGCGCGTCACGCGCGATGCTTGCATCAAGGCTTCGGTGACGCTGATCGAAGGCACGCGGACAGAGGAACATACCGCACTTGTCGAACATCTGCGCCTGCGCGGCGACCTGACCGCAAGCTTCGTCGTCCGCACCATTGCGCACGGCAAGGTCGACTTCTTTGGTTCGGCGCTGGTCGCGCTCAGCCAACAGTCCGAACAACGGGTGAGAGCACTGCTGGCCGGCGGGCATGACATAGCGTTGCAGGCACTGTTCCGCAGCGCCGGGCTTGCCGCCGCCACCCACGCCATCATTCTGCGCGCGCTGAAGGTCTGGCGCGAGGTCGCCAATGGCAAACGCCTCGCCGGCGTCCAGGAAGTCAGCTGGCTGATGCTGAAGGAATTGGGCGGACAGTCCGCAGAAGGCGATCTCGCCGGGCTGGTCAAATCGATCCATCTCGACGCGCTGCGCGAGAACGCACGCGGGCACGCGCTGGCGATCGCTGCTGCCTAAACCCGGTCCTTCGCGAAAAAATCCGGAAAATCCTCGATCGCGGCGGCAATGATGCGCAGCGAGGCGGCGATCTGCAGCATTTCGGCTGCGACGCTGCGCTCCGCGATGCCAGCTGCATATTGCCTGGCGACCGCGACGGTCGCCGTCTGCGGCTCGCCGGGCCGCCTGAACAGCAGCTCGCGTGCCAGACCGCGCAGGAAATTGGCGATGGAAAGTGCTGTTTCAGGTGGGATCGCGGAACTCTGTTGCGCGTTGCGCAGCCGCAGGATTTCGAGGCCGACAGTAACGGCAGCAATGCCGCCGTCGAGAACGGCGTCGCCTTTCTCGCCGGCGTTCTGCAGCAGCGGCATCAACTGATTGACCCGATCATAGGCAAGGCTCTCGAAAGCCAGTCGCCGCGGCATGCGCTCATGCAGACAAAGGCGGGCAAGATCTTCGCGCATGGCTTGCAGGATGCGGTTGACGGTGACCCAGGGGTCGGCGGGCAGCACGATGGCGAAGACGCCGATCGCCAGAAGAATGCCGACCAGGACCGATGCCGAATTGGCGAGGAACGGAAACGGATCGTAGGTCATCGCCTGATGTGGGCTGAGGAAGGCGAGGAAATTGATGGCAAAGGCCGTTGCCACGCCGACATAGCGCGGATTGGCCATGCCCAGTGCTGCTGGTACCAGGATCGGCACGACAAAGACCATGAACCATCCGAAGCCTGGCAAAGCCGGAAGCGCCAACTGGCCGATGAGAAACGCAAAGGGCAGGGCGAGCAACGTGCCCTCGAAGAAGTTCCATGCCGACCGGATCGGATCGGGTCGAGCGGCGAATAGGCTGGAGACGACGGCGACCAGAATGACCGTGCCCGTCGCGTCCGACCATTTCGTCGCCAGCCAGAAGCCGGCGACCAGGAGCGTGGCAATAGCTGCGCGCACGGCATTGCGCGATGCCGCACGATAATCGCGGTGCACCACCAGTGCCGGCTGCCGCCGTTCGCGACTGGCACGAGACGGGGGAGAGCGGAGTGCATCCAGGCCGCGCAGCACTTGCTGCATGGCCTCGGCGAAGTCGGCGGCAATGGTTAGGCGGGTGACAGTGCCAGCCCAGTCAATGTCTTGCCCGGCCGCGACGTCAGGCATCTGTCGCGCCTTGCCGGCGATTGCGTCGAGCCGCGCCACCCAGGGCGCCGTATCATCCAGCGCGCCCGGCTTGGCTACCAGTTCGCCGACAACGGCCTGCAACTCGGCGCGAACTGGGATGAGGGCTGCATTCTTCGGAGCGGCATGGGCATGCAGCGCACGCGCCGCCGACAGGGCCGACAGAAGCTGGCCGATGGTACGCCGGATCGGATAGGCGCGGGTGGCGAGGCTCGGCCCTTCCAGCCTTGCGTAGGTGCGCATCTCGCCGAGCGTCTGGACATCGCCGATCAGCTTGCGGTGCAGCCCGGCAAGCTTTTCCGCATCGCCGCCGGAAAAAGCGCCGTCCGCATAGGCCGCCAGGTCGAGAATGCTGCGTTTCAGTCTTGAGATGATGGCGTCGGCGGCCAGTTTTGGGAGGATCAGCCGGCTGGTCAGCGCAGCGCAGACGATACCAAGCACGATTTCCGCGCAGCGCGCCACGGCGAGATCGATGACGAGGTGCGGCTGGCCGAAAGCCGGCAGGCCGATGATCATCGCGGTGTAGCCGGCAAGCGCCGCGCCATAGGCTTCCGGATTGCGTAGCAGCGACGAGACCAGCGAGCAGATGCCGATCCAGACGGCAAGAACTGCAACCAGCAACCAGGGGTTGGCATCGAAAAGAGTGGTAATGCCGATCGCCGCCAGCGCGCCGGCAAACGTGCCGAGGAGACGATAAAACCCCTTCGCCAGCACCATGCCGGCGACCGGCTGTGCGACGATGAACACCGTCATCATCGCCCATTGCGGGTGGTCGAGCTTCAGCGCATAGGCGGCCAATATCGCGATGAGGCCGGCCGAAACGGTGCGCAGGGCAAAGATCCAGTCCGAACGCGTCGGCCGCGTCAGGCCAGCGATCCGCGTGCCGATATCGTCCTTCAGCCGCGCCCAGGTCAAGTGCTCGTCTCCAGCTCAGAAGGCCAAGCTAGCGGCGGGAGCTCAGATATCCAGCACTTCCGTCTCGGCGAATTCCGCGCGTTCCTGGATGAAGCGGAAACGGGCCTCGGGCTTGGTCCCCATCAATGCGTCGACCGCATCCTTGGTCGCCGCCTCGGCATCGATAACGTCGACCCTGAGCAGCGTGCGCTTTTTCGGGTCCATGGTGGTTTCCTTGAGCTGGGCAGCCATCATTTCGCCCAGCCCCTTGAAGCGGCCGATTTCGACCTTGCCGCGCCCGGTGAATTCGGTGCGCAGGAGTTCGTCCTTGTGCGCATCGTTGCGGGCATAGGCGACCTTGCCGCCTTGCCGGATCGAATAAAGCGGCGGCACCGCCAGATAGAGATGGCCGCCGCGGACCAGGCTCGGCATCTCCTGGTAGAAAAAGGTGATCAGCAACGAGGCGATATGGGCGCCGTCGACGTCGGCATCGGTCATGATGATGACCCGGTCGTAACGCAGGTCCTCGTCGCGATATCTCGAGCGCGTGCCGCAACCAAGCGCCTGGATGAGGTCGGATATCTGCTGGTTGGCGGCAAGCTTGTCGTTGCCGGCGCTGGCGACGTTGAGGATCTTGCCGCGCAGGGGCAGCACCGCCTGGCTGGCGCGGTCGCGCGCCTGCTTTGCCGAACCGCCGGCCGAATCGCCCTCGACGATGAACAGCTCGGCACCGGCGGCGGCATTCTGCGTGCAGTCGGCGAGCTTGCCGGGCAGGCGCAGCTTGCGCACCGCACTCTTGCGCGACACTTCCTTTTCCTGGCGGCGGCGCACCCGCTCGTCGGCGCGCGCGATCACCCATTCGAGCAGTTTCGAAGCCTCCTGCGGATTGTCGGCCAGCCAATGGTCGAACGGGTCGCGGATGGCGCTTTCGACGATGCGGATCGCCTCGATCGTCGCCAGCCTGTCCTTGGTCTGGCCGACGAATTCCGGTTCGCGGATGAACACCGACAGCATGCCCGCCGCCGAGATCATCACATCCTCGGAAGTGACGATCGAGGCGCGCTTGTTGCCGACCAGGTCGGCGTAGGCGCGCAAGCCGCGCGTCAGCACGTTGCGGAAGCCGGCCTCATGCGTGCCGCCCTCCGCGGTCGGGATGGTGTTGCAATAGGAATTGATAAAACCGTCGCCGCCGAACCAGGTTACCGCCCATTCGAGCGAACCGTGACCGCCCTGCTTCTCGCTCTTGCCGGCAAACATTTCACGGGTCACCTGGAATTCGTCGCCGAGCGAGGCTTTCAGATAATCCTTGAGGCCGCCTGGAAAATGGAATTCTGCCTTGCCCGGCGTCGTGTCCTTTTCCCTGATCAGCGACGGATCGCAGGTCCAGCGGATTTCGACACCGCCGAACAGATAGGCCTTTGACCGCGCCATGCGGTAGAGCCGCGCCGGCTCGAAAGCAGCACCCTTGCCGAAAATCTGCTCGTCTGGATGGAAGCGGATCTTCGTGCCGCGGCGGTTGTGCACCTCGCCGAGCTGCTCCAGGCCGGTCACCGGAACGCCTCGCGAGAAGCGCTGGCGATAGAGCTTGCGCCCAATCGCGACCTCGACCTCGAGATGGTCGGACAGCGCGTTGACCACGGAAACGCCGACACCGTGCAGGCCGCCGGACGTCTCGTAAACCTTGCTGTCGAACTTGCCGCCTGAATGCAGCGTCGTCATGATGAGTTCGAGCGCCGGCTTCTTGAATTTCGGGTGCGGATCGACCGGAATGCCGCGGCCGTTGTCGGTTACGGACAGGTATCCGTCGGCGGAAAGCTCGACATCGATGAAGGTCGCATGGCCGGCGACCGCCTCGTCCATCGAATTGTCGATGACCTCGGCAAACAGATGGTGCATCGCCTTGTCGTCGGTGCCGCCAATGTACATGCCCGGGCGGCGGCGCACCGGCTCCAGCCCCTCCAGCACTTCGATATCGGCGGCACTGTAGCTCTCGCTGGCGTCGCGGGGCGCCGGCCGCTTCGCCGCCTGCACCAGCGGGTCGGCCGGGCGCGCGGCGGCGCGAGCCGGTTGCGGCTGCTTGTCGAATTTGGCGAAAAGATCGTTATTGTCGTCCATGCCGATCCTGGATTCCGATGCTGCGAATCACCACCCGATACTGCCACGCTTTTCGCGGGCAGGCGACGGAGGTTCCTGTTACGTTCGAGGATAGAGCCTCTTACTGCAAAACCATTCGACAGCCAAGCGGCGGAAATGGGGTCGAAGCTTGGAGCATCGACTCTTTGTAAACCTTGTCCGAAGGTTACGCCGCAAGGTTGGCTGAAAAACGATATCCGCGAACTGTCGCTGACCTAGAATGCAGTGGAACCCTCAAGAGGCTGTCGCTTAAGCATGTTGGATTACAGTTCGCTTCTGCTCGCGGCGGCGCTGTCGGGCACGTGCCTTAGCATCACCATGTTTGCGATCTGGTTCAGCGCGCCACAGGCACGCTTTGTGCTGACGGTGGCCTGCGGCATTCTCGTGCTGGTCGCACATGTCGTGTTGTTTTGGCATTACGCAAGAGATCCAAGCCCCTGGCTCTGCCAGATCGTGCTTGTGCTTCTCAGCCTCGGCTTCCTGATCATCTGCCTGTCGGCTATGCAATATCTCGGCACAGGCGACTACAGGCGCGCCATCTTGCCGACCTTGGTTGCGATGGCTGTTTGCGCGGGCGCGACGTATCTCGGATTTGATGGTGTCGGCTTTATTGTCACCTACGCAACGGTAACGGCGCTGCTCTCGCTCATCGGAGCGATGTTCTGGATTGGTGGTCACGATCGCCGGATATTGCTGGTCGTCTCGTTCCTGAGCGGCGTCTGTGCGCTGTCGTTCGGACTTTGCGGCGCGGTCCTGCTGGTCACGGGCCAATGGGTGCTGGGTGTAGCACCGGACAATTGGGCCGAGCGGGTGAATTCCGTCGTGGCCGTCGCCTGCATGACCGGGCTCGGCGCATTGACGCTCTCCCTGCACCATTTGCAGGCGCAGATCGAATTGAAGGCCGAGACGATGACCGATCCATTGACCGGGCTGATGAACCGGCGGGCGTTGACGGCACTCTACGGCGAGCGGGTCTTCGGTCCGTTCATGTCCGTTGCCATGTTCGACTTTGACCATTTCAAGAGGACGAACGACGTATTCGGTCACCCGGTCGGCGACCAGGTTCTGTGCCGCTTTGCCGCCGTCATCAGGAAATACGCCCGGACCGGCGTCGACGCCTTCCGGTTGGGCGGCGAGGAATTCGTGCTCGTCATATCGCGGATGACGGAAGAGAAGGCCTATGACATTGCGAGCAAGATCAGCGTCGCCTTCGGCACGGAAGTCGTGGCCACCCAACTCGGTCCGTTGCGAAGCACAGTCAGCGGCGGCATCGGCTTTGGCGGAACAAACGGCACCGGTCTCGACGATGTGCTGGCCGAAGCCGACGCAGCACTCTATGCGGCAAAGCGCGCCGGGCGAAATCGCGTCGTCGTTCGGGACCGGGCGAGCAAGGCCGACGGGCCGGCCTTGCGTTCTGCCTGATTGAGGTTTCTATCTGCTTGTTAGACCCGTGATCTTGTCCGAAAACCGGATTCCACTTTTCGGGATCATGATCTATTCCGCCGCACCCAGATATTCCGACAGCGGCGGGCAGGAGCAGACGAGGTTGCGGTCGCCGGCGACATTGTCGATCCGTGACACCGGCGGCCAGTATTTTGCCGCCGTGTCGGCATCGCCGGCGGGGTAGGCCGCCTCCAGGCGCGAATAGGGATGGGTCCACTGGCCGGCCAACGCCTCGGCGGCGGTGTGCGGCGCATTGACTAGAGGATTGTCGGCCAACGGCCATTCGCCCTTCGCCACCTTGGCTGCCTCGCCGGCTATGGCGATCATGGCCTCGCAGAAACGATCCAGCTCGCGCTTGGGCTCGGACTCGGTCGGCTCGACCATCAGCGTGCCGGCGACCGGGAACGACATGGTCGGCGCGTGGAAGCCATAGTCGATCAGCCGCTTGGCGATATCGTCGACGCTGATGCCGGCGCTGTCCTTGAGCACGCGGGTGTCGAGGATGCATTCATGCGCGACGCGTCCGTTGCGCCCTTTGTAAAGCAGGGGGAAATGCTCGCCGAGCCGCGTCGCCACATAGTTGGCGGAGATGATCGCCGTCTCGGTCGCCTGCTTCAGGCCGGAAGCGCCCATCATACGAATATACATCCAGGTGATCGGCAGGATGGAGGCACTGCCGAACGGTGCCGCCGCCACGGCATGGGCCGAGCCTTCGGTGACGTGGCCGGGCAGATATGGCTTCAGATGCGCCTTGACGCCGATCGGGCCAACGCCGGGGCCGCCGCCGCCATGCGGGATGCAGAAGGTCTTGTGCAGGTTCATGTGGCAGACA
Source organism: Mesorhizobium sp. M0207 (assembly GCF_040321995.1). NCBI lineage: Bacteria > Pseudomonadati > Pseudomonadota > Alphaproteobacteria > Hyphomicrobiales > Phyllobacteriaceae > Mesorhizobium > Mesorhizobium sp. M0207. Next base: position 61,084 of record NZ_JAMYSQ010000031.1, read on the forward strand.
TCGGCGCCGATATCGCCGGGACGGGCGAGGCCGACCAGCGCGTTGAGATTGGCGCCGTCGAAATAGACCTGGCCGCCATGGCTGTGGACGAGGGCACAAAGGTCGCGCGCGCCCTCCTCGAAGACGCCATGCGTCGAAGGATAGGTGAACATCAGCGCCGCAAGGTTGTGCGCATGCTCGGCCGCCTTGGCCTGCAGGTCGACCATGTCGATATTGCCGTCCTCGGTGCAGCGCACGACGACGACGCTCATGCCGGCCATGGCCGCACTTGCCGGATTGGTGCCATGCGCCGAGGACGGGATCAGGCAGACGGTGCGATGGCCTTCGCCGCGTGAGCGGTGGTAGCCGCGAATGGCGAGCAGGCCGGCATATTCGCCCTGGCTGCCGGCATTGGGCTGCAGGGTCACCGCGTCGAAGCCGGTGATCTCCGCCAGCCAGCCTTCCAGCTCGTCGATCATGGCGCGATAGCCTGTCGAATGGTCAGCCGGGGCGAAGGGATGCAGGTTGGCGACATCAGGCCAGCTCACCGGCATCATTTCGGCGGCGGCGTTGAGCTTCATGGTGCAAGAGCCGAGCGGGATCATGGCGCGGTCAAGCGCCAGGTCCTTGTCGGACAGCCGGCGCAGGAAGCGCATCATGTCGGTTTCCGAGTGGTTTTCGCGGAAGACGGGCTGGGTGAGGAACTCGTTGGCGCGCGGTTTTCCTGGCATGGAACTGCCGGCGGCAACGCCGGCCTTGGCGCCGAAAAGTGCTGCGATCGCCTCCAGATCGGCTTCGGTGGAGGTCTCGTCGAAGCTGATGCCGACATGGTCGGCGTCGATGACGCGCAGCAGCCGGCCGGTCTTCTCGGCGGCGGCGGCGATGGCGCCGGCTTTGCCTTTCACTTCCACGGTCACAGTGTCGAAGCGGCTTTCGCCGACCACCGAAACGCCTGCTGCCTTGAGGCCGGCAGCCAGGCGGTTGGCCAGCGTGTGGACACGGCCGGCAATCGCCTGCAGCCCGGCAGGGCCATGCCAGATCGCATAGGCCGTCGCCATGTTGGCGAGCAGCGCCTGCGCGGTGCAGATGTTGGACGTCGCCTTGTCGCGGCGGATATGCTGCTCGCGTGTCTGCAAAGCGAGGCGATAACCGGGACGGCCCTTGCTATCCGTCGACTTGCCAACGAGCCGGCCGGGCATCAGCCGTGTCAGCCTGTCGGAGACGGCGCAATAGGCGGCGTGCGGCCCGCCAAAGCCCATCGGCACGCCAAAACGCTGCATCGGGCCGACTGCGATGTCGGCGCCAAGCCTGGCCGGCGCATCGGTCAGCGTCAGGCCAAGCGGGTCGGCGATGAAGACGACCAGCGCGCCGGCCGCGCGGGCCTTGTCGATTGCTGCCTTGTGATTGCCGTAGACGCCGAACGTATCGGGCCAGGAGACCAGCAGGGCGGCGGTGTTGTCGTCGATCACCTCGCCGTCGACCTCGATGCCAAGCGGCTCGGCACGGGTGCGCACGACGTCCAGCGTCTGCGGGTGCGGCGTGCCGGCCAGTGCCACCTTGGTGCGCTTGTCGCGATGGTGGCGCAGCGCGATGCCGACAGCTTCGGCCACCGCCGTCGCCTCGTCGAGCAGCGAGGCCGATGCCACCGGCAGGCCGGTCAGTTCCGTCACGAGCGTCTGGAAGTTGAACAGCATTTCCAGCCGGCCCTGACTGATCTCGGCTTGGTAAGGCGTGTAAGCCGTATACCAGGCCGGGTTCTCGAACAGGTTGCGCTGGATCACCGGCGGCACGTGGACGCCATGATACCCGGCACCGATGAAGCTCTTCAGCACCGTGTTCTTTGCCATCGTCGCCGCGAGCTCGGCCAGCGCTTCCGCTTCGCTTGCGGGCGCGGGCAGGGCCAGCGGCCGGTCGAGCCGGATCGACTTCGGCACTGCCTGACTGATCAGGGTCTCGACCGAAGGAACGCCGATCGTCGCCAGCATGGCTCTGACGTCATGGAGGCCCGGGCCGATATGGCGAGCCGAGAAGGGGTAGGGTGCTGCGGTCATCTTCCTGGTCCTGCTATCAACCAATATGGGCTTTGTAAGCGGCTTCATCGAGGAGTCCGTCGAGTTGGCTCTCATTGGCCAGCTTCATCTTCCACAACCAGCCGTCGCCGGTTGCCGCCGAATTGACGAGTGAAGGATCCGATGACAGCGAGGTGTTGGCCTCGGTGATCTCGCCGTCGACGGGCGCGTAGACATCCGATGCGGCCTTGACCGATTCGACCACCACCGCGGTGTCGCCCTTGGCCAGCTTCTTCCCCGGCTCCGGCAGTTCGACGAAGACGAGATCGCCGAGCTGCTGCTGTGCGTAGTCGGTGATGCCGACCGTGGCGATGCCGCCCTCGACGCGCAGCCATTCGTGATCTTCGGTGAAATAGGTCTTTGCCATTGAAATCATCCTTTGCGGTAGCGATGGGGCGTGAAGGGCAAGGGGTGGATGTCGACCGGGATTTTCGTCCCGCGAACGTCGGCGAACAGTTTTGCGCCGGATTTGGCAAGCGGCGTCTGGACGTAGCCCATGGCGACCGGATGACCGGCCGAGGGGCCGAAGCCGCCTGAGGTGACATGGCCGGCAGGGTTGCCGTCAGCATCGAAAAGGGCAGCACCGGCGCGCACCGGCTGGCGGCCTTCCGGCTTCAGGCCGACGCGTTTTTGCGCCGGACCACGCTCCAGGATGGCGCGCAGCGCATCGGCGCCGATGAAGGCGCCAGAGGCGCGAACCTCCTTGGGGATGGCCCACATCAGCCCGGCGCTGGCCGGATCGATCTCCGGCGTGATGTCCAGCCCGTGCAGGCACAGTCCGGCTTCGAGCCGCAGGCTGTCGCGGGCGGCAAGGCCGACCCACATCACCCGCTCGTCCTCGAGCAGCCTGGCGACGAGGTTTCTTGCATCCGCTTCCGGCAGGCCGATCTCGAAGCCGTCTTCGCCGGTATAGCCGGACCGGCTCATGAACCATTTTTCGCGCGGCTCGATGCCGTGCATGAACACCAGCGAACCGGTCTCGATGCCGGCGCGGGAAAGGGCAGCCCACGCCTCGGGGCCCTGTATGGCCAGGAAGACGCGGTCGAGCGCATCCACTTTTACATCGAAATCGCCCTCTGCATCGAAATTTTTGGCCAGTGCGCGCAGATGCTTTTCGTCGGCGGCGGCGTTGCCGGCATTGGCGACCATTATGAAGCGCTCGGCGCCGAGCCTGGTGACGATCAGATCGTCCAGAATGCCGGCCGCCTCATTGAGGAAGAACGTGTATTTGGACTGGGAAACCTCAAGTGCGCCGGCATCGAACGGGCAGGCGCGGTTCAGAAGCGCTGCTGCCCCCGTACCGCTGATTTCGAACAGCTTCATGTGCGAGATGTCGAACAGGCCGGCATGCTCACGGCTGTGCAGGTGCTCCTTCATCACGCCGGCCGGATAGGTCAGCGGCATCGACCAGCCGGCGAAGGTGCCAAAGCGCGCACCAGCTGCCATGTGCAGATCTTCGAGGGGAAGGTGTTTGGTATCGTCGCCCGTCATGTCATCTCCAGAGTCGCACGCAAGCGGCCGCGAATGGCGACCAGTCCGTGCCCCTCTGTCTGAAGCCTGAGAGACTCGCGCCCCGTAACTCTGTCGGCAGCGCTTACACCTTCGGCGCGGGGGCAAGCCCCGACTTTCCAGAGTGTCTTTCCCGTCTACGGTTCTTTTGCCTGAGAGATTTCGGGCGATTTCCCCTTCGGCGGCAGCTCTCGCTGCTCTCTCCCACAAACAGGTAGGACTCGGTCAGGAGCCCTCGACTCGTCATCCATAGCCCGTGGACGACACCTTGTCACCTGCCGGCGACATTTTTACGCCAAGTCTTCTGCGGGCCTTCTTTACAGGCAAGCCTTCGCTAACCACGCCGCTTGCCGGTTTCTCAAGACCTTGCCGATATACCGCATAAGGGCCGGCAATTACCGGCGGCGGGCGGGGAACAAAATGGGCGAATTGATCATGAGCGCGCCGGTGGCCGGGCTGACCTCGAAAAATCGGATCACGGCGGAAGACGTGGTCATGCTGCGCGGCGAAGTGTTCGGCGACGGCGTGGTAACGCGCGGCGAGGCCGAGGCGCTGTTTGCGCTGGATGCAACGGCGAGGGACAAATGCGCAGAATGGCTTGAGTTTTTCGTCGAGGCCGTCACCGATTTCATCGTCCACCAGGAAAAGCCGGCGGGCTATGTTTCGCAGGACAATGCCGACTGGCTGATCCGGACGATTTCGCGCGACGGCATGGTCGACAGCCAGACCGAACTCGAGCTGCTGGTGCATGTGCTGGAAGTTGCCAAATCATCGCCGAGCACGCTTTCCAGCTATGCGCTGGAGCAGGTCGCTCATGCGGTCGTGGACGGCAAGGGGCCGCTGATGACCGGCGGCAGGCTTATCCCTGGGTCGATTGCCAAGGCTGAGGTCGAGCTGTTGCGCCGCATCCTTTACGCCTATGGCGGCGATGGCAACATCGCCATTAGCCGCGCCGAGGCCGAGGTACTGTTCAAGATCAACGAGCGGACAGCGGCGGCCGACAACGATCCGTCCTGGAACGATCTGTTCGTCAAGGCGATCGCCAATTTCGTCATGTGTTCGGCCGGCTACGAACCGCCGGTGCGCGACGTGGCGCTGCGCCGGGATTCGTTCTTCGAACAGGCCGATCCGGAAATCGGCGGGTTCTTCAGCCGCATGGTATCGGGCGGCCTGTCCGGCATCATGGAAGCCTATCGCTCACCCGGCGATATCGAAGCCGAGTGGGAGTCCAAGAACAAGGCAGCCGAGGCTCTGGCCCGCCGCGCCGAGACGGTCGATGCCGGCGAGGCCAAATGGCTCGCTGAACACATCGGCGACCGGCCGCTGCAGGAGAACGAGCGCGCGCTGCTGACGTTAATCAAGCACGCCTCGCCGGAAATCCACCCGGCGCTGAAGCCGCTGATCGACAAGGTCGCATAAGCAGTCGCGCGACGCTATTGTTTGGCGGGCTCCGGCCTGGCGCTGGTGTCGAAGCGCGACATCCATTTGAAGCTGCCGAACCAGTAGCGGCGCACGCCGCCTATGGTGCCGTCGGCGGTGCGCGCGCCGATCCAGTTGTTGACGTATTGGATGAGGCGGACATCGTCCGGGCGCATCGCAAACGCTTCCGGCGTCCGCAACAGCGGGCCGCCCACCATCGTCAACTTCGCGTCATAGAGCCTGGCGGCCATCTGCGGCGTCGGCGACGTCGCGACCATCGCCTGTGCGTCGCCGCCGATGATCGCGGCGAAAACATCTGAGGTATTGTCGAAAGACAGGATGGTCGCCTTGGGAAAAGCTTCCTTCGCGGCGGCTTCATCGGTGGAATTGGACAGCACGGCGATCTTATATCCCGGCGCCGCCACTGCCTTTCCCGGCCTTTTCCCAAGGCTGGCGATCGTCGCAACCATACGGATATCGGCGGTACCGGTCTGGTTGGAGAATACCACCTCGCGTGCGCGTTCCGGCGTGCTGGCGTAGCCCGCCGCGATCATGTCGAAATCACCCTTGAGCAGTCTTGTCTTAAGGTCGTTCCAGGGCACCTCGACCAGCTTCAGGTCGACGCCGAGATCAGACGCCAGCGCACTGGTCAGGTCGACATCATAGCCGGCGAACTTGCCGTCGGCCTTCTTGAGGATCCATGGCGGGTTGAGCGCCACGCCGACCGTCAGTGTCTTCTGGTCGATGATGCGCTTGAGGCTGTCGTCCGCCCGGGCTGGCAGCAGCGACAAAGCCAACCAGGCAGAAAGGGCAAGTATAGTTGTGGCGATCATCTTAGCGCGCATTAATATAACCTCGCTGAGCCCGTCCGGTTGTCAGATTTACACAGAGGTGCCATTCTGTCGATAGCGGACCCTGATGGAGAGTTGCGATGTCGGCACGGATGGCGGTTACCGGTTCGATGATGTTCCTGGTTTGCCTCCTGGGCAATCCGGCGAAGCTTTCGCTGCTGCCGGCGGCAGCGCAGGCTGCGGGGGCAAAACGCGTGGTCTGCTCCAGCGCCGACTACCGCTATTCCTATTGCGGGGTCGATACGCGCCGCGGCGTGCAGTTGACCTCCAGGCTGTCGAAGGCGCGTTGCGTATACGGTAGAAGCTGGGGCTATGACGGCGGCGGCATCTGGGTCGACAATGGTTGCTCGGCCGAATTCGCAGTCGCCGGCCCCAACCGCAATCCCTCTGCTGGCGACGTCGCCGCAGCCATTATCGTCGGCGGCGTGGTAGGCGCCATTCTCGACAACGGCAATTCGCATCGCCATCATTCCGATAATTACTATCCGAAGCCCCGCCCGCGCCGTTACGACCAATGGATCGATCCGACGCCGCAATTCGACAATCAGGGCAACCCCAACTTCGATACCCACGGCAACTACCAGGGACCGCATGGGCTGGGCAAGCTTGTCACCCCTGACGACAATCCTGACCTGAATCCGGCCCTGCGCAGCGACGGCGACGACAGCGACGACGACAGTTAGATGAAGCTTAGGTCAGGTTTCGGTCGATAGTGTTGAAGAAGTCGGCGATGAAGCCGTGGATCCACTCGCACCGAAGCGTCTTGATTAAGGTCGACGCGACCTCCTCGCCTTAAGTGGCTCGGAC
>NZ_JAMYSQ010000032.1:0-62509 GCF_040321995.1 Mesorhizobium sp. M0207
ATCAGAAAATCCAAACCATCGACCTCAACCTCGTCGAGAGATAGCATGGAGCACTGTTCGCGATGTCCTCGCACACCTGTTCGCGATGTCTCCGGTCCAAACAGGGGGGAGATCGGCAGCTTTGACCTCGCGGCCCGTTCTGCAACACTGAAAATTGGCGAAAGCCGATGCGAAATCCGATCTCCCCCCTTGAGGGGGAGATGTCCGGCAGGACAGAGGGGGGTGTACGAGCGCAGAGTCAGCGCGAGTTCCCGCGCACAATCGTCATGAAATGCGCGCAACAAGCGGGCCTACTGCCCCATCTTGTAATCAAGGAACCACTTCTTGTTGAGCGCGTCGAGCGTACCGTCTGCCTTGAGCGCGGCGATTGCCGCGTTGACCGGCTTCACCAGGTCGGAGCCCTTGGGGAAGATGAAGCCGAAATCCTCGGTGCCGAGTGGGCCGCCGATCAGCTTAAGGCCGCCATTGGACGCATCGACATAGCCCTTGCCGGCAGTGCCGTCGGTGAGCACGACGTCGACGTCGCCGGCCTTCAGCGCCTGCACCGTCGCGCCGAATGTCTCGAACAGCTTGATGCGCGGGTTCTGCTCGTTGCCGTCGAGCACGCTGTAGACGGCGGTGTAGAAGGGCGTGGTGCCGGCCTGCGCGCCGATCAGCCCGTCCTTGAAGGCGGCGAACGTCTTTGCATCGGTGAAGCGCTTCTCGTCGCCGCGCACCAGCATGAACTGTTCCGAGCGCATATACGGATCGGAGAAATCGACCTTCTGCTTGCGGTCGTCCTTGATGGTGATGCCGGTCATGCCGATGTTGTACTGATTGTCGGAAACCGCCTGGATCATCGCGTCCCAGGAGGTATTCTGGTACTCGACCTTGAAATTCAGCCGTTTGGCGATCTCGTTCATCGCGTCATATTCCCAACCGATCTGCTTGCCGGTCTTGGCATCGATGAACTGCAGCGGCGGATAGGCGTTTTCGGTCACCACCACCACTTTCTTGCCGCCGAGGTCGGGCAGAGCCTGCGCCAGAGCCGCGACAGGCACGAGAAGGCAAGCCAGCAGGCCGGCCAGCAGCAGTTTCGAATTGATCATGACGATGCTCCCCAGGAACTGAACCGCCTCGATCGGCCGAGGCATGCAGGAAATCCGGCGCCGACTTTAGCTTTCCGCCGGCGCCTTGCAAGCCGCTCCGATGCGGCGTTCGGCACGAAAATGGATTTCAATGCTTTCAACGGCGGCATTACGGAACGATCCGTATCGATTGCGGCCGATGCAGCCCGGCAAAATAGAATCCGCCTCGCGAAACAAAAAGGCGGCCGAAGCCGCCTTTCCGAAAATACGTTCTTGAAGAGCCTTATTCGGCGGCAGCTGCTTCCGCGGCCTTGGCGGCCTCGTCGGCGGCCTTCTTCTCGGCGGCGTCCTGCGCGGCCTTCTCGGCGGCCAGCGCCTGGGCGGCGGCCACTTTCTCGGCCTCGATGCGCGCCTTCTCGGCGTTCAGCGCATCGCGCTCTTCGTCGTTCAGCTTGCGGGCGCGCACGCCGGTGTTTTCCGAAATGCGGGCCGATTTGCCGCGACGGTCACGCAAATAGTACAGCTTGGCGCGACGCACCTTGCCGCGGCGCACGATCTCGACGCCTTCGACCATCGGTGAATAGACCGGGAACACCCGCTCCACGCCTTCGCCGTAGGAGATCTTGCGGACGGTGAAGTTTTCCTGGAAGCCGGCGCCGGCGCGGGCGATGACGACGCCCTCATAGGCCTGGACGCGGGTGCGGGTGCCTTCGGTCACACGGACCTGGACGCGCACGGTATCGCCGGGCTGGAATTCGGGGAGCTTGCGCTTGGCTTCGATCTTGGCGGCCTGCTCGGCCTCGAGCTGACGGAGGATGTCCATCTCAATAATCCACTTCTTGTTCTTCCGACAGTCAGAGCGTCCGACACTCGCCTTGCAGTCGCATCGACCGCTCGGCTATGCCCTTCGTTCGAGAACTTCTGTTCGAGAACATCGGGCAGGGGCGACTACACCGTCATTGTTGACGGGCCAGAAGATCGCTCTTGGCATATTTTCTTCCGGTTCGGCGCGCACATACAGCTATTTCGGCGCTTTGTCACGCCTTCGCTGTTTCTTTTTTGGCGCTGTTTCTTTTTGGCTGAGGCCGCTGTGGCAATCCCGTGATCGCTTGTGGTCCAGGGGGTTGCGCCCACGCGTCAAGCTTCCTAAGCCGGAAGATAAGCATTTTCCTCCAGCGACGGCACCCCTCATGCCAATCTTGGACGCGGTCCTGCTCTTTCTCGCCGGTTTTCTATCAGGCGCGGTCAATGCCGTTGCCGGCGGCGGCACGTTCATAACCTTTGGCGCCATGACCCTGGCCGGCCTGCCGCCGATCGTCGCCAATGCGACATCGTCGGTGACGCAATTTCCTGGCTACATCACCTCGACGCTCGCCTATTGGCACGACATCAAGCATTTCTGGCGTGGCGCACTGCTGCTCAGCCTCATTTCGGCTCTCGGTGCGCTGTCTGGCGCGCTCATCCTTCTAGGGCTCGACAACCCGTCGTTCCGCGCCTTGGTGCCGTGGCTGCTGCTGGCGGCAACCGCATTGTTCGCTGCCGGGCCATGGCTGAAGCCGGCGCCCAAGCCGGAGCATGAGGCCGCGGTAGGTTCGCTGGTCGGGTCGCTGGCGCAGTTCGCCACCGCCGTCTATGGCGGCTTCTTCGGCGCCGGCATGGGCGTCATGATGCTGGCGACGCTCGGTCTCACCCAGTCCGGCGACTATCACCGGCTGAACGCATTGAAGAACATGCTGGCCGTGGTCATTGCTGCGGTTGCCATCCTCGTCTTCGTCTCGGGCGGCGTCATTGCCTGGCTGCAGGCGATCATCATGATCCCGGGTGGCGCGCTGGGTGGCTATGCCGGCGTCTGGATCGCCAGGCGCGTGCCGCAGAACGCGGTGTGCGGCTTCGTCATCGCCGTCGGCCTGTTCCTGGCTTTCTACTATTTCGATAAGGGCTGAGCGGCTGACAGATCCGGGCGTCGCTCCTTCGTCAGCCTCTCCGCTTCGGCCCGCCGCCACGCCGCGATCTTCCTGTGATTGCCCGAAATCAGCACTTCGGGGATCGGCCGCCCCTCGAATTCCTGCGGCCGTGTGTAATGCGGATGTTCGAGCAGGCCGTTTTCAAAGCTCTCTTCCTCGCCCGATTCCGCATTGCCCATGACGCCGGGCAGCAGGCGCACCACGGCGTCGAGCAGCACCAGTGCCGCCGGCTCGCCGCCGGACAGGATGAAGTCGCCGATCGAAACTTCTTCGAGGCCGCGCGCCTCGATGACCCGCTGGTCGACGCCTTCGAAGCGGCCGCAGACGATCACCGCACCCGGCCCAGCGGCGAGTTCGCGCACGCGTGCCTGGTTCAGCGGCTTGCCGCGCGGGCTCATCAGCAGGCGCGGACGTGGATCGGCTGCCGGCGAGGCATGGTCAATGGCGCTGGCCAGCACGTCTGCCCGCATCACCATGCCGGCGCCGCCGCCGGCCGGCGTGTCATCGACGGTACGGTGACGATCGCTGGCAAAGTCGCGGATCTGGATCGTTTCGAGCGACCAAATGCCGGTCTCGAGGGCGCGGCCGGCCAGCGACAGGCCAAGCGCGCCGGGAAACATCTCGGGATAGAGCGTCAGCACCGAAGCCGAAAAACTCACCGGTTGCCTCCGGCGTCCCTCGGCCCGCGCGGCCTGCCCCTGGGGTCGAAACCGTCGTCAGCGGGAGGCTCGCCGTCCTCATCCTCGACCAAACCTGCGGCGGCTGGATCAACGCGGACAAAGCCGCCGGCGATCGACACTTCCGGAACGGCGGCCTGCGTGAACGGGATGAGCACGCCCTTGCGCCCCGCCAGCGTCACGTCGAGAATGTCGCCGCCGCCGAAATTGTGCACGGCGACGACCTTGCCGACGACCGCACCGGTGTCGTCCTTGACCTCCAGTCCGACGAGGTCGGCATGGTAGAATTCATCCTCTTCGCCCTCATCGGGCAACACCGAACGATCGACGAACAATTCGGTGCCGGCCAGCGCCTCGGCGGCATTGCGGTCGTTGACGCCTTTGAAGCGCACCACCACCACGGTGTTGGCGGGCCTGATGTCAACGATCTGGAAGGCGCGGCCGTCCTTGGCGTAGAGGGGACCGTAATCGGCCAGCGCCAGCGGGTCGCCGGTAAAGCTCTTGACGCGCAATTCGCCCTTGATGCCGTGCGCGGCACCGATCACGGCCATCTGGACGGGGTTTTGCGGCTTGCTCATCTGCGGAAAATCCTTTGCTTTGCTCTAACCCCAGCCCGTCGTCATTTCAATGACGCCGCTCTTCACCGCTTCCTAACCCGCGTGCCGGAAGATGGCGGGGAACTGGAAGAGTGCAATGCAGGAATTCCTCATATCGGCAAAACCCGACCTGCAGGCGGCGCGCGAGGCCTGGCTGAAGATGCTGGCGCGCGAACGCCGGCTGTCGCCCGAAACCGTCGAGGCTTATGAGCGCGACACACGCCAGTTCCTGCATTTCCTGACCGGCCATTGCGGCGGCTCGCCCGGCATTTCCGACATCGCCGATCTGCGCCCCGCCGATTTGCGCGGCTTTCTCGCTGCCCGCCGTGCCGAGGGCGCCGGCGCCCGTACGCTCGGGCGCGGGCTGGCCGGCATCCGCTCGCTGTTGCGTTTCCTGGAAAGGCGCGGCCTCGCCAATGCGGCAGGTGCGACAGCCTTGCGCGCGCCGCGGCAGCCGAAATCGCTGCCCAAGCCGCTGACCGCAAGCGATGCAAAACACGTCGTCTCGGTGGAAGGCCAACTGGCGGAGGAGCCGTGGATTGCCGCGCGCAACGCCGCCGTGCTGACCCTGCTCTATGGGTCCGGTTTGCGGATTTCCGAGGCGCTCGGCCTGTCGGGCGCCGATCTTTCCTCACCTGGTGATACCGTGCTGCGCGTCACCGGCAAGGGTGGCAAGACCCGGCTGGTGCCGGTGCTGCCGGTGGCGCTGCGGGCGATTGCCGAATACCGCCGCTTGTGTCCCTGGCATCTCGATCCCAAGGGCCTGCTGTTTCGCGGTGCCCGCGGCGGCCCACTCAACCCGGCAATCGTCCAGCGCGACATGGCCAAGCTGCGCTCGGCGCTCAACCTGCCCGACACGGCGACGCCGCATGCGCTGCGCCATTCCTTCGCCACGCATCTGCTAGGGCGCGGCGGCGACCTGCGCACCATCCAGGAGTTGCTCGGCCACGCCAGCCTGTCGACAACCCAGATATACACCGGCGTCGACACCGCCAGGCTGCTCGAGATTTACGAAGCAGCTCATCCTCGTGCGTGATCGATGCATGTGTCGGTGGCCATCTCGCAACAATTTTGATGCGCCGGTTAACCGTTTTGCCGCTTTTTGCGCCTAGAACCGCAGCATGAAACGCCTCATCGCCATCGCCGACCGCGCGACCCATGTGTCGCTGAAGCTGCTCGTCGCGCTGAACGCCCTGTTTTTCCTCTCTTTCCTCATCGTCGCGCTGCTCGCGGCGGGCAAGGCACGCGCCGAGACTTCGGCCTGCACCGGTAGCGATATGCTGAGCGCGCTGCAAAAGGACGACCCGGCTGCCTACCGCAAGATCGAGGCGGAGGCGGCAGCGACGCCGAACGGCAAGGGCCTGCTGTGGAAGCTCGAAAAATCGGGCGAAAAACCGTCCTTCCTGTTCGGCACCATGCACGTTACCGACCCGCGCGTCACCACGCTGCCACCCGCCGCGCAGAAGGCATTCGATGCGGCTGGCACCGTCATCATCGAGACCACCGAAGTGCTCGACAAGCAGAAGATGATGGCAGCAATGCTGAAAGAGCCGGATCTGATGATGTTCACCGACAAGACGACGCTTTCGTCGCTGCTGTCGCCGGAGGATGCGGCGGTGGTCAACAAGGCGCTCGATGCGCGTGGCATCCCGCCAGCGACCGTCGCCAAGATGAAACCCTGGTTGCTGTCGGCGATGGTGGCGCTACCTGCATGCGAAGTAGCCCGCCAGGCTGGCGGTGCGCCGGTGCTCGACGTCAAGCTTGCCAAGGACGCCGAGGCTTCGGGCAAATCGGTCGAGGGGCTGGAGACAATCGCCGACCAGCTGCGCGCCATGGCTTCGCTGCCGATCGCCTTTCACCTGAAGGGGCTGGTCGATACGCTGAAGCTTGGCGACAAGGTGAACGACGTCAACGAAACCATGATCGTGCTTTACCGGCGTGGCGACACTGGCATGTATGTACCGCTGTTTCGGGCTGTCGTCCCCGAACAGGTCGACGACCAATCGGGTTACGCCGAATTCGAGCAGACCATGATCACCAGCCGCAACAAGGTGATGGTCGATCGTGCAGCGCCGATCCTCGCCCACGGCAATGTCTTCATGGCGGTCGGCGCCATGCACCTTCCCGGAGCGCAAGGCTTGGTCGAGGGTTTCCGCAAGACCGGCTATACGGTGACCGCCGTCAACTGAACGACACGGCGGAGTTGCACACCGAATCATTGCCGAGGCGGGATCAGCCCTTACGCGTGGCGCGCCGGCGGATCAGCCGCGCTTCGTGCCAAGAAACCGAAAAAGGTTCGGTTTGGCTCGATCGAACCCATTTTGCGGTGGAAATGCATGCCTGCGAGCGATTCCGGATCAGAATTGCCCTGTTTTCGGCGTTTTCAACGCCTAATGTGAAACCGATTCAACGATTGTACGTTGATGGCTATTACTTGATGTTTTTCATCCACGGAGGACACTTTTATGGCGAACACACCCAATCCGAACGACCCATTCACCTCGCCGGGCTCCGCACGGCCAAGCGGCGGCGGCAGCGGCTGGCTGATTGCCCTGGTCGTCGTTATCCTGGCAATTGTCGCCTATTATGTTTTTGGAAGACGTAGCGAGGCACCTGCGCCTGCCGAACCGCCCGCAGCCAGCACACCAGCTCCGGCCCCAGCGCCCGCCGAGCCGATGAAACCAGCCGAACCGGCTCCTGCGCCAGCTCCGGCAACACCCGCTCCGGCTCCGGCTCCGGCCCCGGCAACACCGGCTCCGGCCCCTGCGCCAGCCCCGGCACCAGCACCAGCGCCGGCACCGGCACCGGCTCAGTAATCAGACTGCTGATTTAATATATGAACGGTCCGCTGAAAGGCGGGCCGTTTTTTTGGGGAGCAGCCGTCGATGCTCTGAGCTGCGATTAGCCATGGGCCAACTTCATCTTCGTCATCCAGCGCGGAGCAGGAGCGAAGCGACATCGCGGAGACCCTGGAATCCATCTGCGGTTGAGAATGGAAGCCGTCTGTGGTGATCCTTCGCGCCCCTCTCTGTCCTGCCGGACATCTCCCCACTTGGGGCCACTTGGGGGAGATTGGCTATTTCGCCAATCGCCACCGTCGCCTGCGATTCAACCGCTCAGATATGGATCGGCTTGAAGAACGTCGCCAATGCCGCCTCCTTTACCGCTTCCGACATTGTCGGATGGGCGTGACAGGTGCGGGCTAGGTCTTCCGACGAGCCGCCAAATTCCATCAGCACGGCCGCCTCGTGGATCATCTCGCCGGCGCCGAAGCCGACGATGTGGACGCCGAGTACACGGTCGCTGGCCTTGTCGGCCAGGATTTTCACAAAGCCGTCGGTGTGCAGCATGGCGCGCGCGCGGCCATTGGCGCTGAACGGGAATTTTCCGGCCTTGTAGTCGATGCCGGCTTTCTTCAATTCTTCTTCGGTCTTGCCGATCGTGGCGATTTCCGGCGTGGTGTAGACGACGCTCGGAATCACGTCATAGTTCACATGACCGGCCTGGCCGGCGATGGTCTCGGCCACCGCCACGCCCTCGTCTTCGGCCTTGTGGGCAAGCATCGGCCCGGCGATGACATCGCCGATGGCGTAGATGCCGGGCACGTTGGTCCTGAGATGGCCGTCGGTCTTGACCCGGCCGCGCTCGTCGACGTCGACGCCGGCCTCCTTCAGCCCGAGAGCGTCCGAATAGGCCCGTCGTCCCGTCGCAATCAGCACCGCGTCCGCCTCGATCGTCTCGGCTGCTCCGCCCTTGACCGGCTCGAAGGTAACCGTCGCCCCCTTCTTGGCCTTGGCGACGCCGGTCACCTTGGCGCCCAGCCTGAATTCAAAGCCCTGCTTCGACAGCAGGCGCTGGAACTGCTTGGAGACCTCGCCATCCATGCCGCCCAGGATGGTGTCGAGGAACTCGACCACGGTGACCTTGGCGCCGAGCCGCGCCCATACCGAGCCGAGCTCCAGACCGATGACACCACCGCCGACCACCACCAGATGGCCCGGCACCTTGTCCAGCGACAGCGCGCCGGTCGACGAGACGATCACCTTCTCATCGAAATCGACCTTGACGCCGGGAATGCCGGCGACGTCGGAGCCGGTGGCGATGACGATGTTCTTGGTCTCGATCTCCTCGACCTTGCCGTCATCGGAGGTCACCGACACCTTGCCGGCCGCAACCACCTTGCCGGTGGCACGAAAACTGTCGATCTTGTTCTTCTTGAACAGGAAGGCGACGCCATTGACGTTGGCCGTCACCGTCGCATCCTTGTGTGCCATCATCTTCCCAAGGTTGAGCTTGGGCGCGCCGATCTCGACGCCGAGCGCCTCGAAGGAATGGCCGGCCTCGGCAAACATCTCGGACGCATGCAGCAGCGCCTTTGACGGGATGCAGCCGATGTTGAGGCAGGTACCGCCGAAGGTCGGGTTCTTTTCGACCACCGCCGTCTTCAGACCGAGCTGCGCCGCCTTGATAGCACAGACATAGCCGCCTGGTCCCGATCCGATGATAACGACGTCATAGGCCATGATACTGTCCCTTTTGCTTTAGCGGCCGCCGCCGATTTCCAGATTGGCGCCGGTTGTGTAGGACGCCTCGTCCGACAGCAGCCAGAGAATTGCGGCTGCGACTTCCTCGGCGGTGCCGACGCGCTGCATGGGCACCACCTTGCGCATTCTCTCGGCCCGATCCGGCTGACCGCCGGAGGCATGAATTTCGGTGTCGATGATGCCCGGGCTGACCGCGTTGACACGAATGCCTTCGCCGGCCACTTCGCGGGCAAGCCCGACGGTGAAGGAATCAACCGCGCCCTTGGAGGCGGCGTAGTCGACATATTGACCCGGCCCGCCAAGCCTTGCCGCGATCGAAGAAACATTGGCGATGGCACCACCCTTGCCGCCATGCCTGGTCGACATCCGCTTCACCGCCTCGCGGGCGCAAAGCATCGGCGCGATCACATTGATGCGTATCATGCGCTCCAGCCTCGCAGCGCTCAGCTCGTCGACGCGCGCGCTCTGGTCGACCACGCCGGCATTGTTGACGAGCGCGTCGAGCCGACCGAAACGGGCATCGACAGCCTCGAACATGGCCAACACGTCCGTCTCGCTGCCGACATCGCCCTTGACCGCAAAGGCTTCTCCGCCAGCAGCCTCGATGTCGGCGACCACCGTTTCGGCGGCTTTTGCATTCGACATGTAATTGACCGCAATGCGATAGCCGGCCCTGGCGGCAAGCCTGCATGTAGCGGCGCCGATGCCGCGGCTGCCGCCGGTCACCAGCAGGATCTTTCCGCTCGCGCTCATTCCTGACATCCTTTCAGGGCAAAGACGTCCCAGGGCACCTTGGAAAAGCCGTTGGCGCCGTAGGCCGCCGACATCTGCAACGACGCTCCCAGATCGGGCAGGATCAGCTTCTTCGGCGCATCCTTTCCTTCGCCCGGCAGCAACGCGATATTGCCCTGGTCGTCGGCAGTGTAGATGACGCCCTCCCACACGGTGCAGGCGGCGAGCTCGTCGCCGGTGACGTCGCCGGCCGGGCATTTGTACATCAGCGTGCCATGCGGCCGCGCCGCGCTCTCGGTCCACATGACGATGCCGTCGAGCACGACGCCGTTGTCGAGCACCATCTTGAAGCTGTTGGTGACGGCGGCCAACTCGCCGGTCGGCCTGAAATCGATCTCGGCGGCGTTCTCAGGATCGCCATGGACGGCGAGCTCGAGCGGGCAGGCGGCGAGGGCCGCGGAGACCGTCTGCACGCCGAGTGCGCAGATTGTGACAAACAAACCGGACCGGAAACGAGACGAACTCATCCGGCGGCGCAGATCCATGCTCCGGCTCACGTCGGCCGCCCCTAGAGGTCGAGCACCAGCCGCTCAGGATCCTCCAGGCTTTCCTTGACCCGCACCAGGAAGGTCACCGCTTCCTTGCCGTCGACGATGCGGTGGTCGTAGGACAGCGCCAGATACATCATCGGCCGGATGACGATCTGGCCGCCGACCACCACCGGCCGCTCCTGGATCTTGTGCATGCCCAAAATGCCCGACTGCGGCGCATTGAGGATCGGCGTCGACATCAGCGACCCGTAAACGCCACCGTTGGAAATCGTGAACGTGCCGCCTTGCATATCGGCGACCGACAGCTTGCCGTCGCGCGCCGCAAGCCCCAGCCTGCCGATGTCCTTCTCGATTTCGGCGATCGACATCTGGTCGGCATTGCGCACAACCGGCACGACAAGGCCTTTCTCTGTACCGACGGCAACGCCGATATGAGCGTAGTTCTTGAAGATGATATCGGTGCCGTCGATCTCGGCATTGACCGACGGGATCTCCTTCAGCGCATGGGTGACGGCCTTGGTGAAGAAGCCCATGAAGCCGAGCTTCACGCCGTGCTTCTTCTCGAACACGTCCTTGTATTTGCCCCTCAGCGCCATCACCGCGCTCATGTCGACCTCGTTGAATGTGGTCAGCATGGCGGCGGTCGATTGCGCTTCCTTGAGGCGGCGCGCGATCGTCTGGCGCAGCTTGGTCATGCGCACGCGCTCCTCGCGCGACGCATCGTCGGCCGGGGACGGCGCGCGCGCGGCAACGGGTGCCGGTACAGGCGCTGCCTTCGGCATTTCGGCCGGCTGCGACGGCGCGCCCCTGGCGATAAGGTCGAGCACGTCGCCTTTCAGCACCTGGCCGCGCTTGCCCGAGCCCGACACCTGGTCGACCGCGAGATTGTGCTCGGCCAGCAGCTTTGCCGCCGACGGCGCCGGCGGCATTGTGCGCGTCTCGATCGCGCCGGCGTCGCCGGCGATCTTGGCCGTCTCGGCAGCGGCCTGCTTGACGCTCGAGGCTGCGGTGGGAGCCGAGGCCTGCGATACCGCATCCTGTTTGTCCGCCGGAGCGGCGGCGGCATTGGCTGCCGCGCCGGCGCCCGCCGAAATCGTGCCGAGCAGTGCGCCGACGCCGACCGTCTCGCCTTCCTTGACGGCGATCTCGGCGAGCGTGCCCGCGGCGGCGGCCGGCACTTCCACCGTCACCTTGTCGGTTTCGAGTTCGACCAGCGGCTCATCGGCGGCGATCGCGTCGCCGACCTTCTTGAACCATTTGCCGATGGTCGCCTCGGTGACGGATTCACCAAGTGTCGGGACGCGGATTTCGGTTGCCATTGTGCCTGTCCGTTTCTTTCGGTTCTGTTCTATTCACCAAGCGCGTCGTCGAGCAAGGCGGCAAGCTGGGCGAGATGCTTCGACATCAATCCGGTCGCCGGCGAGGCGGCGGCTGGCCGGCCGGTATAGCGCACCCGCTGATGCTTGGCGTCGATATGCGCCAGCACCCATTCGAGATACGGGTCGATGAACGACCATGCGCCCATGTTCTTGGGCTCCTCCTGGCACCACACCATCTCGGCATTGCGAAAGCGCGACAGTTCGGTGATCAGCGCCTTGGCCGGGAACGGATAGAGCTGCTCGACGCGCAGCAAATAGATGTCGTTGATGCCGCGCTTCTCGCGCTCTTCGTAGAGGTCGTAATAGACCTTGCCCGAACAGAGCACGACACGGCGGATTTTCGAATCCTTGGTGAGCTTGATGGCCTGGCCTGACAGCAGCTGCGCGTCGTCCCACAACAGCCGGTGAAAGGCGCTTTCGCCCGACATTTCCGGCAGCGTCGATACCGCCCGCTTGTGGCGCAGCAGCGACTTCGGCGTCATCAGGATCAGCGGCTTACGGAAGTCCCGCTTCAATTGCCGGCGCAAGATGTGGAAGTAATTGGCCGGCGTCGTGACGTTGGCGACCTGCATGTTGTCTTCGGCACAAAGCTGCAGGAAGCGCTCGAGCCGGGCCGACGAATGCTCCGGCCCCTGGCCTTCATAGCCATGCGGCAGCAGGCAGACGAGGCCCGACATTCTGAGCCATTTGCGCTCGCCCGACGAGATGAACTGGTCGAACACCACCTGGGCGCCGTTGGCGAAGTCGCCGAACTGCGCTTCCCACAGCGTCAGCGCCTTCGGCTCGGCCAGCGAGTAGCCATATTCGAAGCCGAGCACGGCCTCTTCCGACAGCATCGAGTTGATGACCTCGAAGCCGGCCTGCGCCGCCGACAGATTGTTGAGCGGAATGTAGCGTGTCTCGTCGCGCTGGTCGTAGAGCACGGAATGGCGCTGCGAGAAGGTGCCGCGCTCCGAATCCTGTCCGGACAGCCGGATCGGATTGCCGTCGAGCAGGATGGCGCCGAAGGCCAGCGCCTCGGCCGTCGACCAGTCGATGCCTTCGCCGGACTCGATCGCCTGGCGGCGGTTGTCGAGGAAGCGGATGATCGTCCTGTGCGCCTCGAAATCCTTCGGCACCTCGGTCAGTTTCTTGCCGATCTCCTTCAGCATCTTGACCGGCACGGCGGTCTTGCCGCGCCGCTGTTCGTCCTGGTTGTCGGCCGAGCGCAGGCCGGACCACGCGCCGTCCAGCCAGTCCGCCTTGTTCGGCTTGTAATGCTGGCCCACCTCGAATTCCTGCTCGAGATGCGCCCGCCAATCGGCCTTCATCTTTTCGAACTCGGCCTGGGTGATGTGGCCTTCGGAAATCAGCCGGTCGGCATAGATCTGCACCGTCGTCTTCTGGTTGCGGATCTTGCGATACATGATCGGTTGGGTGAAGGCGGGCTCGTCGCCCTCATTGTGGCCGAAGCGGCGGTAGCAGAACATGTCCACCACGACAGGCTTGTGGAACTTCATGCGGAATTCGATCGCCACCTTGGTCGCATGGACCACGGCTTCCGGATCGTCGCCATTGACGTGGAAGATCGGCGCCTCGATCATCTTGGCCACGTCGGACGGATAGGGCGACGAGCGCGAGAAGCGCGGGTTGGTGGTGAAGCCGATCTGGTTGTTGATGATGAAATGCAGCGTGCCGGCGACGCGGTGGCCGCGCAGGCCCGACAGGCCGAGGATTTCGGCAATCACGCCCTGGCCGGCAAAGGCGGCGTCGCCATGCAGCAGCAAGGGCAGCACCTTAGCACGCTCTTCCAGCGGCACGATCTCCTCGCGGCTGCGGCCGAACAGATAATCCTGTTTGGCGCGCGCCTTGCCCATCACCACCGGGTCGACGATTTCCAGATGCGAGGGATTGGCGGTCAGCGACAGATGCACCTTGTTGCCGTCGAACTCGCGATCCGACGAGGCACCGAGATGGTACTTCACGTCGCCCGAGCCCTCGACCTCGTCGGGCGCGGCGGAGCCGCCCTTGAACTCATGGAAAATGGCGCGGTGCGGCTTGGCCATCACCTGCGACAGCACGTTCAGCCGGCCGCGATGCGCCATTCCGAGCACGATCTCCTTCATGCCGAGCTGGCCGCCGCGCTTGATGATCTGCTCCAGCGCCGGGATCAGCGACTCGCCGCCATCGAGGCCGAAGCGCTTGGTGCCCTTGTACTTGACGTCGATGAACTGCTCGAAGCCTTCCGCCTCGACCAGCTTCTGCAGGATCGCCTTCTTGCCGGCTGCGGTGAAGGAGATCTCCTTGTCGGTGCCCTCGATGCGCGCCTGGATCCAGGCCTTCTCCTCGGGATCGGAAATATGCATGAATTCGACGCCGAGCGTCGAGCAATAGGTCCGGGTCAGGATATCGAGCATCTGCCGGATGGTGCCGAATTCCAGCCCGAGCACATTGTCGAGGAAGATCGGCCGGTCGTAGTCGGCTTCGGTGAAGCCGTAATTCTCCGGCGACAGCTCGTTGTAATCCTCCAGCGGCTTGGCAATGCCCAGCGGATCGAGATTGGCGTGCAGGTGGCCGCGCATGCGGAAGGCGCGGATCATCATGATGGCGCGAACGGAATCGCGCGTCGCCTGATGCACGTCGGCGTCGGAAAGCGCTGCGCCGTTGCCGGCCGCCCTGTCCTTGACCTTCTTTTCGATGTGCTTTTCGACCAGGCCCCAATTGCCGTCCAGCGCCGAGACCAGCTCGCCATTGGCCTGCATCGGCCAGGAGGGCTTGGCCCAAGAGGCGCCCTTGGCGTTCCTGCGCACGTCGCCGGCGTCATCCTTCAGCGCCGCGAAGAAGTCCTGCCATTCGGGATCGACCGAAGCGGGATCGTCCTCATAGGCGGCATAGAGCGCGTCGATATAATCGGCATTGCCGCCATAGAGGAAAGAGGTAAGCGAAAATTGGTCGTTGGCCTGATCTTGTCTTGCCATGTCACTGTCGAAGCCTTTGCTTCGTCTCCTTTGTTGGAGGGGAGTAAGGGAATAGGGGAGTAAGTGAGTAGGGCAAATGCCCTCGTCTTGTTCCCTACTCCCCTATTCCCGTACTCCCTTACTCCCCTAACCCTTGATCGCCTCGACCAGCGTCGTGCCGAGCCGGGCCGGCGACGGCGAAACCTTGATGCCGGCCGATTCCATCGCCGCGATCTTGTCTTCCGCGCCGCCCTTGCCGCCGGAGATGACCGCGCCCGCATGGCCCATGGTGCGGCCCGCCGGCGCGGTGCGCCCGGCGATGAAGCCGGCCATCGGCTTGCTGCGGCCGCGCTTTGCCTCGTCCTTGAGGAATTGCGCGGCGTCTTCCTCGGCCGAACCGCCGATTTCACCGATCATGATGATCGACTTGGTCTCGTCGTCGGCGAGGAACATCTCCAGCACGTCGATGAACTCCGTGCCTTTGACCGGGTCGCCGCCGATGCCGACGGCGGTGGTCTGGCCGAGGCCGACATTGGTGGTCTGGAACACCGCCTCATAGGTAAGCGTTCCCGAGCGGGAAACAACGCCGACCGAGCCCTTGCGGAAGATGTTGCCGGGCATGATGCCTATCTTGCATTCGTCGGGGGTCAGCACGCCGGGGCAGTTCGGCCCGATCAGCCGCGACGTCGAACGGTCGAGCCTCGCCTTGACCTTGATCATGTCCATCACCGGTATGCCCTCGGTGATGCAGACGATCAGCGGGATCTCGGCCTCGATCGCTTCCAGGATCGCTTCGGCAGCACCCGCCGGCGGCACGTAGACGACCGAAGCGTTGGCGCCGGTCCTGGCCTTGCCTTCGGCTACGGTGGCGAAGATCGGAAGCGCCTCGCCCTTGGCGCCGGTCCAGGTTTCGCCGCCCTTCTTGGGGTGGATGCCGCCGACCATCTTTGTGCCGTGATAGGCGAGCGCCTGTTCAGTGTGAAACGTGCCGGTCTTGCCGGTCAGGCCCTGCACCAGCACCTTGGTGTTCTTGTCGACGAGAATGGACATCGGAGCCCTTTTCTAAAAACCGTTGATCGAGGAAGGCGAGACGCGCCGGTAGACGCCGCTCACCATGTCTTGCCAGCCATCGCCGCCGGCAGGTTTGAAATGCAGTCGCATGCGGAAGGCATCGGCATTGTCGAAAATATAAGTCACACGCGCGGAGCCGCGCTGCGACGACCGCTCCAGAACCAGCTCCGTGCCGTTCCAGCTGCCTTTGGCCGGCGACATCGGCACGAAACCCATCGAATCGAACTGGTGCATGGTGACGATTTTGTTTTGCTGGTCGAAGCCGAACACGCTGTACGCGCCGAACGAAACCGTGCCGTCGCGGCGCTGGCGATAGCGCTGTACTACGAACAGGCCGCCGAACTGTGCCTCTGCCAGTATTTCCGAACTCGCTGTTCCGCCATCGGCCCATTTCGTGGCCGACACCTCTTCCTCGCCGCGCCACGCTCCGACCAGCGCCCGCAGGCGCTGGTGATCGGCCGAGAGTGAGGAGAAGGGCGCAGCGTTCATGGTCAGAGCCGCTTGAGATCGGCGACGGTGAGGTCGCTCTTAGCGTTGCCGGTGTTGAGCGTCGTCGCCGGCTCGAACATCAGCACGACAGGTTCCTCGCTCAGTGAGCGCGGCCGGTGCTCGACCGCCCGCGGCACGACGATGAAGTCGCCGCTGCCGAGTTCCACCGTGCCGTCGCGGAAATCGATGGCGATGCGGCCGCGCAGCACCAGGAAGGCCTCGTCCTCATTGTCATGCGCGTGCCAATCGAAGACCTCGCCGAACTTGGCGATCTTGACCTGGCTGTCGTTCACGTCGCCGGCGATATGCGGATCGAAGACCTTCTTGATCTTCTGATCCGCCGCCTCGACGAGGTTTATCTTGTGCGGAGGCACAGGCTCATTCCTTCACGCTGAGGGCCGTCATCCTCGCTCGAAATTTGCTCGCGGGTCATTCCGGACTGACCCCATGATGCGGAGAATTAGACCCGAAACGAAAAACTCCTGTCAGCTTACCATCCAGCGGCTGGTCGCTTATCGTTCCGACAAAACGGCACTTTCCGTCGTTTTGAACCGAAGTCTCACATTCTTTGCTTACGAAAAACCGCATCAAGGTTTGGTCCGGCAGATCGTCAATAATTTGTTCTTTTGGTATTTCGACCAAACCTTGCGATCGGACATAGTTATCGAACTCTGATATCCGAGTCGTAGTTCCAAAAACCTCGCAAACATCTATCGCAGGACCACTTCCATCTGTTCTCGCAGACCTCAGGGTCACAAAAGGCCTAGAGAGGTTTCCGGATCGGTCGCGAACATAGGTTTTTATGCCGAAATCGTTCGAACGGATTGAAAACCCATTCTCTAGAGCCAATTGCTCGCTTCTCATCAAATCACCGTCAGACGCTATGCAAATATTCTCATAGAGCACGACTGCATCCGAAATCTCTTCTGATTGCGATGGAACGGCCAGACAGCCGAACCCAATTGCGCACAGAAGTCGGGTCGAAATCATCGACTGCCCTTTACCCCTTCACGGCCGCGACAATCTTCTTGGCCGCGTCATCAAGATCGTCGGCCGACACAACATTTAGCCCGCTGTCGTTGATGATCTTCTTGCCGAGCTCGGCATTGGTGCCTTCCAGCCGCACCACCAGCGGCACTTGCAGGCCGACTTCCTTGACCGCGGCGATGACGCCCTCGGCGATGATGTCGCACTTCATGATGCCGCCGAAGATGTTGATCAGAATGCCTTTGACCGCCGGATCCTTGGTGATGATCTTGAACGCCGCCGTCACCTTTTCTTTCGACGCGCCGCCGCCGACATCGAGGAAGTTGGCGGGTTCGGCGCCATAAAGCTTGATGATGTCCATCGTTGCCATGGCGAGGCCGGCGCCGTTGACCATGCAGCCGATATTGCCGTCGAGCGCGACATAGGCGAGGTCGTATTTCGACGCCTCGATCTCCTTCTCGTCCTCTTCGGTGGTGTCGCGCAATTCAAGCACGTCCGGGTGACGAAAGAGCGCATTGTTGTCGAACGACACTTTGGCGTCGAGAACGCGCAGCCGGCCGTTCTTCATGACGATCAAAGGGTTGACCTCGAGCAGGCTCATGTCCTTCTCGACAAACGCCTTGTAGAGGATCGGAAACAGGGTCGCGCCATCCCTGGCGGCGTCGCCGTCGAGTCTCAGTGCGGCGTTGAGTTTCTTCACATCGTCGGCCGTCACGCCCTTTTCCGGGTCGATGGCGACGGTAATGATCTTTTCCGGCGTGTCGTGGGCGACCGCCTCGATGTCCATGCCGCCCTCGGTCGAGACGACGAAGGCGACGCGGCCGACCGAGCGGTCGACCAGGATCGACAGATAGAGCTCGCGGTCGATGTCGGCGCCGTCCTCGACGTAGAGCCGGTTGACCTGCTTGCCGGCCGGGCCGGTCTGCTTGGTGACCAGCGTATGGCCGAGCATCTCCTCGGCGTTGGCGACGACCTCGGCCACCGACTTTGCCAGCCTGACACCGCCCTTGGCATTGGGGCCGAGCTCGTTGAACTTGCCCTTGCCGCGGCCGCCGGCATGGATCTGGCTCTTGACCACATAGAGCGGGCCTGGCAGCGCCTTGGCGGCAGCTTCCGCCTCGCTCGCCTTGAACACCGGCACGCCCTCGGCCACGGGTGCGCCAAAGCCTTTCAGCAGCGCCTTGCCCTGATACTCATGGATGTTCATGCGCTATGTCTCCAGCTTGCTTGGCGGGCTTGGTTACCGGCTTACTTGGCCGCGAGATGCGGAGCGATCTTGACGCAGGCGTCGCACAGGCCCTGCACCGCCGCGACCGAATTGTCGAACATCTTCTGCTCGCTCTTCGCGAGCTCGATCTCGATGATCCGCTCGACGCCGCCGGCCCCGATTACCACGGGAACGCCGACATAGGTGTTCTTGACGCCATATTGGCCGGAGAGGTACGCCGCACAGGGCAGCACCCGCTTCTTGTCCTTGAGATAGGCTTCGGCCATGGCGATGGCCGAGGCGGCCGGCGCATAAAAGGCAGAGCCGGTCTTGAGCAGGCCGACGATCTCGGCGCCGCCGTCGCGGGTGCGCTGCACGATCTGATCGAGCCGCTCTTTCGAGGTCCAGCCCATCTTGATGAGGTCGGGCAGCGGGATGCCGGCAACCGTCGAATAGCGGATCATCGGCACCATGGAATCGCCATGGCCGCCGAGCACGAAGGCGGTGACGTCCTCGACCGAGACCTTGAATTCCTCGGCCAGGAAATAACGAAAGCGCGAACTGTCGAGCACGCCGGCCATGCCGACGACATGGCTCTTGGGCAGGCCGGAAAACTTCTGCAGCGCCCAGACCATGGCGTCGAGCGGATTGGTGATGCAGATGACGAAGGCTTTCGGCGCGTATTTCTTGAGGCCGGCGCCGACCTGCTCCATCACCTTCAGATTGATGCCTAGAAGATCGTCGCGGCTCATGCCGGGCTTACGCGGCACGCCGGCGGTGACGATGCAGACATCGGCGCCCTCGATGCCGGCATAGTCGTTGACGCCGGTCAGCCTCGAGTCGAACCCATCGACCGGCGACGACTGCGCGATGTCCAGTCCCTTGCCTTGCGGGATGCCTTCGGCGATATCGAACAGCACGACGTCGCCGAGATCCTTGAGGCCGACCATGTGGGCGAGGGTGCCGCCGATCATGCCCGAGCCGATGAGCGCTATCTTGTTGCGTGCCATGTCAGGATGTTTTCCCTTTGACTATGACGGCGCCCAAATCCTTGACGATTTGATGACGGCGTCGGAGGAAGAGGCCGGAATGCTGCGGAACCGCGAAATTCGCCGCACGCAATAGCCCCGGCCGCACAAAAATTCAAACGATTATTTTGGAGTGAGTAATTTCAATCGGTTAGAAACAATGGGAGTTACGTAAACGTCAAAATTCTGAAGCCGACTAGAGGAATTCTACACAATGGCACTGGAAATCAGAAGGCTGTTTCCTGACGATGACGCCCTTGTGATGCGGGTTGCCGACGAAGTCTTCGACGAGCCGGTCAGGCCGGATCGGCTCTCCGCCTATCTCGCGGAGCCCGGTCATTTCATGGTCGTGGCCCTCGCCGACGGCATCGTCGTTGGCCAATGCGCAGCCGTCATCCACCGCCACCCGGACAAGGTGAGCGAACTCTACGTAGACGAGGTCGGCGTGGCGCCGGCCTTTCAACGCCAGGGCATTGCGACGAGGATGCTCGGCGCCATGTTCGCACTCGGTCGCGAGCATTGTGAGGAGGCGTGGGTCGGCACCGAGCCGGACAATGTTGCTGCTCGCGCACTTTACGAGTCGCGAAAAGAGCCGCATGGGCCGGCGGAGGGGTTCGTCATGTATGTTTATCGATTATAGGCGCTGGCGGCAGCGCCCCCTTCGGTACTATCCCTCACGCCTGTGCCTGCCGTGCCTCCGTCGATGATCCCTGCGCTCTCTGCCTCTTCGCCCAGTCCTCCAGCCAGTCGTGGCTCTGCATCTCGATCAGCCGCGATGCGGTGCGCTCGAACTCGAAGACTTCGTTGCCGCGCTTGGCCGTATAGAGCTGCGCCGGCGGTGCCGCGGCGCTCATCACCAGCCGTACATGATGATCGTAGAGCGTATCGACCAGCAGGATGAAGCGCTTGGCTTCGTTGCGCTTGCCTTCGCCGAGCACCGGCACATGGTCGATGAAGATGGTCGAGAAGCGGGCGGCAATGGCAAGATAGTCGCGGGCGCCGAGCGGCCTCTCGCAGAGATCGGCGAAGGAAAACCGCGCAGCCTCCCCTGCAGCCCGCGGCACCATGACGTGCCGGCCCTTCACCGTCAGCATCGTCTCGGCCGTCGGCCTGCCATGTGTCATCACCGCCCACGCGTCGTCGAGCGCATGGTCGGCGGCGGCATCGGCCGGGGTGACGTAGACCGGCATGCGGCTGAGCTTGTCGAGGCGGTAATCCTTGTCGGCGTCAAGCGCCAGCACCTGCGCGTGGCGCTCCAGGATAGCGACAAACGGCAAAAACAACTGACGGTTCAGGCCGTCGCGGTAGAGATCCTGCGGCGCAACATTGGAAGTGGCAACCAGCACCACGCCATTGGCAAACAACGCCGAAAACAACCTTGACAGGATCATCGCATCGGCGATGTCGGTGACGGAGAACTCGTCGAAGCATAGCACCCAGGCTTCCTCGGCCAGCGCGCGCGCCACCGGCGGGATCGGATCGTCCTCCTTGGCCGTGCCGTTCTTGCGAGCCTGTCGGTGCTTCTGGATGCGGTCCTGCACGTCGGCCATGAAGTCGTTGAAATGCACCCGGCGCTTGCGCCGCACCGGCAGCAGCTCGAAAAACATGTCCATCAGCATGGTCTTGCCGCGGCCGACGCCGCCATGGATATAAAGGCCCTTGACCGCCTCGTGCACCTCGCGCTTGCGGGCGAACAACCACCCCAGCGCGCTTGATTTCTGCGCCAGCCGCTTTGCCGATATCTCTTCGATCAGCCGGTCGAGCGCAGCGGCGATCCGCTCCTGCGCCGGATCGCGCCCGATGGCGCCCGTCTCGACCAGATGGTCATAGCGCTGCTTGACGGTCGCATGGGTCTGGAGGCCGTCACGCAGATGCATTGGTCACGTCGTTCCGGAGCAATTCCAAGAAAAGTGTGCAGCGGTTTTCTGTCCGGAATTGCGTAAAAAACAAAAGAGGCAATTCCAGGAAAAGTGTGTAACGGTTTTCCGTCCGGAATTGCGTAACAATGGGGGCCGTTCTCTTACCTTGTAAGCGAGATCGGCAGGCCGTTGGAAGTCTGGCCGTCGAATTTCTCGCCGCCCGAAGAATAGAGCCGTGCCAGCGTGCCGCCATTCTCGTCAAAGAGCGTCAGCTGTTTGCCGGCGACGTTCCACGATTTGATGCCATCGAGCGGCGCCGGGCAATGCAGCGGTCCGGCGCGGTAGCCCGAACCGAATTTGGTCTGCGGCGTCGCCACCTGACAGCTCTGGCCGGACACGCTTGCCTTCCACACGCCGGCGACGCTGGACGCGGTAAGGTCGGCCGCACCGGCAGGCGCCGTCCCGTCCGGCGGCAGCGAGGCGACCTGGGTGTTCTGCGGCGCGGTAGGAAATTTCGACGGATCGGCCGGGCCGGGTGTCGCCGGCGGCGGCAGCTGGTTTGCGGTCACCTTGCCGGCGGGCGCAGCTTCCAGCGGCGCCGGCTGCTGCTCGTCCATCGATGTGAACCGTGAGGTTGAACAGCCGCTCGCAACGAGCGCGGCCAGCGATACGGCCAGCAGGCCGGTTTTCGAAAATTTCATTCTTCAACCTCCGTCGGATCGGGCTGGGGGTGCCGTCCGCGCAATGTCCCCCTCACCAAGATGGAGAAGGTGGCGAAATTTCAACCCGATATGGTTAAAATACGGTTTGCGCCGGTAATGTTGCAAATTTGTCGCAAAATGCACATTGTCTGAAATTGCGTTACGCCTTGGCCGTTTGGCCGACACCTCCGGTTGATTCGATACGGCGCGCTGGCGCCAAATCCCTGGCGTTCACCTCAAATGCTTGTGCGGGCCGGCGCCGGCATTATCTCTTGGCGATCAGCAAACTGCAGGGAGCCGATTTCTTGGCCGCGAGAAAGAGAGCCGCCAACCGCTATTACAGCGGGCCGCCCAGCGATCATTTCGACGGCACCTTGTTCTTCAATCCCGACGGACGGCCGCCGGGTCGCTTTGCCGATCTGTTGAAATGGCAATTGAGCCGCGAGCGCTCGAAATGGCCGGCGGCGGATCCGAGCCCGTTTCCACCGGCAAGACCGGTCGAGCGCATCGATGGTTCTGCGCTGCGCCTCACCATGGTCGGTCATTCCTCGCTGCTCGTCCAGACAGCCGGCCTGAACATCCTGACCGACCCAGTCTGGTCGCGACG
This sequence comes from Mesorhizobium sp. M0207, assembly GCF_040321995.1. NCBI lineage: Bacteria > Pseudomonadati > Pseudomonadota > Alphaproteobacteria > Hyphomicrobiales > Phyllobacteriaceae > Mesorhizobium > Mesorhizobium sp. M0207. The sequence continues at coordinate 22,396 of NZ_JAMYSQ010000032.1, forward strand.
CGTCTCGCCGCTTTCCTTCGCCGGTCCGAAACGCGTCAATCCGCCGGGCATCGCGTTTTCGCATTTGCCGCCGATCGACCTCGTGCTGGTCAGCCACAACCATTACGACCATCTCGACCTCGCCACGCTGAAGCGCCTGAAGACAAGACACGACCCGCTGCTGCTGACGCCGCTCGGCAACGACACGATCATCGGCGCTGCCGTGCCCCGTATGAGGCTTTCCGCGCATGACTGGGGCGACCGGGTCGATATCGGCGATGGCGTCGCCGTCCATGTCGAGCCGGTGCACCACTGGTCGGCCCGCGGTACTCGCGACCGGCGCATGGCGCTGTGGGCGGGTTTCGTCCTCGAGACACCCGACGCAAAGATCTATTTCGCCGGCGATACCGGCTTCCACAGTGGCATCAATTACCGGCTGATGGCGCAAAAGCACGGCGGCTTCCGCCTCGCCATCCTGCCGATCGGCGCCTACGAGCCGCGCTGGTTCATGGCGCCACATCACCAGGATCCGGAGGAGGCGGTGCAAGGCATGCTTTTGTGCAACGCCGCCTATGCAGCCGGCTGTCACTGGGGCACGTTCCGGCTCACCAACGAGCCGATCGACGAGCCGCCCAGAAAGCTCGGCGAAGCGCTCGATGCTGCCGGCCTGCCGCGGCAACGTTTTCGCGCCTTGCGGCCGGGCGAAGTCTGGGACGTGCCGGCGGTCTAGCGCGGCGGAACCTAAGGCATCACATAGACGTTTGTAGGTGTTCAAACCTGTCGGCTGCGAGGTGTCTCTCATGATCAGGTGGATCATCATTCTTTTGATTATCGCGGCCGCGGCGAGCCTGCTCGGCATGCCGGCACTGGCCGGAGCCGCCGCCACCGGCGCGCGCATCCTCATCGGCATCGTGCTGATCATCTTCCTGCTGATCGTGCTTGGCGTCTTCGCGGTGACTTGAAAATCACGCCGCGCTGGTAATTTCTGCCGCTATCCGCCATATAGGCGCCAAACCGGCAAGAGACCTTTCGATCGATGGCAAGCGCGGCCCCTTTCGCCAAGATGAACGGCATCGGCAACGAAATCATCGTTGCCGATATGCGTGGCCGTGCCGATCGCGTGGCGCCTGCGGCAGCCGTCGCGCTTAATGCCGATGCGGCGACCAGGTTCGACCAGATCATGGCGATCCACGACCCCAGGACGCCGGGCACCGCCTTTTTCATCGACATCTTGAATTCCGACGGAACCAGGGCGCAAGCCTGCGGCAACGGCATGCGTTGTGTCGTCCAGGCGCTCGCCGCCGAGACCGGCCAGAAGACATTTGCCTTTGAAACAGTCGCCGGCATCCTCAATGCCGAGGAACATGCCGACGGAATGATCTCGGTCGACCTGGGCAGGCCGCGCTTTGGCTGGCAGGACATCCCGCTGGCCGAGGAATTCCGCGACACCCGCATGATCGAGCTGCAGATCGGCCCGATCGATGCTCCGGTGCTGCATTCGCCGTCGGTCGTCTCGATGGGCAATCCGCACGCCATCTTCTGGGTCGACCGCGACGTCTGGTCGTACGAGCTCGAGCGCTTCGGCCCGCTGCTCGAAAACCATCCGATCTTCCCCGAGCGCGCCAACATCACCATCGCGCAGGTGACCTCGCCGGAGACCATGGCCATCCGCACCTGGGAGCGCGGCGCCGGTCTGACCAAGGCCTGCGGCACGGCTGCTTGCGCCGCTGTGGTCGCCGCGTCCCGCACCCGGCGTACCGGCCGCGGCGTCACGCTGATGACGCCCGGCGGCGGCTCGCTGCATGTTTTGTGGCGCGACGACGACCACGTCATCCTCACCGGTGCCGCCGAATGGGAATTTTCCGGCAGCTTCGATCCGTCGACCGGGGCGTGGGCGCGCGACACCGAAAGCGCCGCCTGATGGCTCCTCTTGGCAACAAGGGTATCGAGGTCGTCACCTTCGGCTGCCGGCTGAACACCTATGAATCCGAGGTGATGCGGCGTGAAGCCGAAAGTGCGGGCCTCGGCGGCCTCGAAGGCGGTGCCATCATCTTCAACACCTGCGCCGTCACCGGCGAGGCTGTACGCCAGGCCAAGCAGTCGATCAGAAAAGCCCGCCGTGAGAACCCGGCCGCCCGCATCATCGTCACCGGCTGCGCCGCGCAGACCGGCCCGCAGGATTTCGTCGCCATGGACGAGGTCGATCTCGTCCTCGGCAATGAGGAAAAGCTGAAGGCGCATTCCTATCGCGCGCTGCCGGATTTCGGCATCAACGACACTGAGAAGGCGCGCGTCAACGATATCTTTTCGGTGCGCGAGACGGCCGCCCACATGGTCGACGCCATCGAGGGCCGGGCGCGCGCTTTTGTCCAGGTGCAGAACGGCTGCGACCACCGCTGCACCTTCTGCATCATTCCGTACGGTCGCGGCAATTCGCGCTCGGTGCCGATGGGCGCCGTGGTCGAGCAGATCAAGCGACTCGTCGGCAATGGTTATGCCGAGATCGTGCTGACGGGCGTCGACATGACCAGTTTTGGCGCCGATCTGCCGGGCGCACCGAAGCTCGGCAAATTGGTCAAGACCATCCTGAAGCAGGTGCCAGACGTGAAACGCCTGCGGCTTTCCTCGATCGACTCGATCGAAGCCGACGACGATCTGCTGGACGCCATCGCCACCGAGCCGAGGCTGATGCCGCATCTGCATCTGTCGCTGCAATCGGGTGACGACATGATCCTGAAGCGGATGAAGCGCCGGCACAGCCGCGACCAGTCGATCCGCTTTTGCGAGGATGTGCGCAAACTGCGCCCCGGCATTGTTTTCGGCGCCGACATCATCGCCGGCTTCCCGACCGAGACGGACGCCATGTTCGAAAACTCGCTGGAGATCGTCGAGGAATGCGGCCTGACGCATCTCCACGTCTTCCCGTTTTCGCCGCGCCAGGGCACGCCCGCCGCGCGCATGCCGCAGCTCCGCCGCGACGTCGTCAAGCAACGCGCGGCACGCCTGCGCGCCGCCGGCGAGGCCGCCTATCGCCGCCATCTTGCCTCGCTCGCTGGAACGCATCAGTCGATCCTGGTCGAGCGTGACGGCCTTGGCCGCACCGAAGGGTTTACGCTGGCCGCGGTCTCTGCCGGCGCTCCGGGCGACATTGTCGAGGCTGATATCGCCGGCCATGACGGTATCCGACTGATCGCCGCGCCGCTTGCCGCCCGCGCCGCCTGAGAGCGCAAGACATGGCTGGGTTTTTCAAGAAGATATTTTCGTTCGGCAAGAAGGAAGTCGTCGAGGAGCGGCCCGACGAGGCCGCGCCGCTGCCGCCGATCAAATGGGACGAACTGGAGGCGCTGAAACCGGCCGCCGAGCAGGCCGTCCCGGAGTTTTTGAAACGCGAAGAATCGCGGCCCGAAGTCGAAGCCGTACCTCCACCGCCAGTCGAACCAGAGTTGCCTCCGGCACCGCAACCGGCGCCGGAAGAGCAGAAGCCTGAGCCGCCGCCGACCATTCCACCCGAGCCGGAAACGCCTGCTGAGGAACCGGAGGAGATCCGGGCCGAGCCGCAGCAGCCAGAAATCGTCCCCTCCCAGCCGGAACCTGCACCCGTCGAAGTGCCGGTAGTGCCCACCGAGGCTCCCTCAGCAGCGCCAGTGCACGAAGTCCCGCCCGCCGAAATACCGCCCCCGATCCGCCAGCCAGCGCCGGTCGAGACGAAACCGATCTTGACCGAGATCGCGCCCGAACCGGAGGTCCTGCCGGCGCCCCACCCTCCCATCGAGGGGGAGGTAAAGCCCGAGCCGGAAGCCGTTCCGCAACCAGCGCTGGAGCCAAAGCCCGCCCCCGGCAAAGTCACCGTAACCAAGAAGGTCGAGCAGAAAGCCGAGCCGCAGAAGGCGCCCGAACCGGCGCCGAGGCGTTCCTGGTTCCAGCGCATGCGAGACGGGCTTGCCCGGTCTTCCCGGGAGTTGTCCGGCAACATCGCCGGCGTCTTCACCAAGCGGAAGCTTGACGAGGATACGCTGCAGGACCTGGAGGATGTGCTGATCCGCGCCGATCTCGGCATGGAGACGGCTTTGCGCGTTACCGACGCGCTCTCCGCCAGCCGCTACGGCAAGGACGTCTCCGACACCGAAGTCCGCGCCATCATGGCGGCCGAGGTGGAGAAGGTACTGACCCATGTCGCCATGCCGCTAGAACTCGATCTCAGCCACAAGCCGCATGTCATCCTGGTCGTCGGTGTCAACGGCACCGGCAAGACCACAACCATCGGCAAGCTGGCGGCAAAGCTGACCGATGGCGGCCTCTCGGTGATGCTCGCCGCCGGCGACACTTTTCGCGCCGCCGCGATCGAGCAGCTGAAGATCTGGGGCGAGCGTACCAACTCGCCGGTCATTGCCTCGAAGCTCGGCGCCGATGCCGCCGGCCTCGCCTACGATGCATTCGAGCGCGCGAAGGAGGCCGGCTCCGACGTGCTGATCATCGACACCGCCGGGCGGCTGCAGAACAAGACCGAACTGATGGCGGAACTGGAAAAGATCGTCCGGGTGCTGGGCAAGCTCGATCCGGAAGCGCCGCATACCGTGCTGCAGACGGTCGATGCCACCACCGGCCAGAATGCGCTCAACCAGGTCGAGATCTTCCGCAATGTCGCCGGCGTCAACGGCCTGGTAATGACCAAGCTGGACGGCACGGCGCGCGGCGGTATTCTGGTGGCGATCGCGGCAAAGCACAAATTGCCGGTCTATTTCATCGGCGTCGGCGAACAGGTCGACGACCTCGAACCCTTTTCCGCAAGCGAATTCGCCAGAGCGATCGCTGGAGTGGCTTGACGAGCATGATTCCGAAAAGTTGCAGGCTCTTTGGATTGGATCATGCGTAAGAAGGACGCTATGAACCCACCCATCCTCGAAGGCGACCCGTCCGATCCGCGACGCAGGGCGTTGAACCCCGGCCTGAAATTCCTGCTCGAACTCGGGCCTGGCCTGGTGTTCTTTTTCACCACCATCCGCGGCGCGTGGCTTGTCGGGAAGTTTCCGATCCTCGGCCATATCGGCGAGCCTATCCTGATTGCCACAGCGTTCTTTATGGTGGCGACGGCGCTATCGCTCAGCGTTTCGTGGATTTTGACGCGCAGCTGGCCGATCATGCCGTTGGTCTCGGCCATCGTGGTGTTTGTGTTTGGCGCGCTGGCGCTGTGGCTGCAGGACAAGACCTTCGCTTTCATGAAGCCGACAATCATCAACAGCCTGTTCGGCATCACGTTGCTTGGCGGGTTGGCGTTTGGCAGATCGCTGTTGGGCTATGTCTTTGATTCCGCCTTCAATCTCGACGCCGAAGGCTGGCGCAAGCTCACTTTCCGATGGGGACTCTTCTTCCTTTTTCTGGCTGCGCTGAACGAGATCGTGTGGCGCAACTTTTCTGAGGAAGCCTGGCTTTATTTCAAGGTCTGGGGCACGATTCCCATTACCCTTGTCTTCACGTTAAGCCAAATGCGGTTGATCCTGCGCCATTCGCTCGAGGACAAGGCCGGCAAGGAAGAGAAGGCCGGCAAATAGAGCAATTCCAGGAAAGTGTGTAGCGGTTTTCCCGGGAAAAGCGCGTAGCGTTTTCCCTAGGGAATTGCATCAGAATAAGGGGAGAGGGGCATGGAATTCATCACCACGCGCGACGAGTTGAGGACGATCTACAAGACGCCTCGGCTGACCGACGGCTCGATCCGCAAGGAATTGAAGACATTGGATGGCCACTGCCGTTCATTCATCGGCAAGAGCCCGTTCGTGCTGATCGGCTCGTCCGACGGCGCCGGCAATGCCGATGTGACGCCCAAGGGCGACAGGCCGGGTTTTGTGGCAGTGCTCGACGAGAAGACCATCGCCATCCCCGACCGGCCGGGCAACAACCGGCTCGACACGCTGGAGAACATCCTTCTCAATCCCTCGGTCGGGCTGCTCTTCCTCATTCCCGGCATGAACGAGACGCTGCGTGTCAACGGCGATGCCCGCATCACCGTCGATGCGGCGTTACGCGAGCGGCTGGCGGTCGACGGCAAGGCGCCGCAAAGCGTCGTCGTGGTGACGGTCAAGGCCGCCTATATGCATTGCGCCAAGGCCTTCATGCGCTCCGAACTGTGGAAGCCGGAGAGCTGGTACGACTGCGCGACGCTGCCGACGCTCGGCCAGATCCTGCGCGACCAGCTGGCGCTCGCCGATTCGGCCGAGGCGACCGACCGCTGGCTGGATGAGGAATACAGGGAGACCATGTGGTAGCGTGCCCGGCAACGAATCGCCCAAGCCGGTCTCCATTCCTTGCTGAACATCCTCGCCATCTCCGGCAGCCTGCGCGCCGCCTCGACCAATTCGGCCCTGGTCGCGGCACTCGCGCAAAACGCGCCGCCGGACTGTCGCGTCTCCGTCTATGATGGGCTTGGCCGGCTGCCGATCTTCAACCCCGACGACGAAGGCGAGCGGACGCCGCCGCAAGCAGCAGTGCTGATCGATGCGGTCACCGCCGCTGACGGCGTCATCGTCTCCTGCCCGGAATATGCCCACGGTGTGCCAGGCGGCCTGAAGAACGCGCTTGACTGGCTGGTGTCGCGCGATGCCGCCGTTGGCAAGCCAGCCATGCTGGTGCATGCCTCGCCGCGCTCGCTGTTTGCCCGCGCCGCACTGGTCGAGATCATGCGGACAATGTCTTTTGCGCTCCATGAGGAAGCAGCGCTCGAAATAGCGCTGCTCGGCAAGAAGCCGCCGGAGGTGGAGGATATCTTGTCGCAGCCGGAAAACCGGCTGACGATGCGCGATGCCCTATCCGCCTTCGCGGAGTTCATCCGCTCGCGGTGAACGCCGGACCGTGCTTTCGCCATCCCAGGGTCTCCGCGACGGAGTTTCGCTCCTGCTCCGCCCCCGGGATGACGACGCTAGGAGCTGCGGCCAATCTGTGCCGGGAACTATCCCTTGCTCCTCCGCGTCTCGACGTCGGTCCCGCCGACGAACCAGTCGCGTGCAGCGACCTCCTCGAAAACCACCCAGACATCGTTGTTGGTCAGGCCGGTGACGCCGGTGATGGCCGCCGTCACCTGGGCGGCGATCGCGGCCTTTTTGCCGGCCGGGTCGTCGGCAATCACCTCCTTGACCAGGCGGATATTCACGAATGGCATGGTTCCCTCCCTTGCATATGCTTGGCGGCCGCTCAGTAGGTTTTGGCGCCGTTGACCATGAGCCGGACCATGTAGAGCGAGGTCGTGCCGGCGATGTAGAGGCAGTTCAGCTTGTTGCCGCCGAACACGCAATTAGCAACGACTTCCGGTACCTTGACCTTGCCGATCAGCGTCCCGTCTGGATCGTAGCAATGGACCCCGTCGGCGGCACTGGTCCAGATGCGGCCGTCCGCATCCAGCCTGAAACCGTCGAACAGGCCGGCGGTGCAGTCGGCAAAGACCTTTTCGCCTGAGACCGTCTTGCCGCCCTGGCCGACATTGAACACCCGGATGTGTGCCGGATTTTGCGCACCATGCGTGCGGCCGGTATCCGCGACATAGAGTTGGCGCTCGTCGAGCGAGAAGGCGAGCCCGTTGGGCCTGACCATGTCGGTGATCACCGCCTCGGTCTCGCTGGTGCCGGGATCGACCCGGTAGACATGGCAGGCGCCGATTTCGCTTTCGGCCTTGTCGCCCTCGTAATCGGTATCGATGCCGTAGCTCGGATCGGTGAACCAGATCGAGCCATCGGACTTGACCACCGCGTCATTGGGCGAGTTCAGCCGCTTGCCGCGCCATTTGTCGGTGATGGTGATGACCGAGCCGTCATGCTCGGTGCGGCTGACGCGGCGGCCGGAATGCTCGCAAGTAACCAGCCGGCCTTGCCGGTCGACGGTGTTGCCGTTGGAATTGCCGGACGGCTGACGGAACACGCTGACGCTGCCGTCGGTCTCGTCGTACCGCAGCATGCGATTGTTCGGGATGTCGGACCAGACCACATAGCGCCCGGCCGCGAACCAGGCCGGTCCTTCCGCCCATCGGCAGCCGGTAAACAGCCTGTCGACCTGTGCATTGCCGTTGAACAGCCGCGAAAAGCGCGGATCGAGAACTTCGTAGAATTCGCTGGCCATGGTTCCTCCCGGTAGCAGTCGCTTGGCAAGGCGCGATCAAGCCAGCCCACGATCGATATGGCAAGATCGATGATGCGTCAGAGGCATTATGGAATGCGAATGCTGGCCCGGACGGCAGGTCACATCCCGTTAACCGGCTATGCGCCCAGTGCAATGGTGCATTGCAACATCTTATTTTTGCAACGCACCATAACTATGTCATGCTCCGTATAGATCAAGGGAGGAACAACTGGCCGCGAAATGCGGCGCAAAAGGAAACTCGCTATGATCATCGACAGCCTCATGAGCCGCGCTCGCGCCAGCATCGCCAAGCGCCGGCATTACAACCGCCTCGTCGCCGAAATCGACAGCTTCAGCAGCCGCGACCTCGCCGACATGCGCGCCGACCGCTCAGAAATGCTCTACCAGGTCCACAAGCAGATCTACGGCTGAGTGAATGGGATCGGGCTTAGCCCACCCATTCGATCCAGCGGCCGTGGTAATCGCAATGGGCCAGGCGGTGCGTCTCGCCGCCCGGCCATAAAGTCAGGCTGAGTACCGCCCAATTGTTTGTGGGATCGCGCGGCTCCATCCTCAGCCTTGCGATAGGCGCAGCGGCCGTGGCCTGTCTGCCCGCCTGCTCCAGGGCGACGATGATCGCATCCTTGGTCGCCCGCGGCAGGTATTGCCACATGATCGAATGATAGAGCACAAAAGCGCCACCCTCCTGCCGCGCGGCCAGCGCCTTCCCGACAAAATCCGCCGCGTCCGCTTTGACAAGTGGCGGTCGAAACTTTTCGGCAAGTGACAGCGCAGCGTCGAGCCGGGCCAGCCGCGTAGCCTGATCGGCCCAGACGTAAGACCGAAGCCGTAACCGTGTGGCTGCGTCGGCGACATCTACCGGCGCGATGTCACAGCCGGCGCGGTGGCGGACGTCGATCGCTCCACCAAGCGGAACAGCGAGTCCGCGCACCTCCGGCGCCAACCGAACGGTGGAGGTCCGGTCGCCCCACTCGGCATCGCCGTAGCGGTAGTGAAAGCTGTCGAACAGGAGATTGAGCCCAGCGCTGGCGCCAATCTCGCACAAGTCCAGCGGCAGGCCGGTTTCCCGCGCGACCGTCAGAAATCCAGGCAGCAGCATCGCCGACCGGGCGATTTCATTGGTCTGCGGCGCACCGGCGAGGCCGGCGACGATCCGCTCGTCGGATCGCGCAATTGCCTCCGGCAGCACCGCCGCGATCTCGGATTCGCTTGTCTGGTTGGGCGGATAGATCAGTGCCAATCGCTCATTGGCACCCGTCAGGACCAACCCATGCAGCGCGCCGCAAAGCCGCAATGCGAGGGCGTCGGCGCGCGCGTCGCCCGGCCAACCGAGCACCGCCTGCCCGGTCCTGGTGTTTGCGTCGAGAACCTTAGCGAGCGCACGGCATAAATTCGCGGTGAAAGGCGAGCCAAGTCCATCGCAGGCTTTCGCCTGTGCCAGAAAATGATCGCGGATGTCTCGTTCGTCCATCGCGTTTCAGGTGTCTCAGCCCGGAGCCGCGAGCGCCTTCTCGATTTCGGGTAACAGCAGCGTCCGCGCCGAGTCCGGCGTCAGCGGCCCGACATGCTTATAGGCGATCTTGCCATCCTTGCCGATGACGAAGGTTTCCGGCACGCCGTAGACACCCCAGTCGATCGCCGTGCGTCCGGCTTGGTCGACGCCGATCGCCTGGAATGGATTGCCGAGATCGCCAAGGAACCGACGGGCGTTTTCCGGCTGGTCCTTGTAGTTCAGCGCCGCCATGACGAAGCGTCTGTCCTGCGACAGCGCCAGCAGCACCGGATGCTCTTCGCGGCACGGCGCGCACCAGGACGCGAAGACGTTGACCAGCGTCACCTTGCCGGCGAACTGTTTTGAATCGAGGCCCGGCAAATTGGTGCCTTCGAGCGCCGGCAGGTTGGTCTGCGGCGCCGGCAGGCCGATCAGCGCTGACGGCACTTCCGACACGTCGCGCCCGGACAAAAGCTGCGCCAGGAACAATCCCGCCAGCCCGAGAAAGACCACCAGCGGCAGCAGCACGATCAGGCGGCGGCGCGCCGGTGTTTGGGTTTCCGTGCTCATGATTTTACTGCCTTATCGGAGCGCCGGCGCACGCCGGATGCCTCCAGCTCGGCAAGCTCTCGCTTGCGGCCGCGCTGGTCGAGCAGAATCCAGCCGATCAGCCCACCCAGCACCACGGCCGTGATCGCATAGGCGGCGGTGACATAAAGGGCGTGAACGCTCATTTTCCCGATCCAAGGCTTCTCACGGCGGAATTCATAGCCTCACCGGCTGTTTGTCGCAATGAACGGGTCTGCGGCAGATTTGCGGTTATCGCAAGCCGAAGGTCACTGCGAACGCAAAACACCTGATATGTTTTTGATACGCATGTATTGGCACGTCAGAGACAGCCTGACAGCCCCTTCGCAGGTAAGCAGGATTCTACCGGCGTCATCCCACATCCTGATTGCACTCCAGCCATGGCTCCGGAACTTGCGAAGGCTAATCGATTCGACCGCGATGAACTCAAGCCCGAAAGACACGGCATTGAACGCCGCCCATTTGGCGGGGGGCCGGTAGGGGAGGACGGTCGAGATGAAGGAAAGGTACATGCTAGGCCCTTCACGATTGATTTCGGCCTTGGTTACCTCGACGGAAGACAGGTCCGGATAGTTGCCGTAGATTGTCTGGAGAAAGATCGGGTTCTCTATGCGCAGCGGCCACATCAATCCGTTCCGTGCCGAAGCGCCAGCGCCGCCGCCACCGGCCCGAGCACGGCAAGGAACAGGGTCAGCGCGGCGAGAATGAGGAAGGGCTGCAGAAAAGGATCGGGGTTCGCCACCGCGCCATAGCTTGCTGATACGCCGAAGATCAGCACGGGAATGGTTAGCGGCAGCACCAGCACCGAGATCAGCAGGCCCCCGCGCGGCAGCGCCACCGCCACCGCGGCACCGGCGGCACCGATGAAGGTGATCGCCGGCGTACCGACCAGAAGCGTCAGCGCCGTCGCACCGATGCCGATGGGCTCCATGTTCATGAACAGGCCGAGCAAGGGAGCGGCGATGACCAGCGGCAGCACGCTTCCCGCCCAATGCGCCAGGCATTTCGTCAGAACGGTCAAGGCCAGCATGTGCCGGTCGTTGCCAAGCACCAGAAGATCGAGCGAGCCGTCCTCGCGGTCGGCCTGGAACAGCCGGTCGAGGCCGAGCAAGCAGGCCAGCAATGCGGCGATCCACAGGATCGCCGGGCCGATGCGGGCCAGCAGCTTCAGCTCGGGACCGACGCCGAAGGGGATGGTCGCGATAACGGCGAGAAAGAAAATCACGCCGGTAAGCGCCCCGCCGCCGGCGCGGATACTCAGGCGGATGTCGCGCAGGAAGAGGGCTAGCATGATGTGAGATGCTTTCGCCCGTGAAGGAATGCCAACATCAGCCGGTCATCCTCAATTCCTTTCCCTCGATCCCAAGCGGCAAATGCGTCGCCGCAACCACGATCCCCCCACTCTCGAGGTGCTTCCCCATCAATTCGCCGAATCTCTCCTCCGAAGCGTTGTCCAGTCCTGCCGTCGGCTCATCGAGCAGCCACAATGGCCGGTGGCTTACCAGCAGTTTTGCAATCGCCGCGCGGCGGCGTTGCCCGGTCGAGAGATAGCCGAAAGGCAGATGGCCGATGCCGCCCAGCCCGACGGTTTCCAGCGCCTCTCCAACACCCGCGGAACCGGCGCCCGAAAAATCGCGCCAGAAGCACAGGTTTTCCGTAACGCTCAGCGCCGTCTTCATCGCGTTGAGGTGGCCGAGATAGTGGCACGCCGAGGCCGCCGACGCAAAGTCTTCGCCACCATCTTCGAACCGCACACGGCCTGCCGCCACCGGCAACAGTCCGGCGACGATCCTGAGCAGCGTCGATTTGCCGGCGCCGTTCGGCCCGGTGACGACCAGAGCCTGGCCATCCCCCAGCGCGAATTCGATGCCGGAAAATACCGTCTCGCCGCCGCGTTCGCCGCCCAGATTTTCGGCGATCAGCCGCATCCGTCCCCCTTCGCCGAAAGTTCAGGCGCGGCTTCGGTGCGCCGCAGCAAAAATGGCGATTCCGTGTCTAGAACTATTCCAGAAAATTCTCTATATCCGCATCATCCGTGCCAGCGGTCGGCACGGGAACCGAATTTGCGCCGAACCAGCGCGCGTGCCGCCTTGAACGGCCCGGACGCTTGGGAACGGATAGCGGAAATGGCCGTACCCGCACCTTTGCGCGTGATTTGCATGCCCACTGGCGTCCGTTCCCTTCCGGCAACCGACAGTTAGGGATCGCACGTGTCCAAATCACTCGACAGCTTCAATTGCCGCCGCACGCTGACCGCCAGCGGCACCGAGTACATTTACTATGACCTTGTCGAGGCCGAAAAGAACGGCCTCACCGGTATTGCCCAATTGCCCTATTCGATGAAGGTGCTGCTGGAGAATCTGCTGCGCAACGAGGACGGCCGTTCCGTTACCAAGGAGAGCATCCAGGCGGTCGCCGGCTGGCTGACTGACCGGGGCACCGCCGGCGTCGAGATCGCCTATCGCCCGGCTCGCGTGCTGATGCAGGATTTCACCGGCGTTCCAGCCGTGGTCGACCTTGCCGCCATGCGCGACGCCATGGCCTCGCTCGGCGGCGATCCGCAAAAGATCAATCCGCTGGTGCCGGTCGATCTGGTCATCGACCACTCGGTCATCGTCGACGAATTCGGCACGCCGTTGGCTTTCGCCCGCAATGTCGAGCTTGAATATGAGCGCAACGAGGAACGCTACAAGTTCCTGAAATGGGGCCAGCAGGCGTTCCGCAATTTCCGCGTCGTGCCGCCCGGCACCGGCATCTGCCATCAGGTCAATCTCGAATATCTCGGCCAGGTCGTGTGGACCAACAGCGAAGACGGCGAGACCACCGCCTATCCCGACACCTGCGTCGGCACCGATTCACATACCACGATGATCAACGGCCTCGGCGTGCTCGGCTGGGGCGTCGGCGGCATCGAGGCGGAGGCCGCGATGCTTGGCCAGCCGGTCTCCATGCTGCTGCCTGAAGTCATCGGCTTCCGGCTCACCGGCAGGCTGAGGGAAGGCGTCACCGCCACCGACCTGGTGCTCACCGTCACCCAGATGCTGCGCAAGAAGGGCGTCGTCGGCAAGTTCGTCGAATTCTTCGGGCCGGGCCTGTCCAACATGACGCTGGCCGACCGCGCCACCATCGGCAACATGGCGCCGGAATATGGCGCCACCTGCGGCTTCTTCCCGGTCGACAGCGAAACCATCCGCTATCTGACAATGTCCGGTCGCGACGAAAGCCGCATCGCCCTGGTCGAGGCTTATTCGAAGGCGCAAGGCTTGTGGCGCGATGCCGGCTCGGCCGATCCGGTCTTCACCGACCTGCTGGAGCTCGATCTCGGCAGTGTCGTCCCGTCGATGGCCGGCCCGAAGCGGCCGGAAGGCCGGGTCGCACTTGAAGACATTCCGGCTGGCTTCGCCAAGGCCATGGAGTCCGAATACAGGAAGGCCGCCGAAATCGACAAGCGCTATGCCGTCGAGGGCACGAGCTACGATCTTGGCCATGGCGATGTGGTCATCGCCGCCATCACCTCCTGCACCAACACATCGAACCCGAGCGTGCTGATCGGCGCCGGGCTGTTGGCGCGCAATGCCAACCGGCTCGGCCTCAAGCAGAAGCCGTGGGTCAAGACCTCATTGGCGCCGGGCAGCCAGGTCGTCGCCGAATATCTCGAGAAATCCGGCCTGCAGAAGGAGCTCGACCAGATCGGCTTCAACCTGGTCGGCTTCGGCTGCACCACCTGCATCGGCAATTCCGGCCCATTGCCGGCGCCGATCTCCAAGACCATCAACGATAAGGGCTTGATTGCTGCGGCAGTCTTGTCCGGCAACCGCAATTTCGAAGGCCGCGTCTCGCCCGACGTGCAAGCGAACTATCTCGCCTCGCCGCCACTGGTCGTCGCCCACGCGCTGGCCGGGACCGTGACCAAGGATCTGACCACCGAACCGCTCGGCGAGGATCGCAACGGCAATCCGGTCTATCTCAAGGATATCTGGCCGAGTTCGGTCGAGATCCAGGAATTCATCGAGAAGAACGTCACGCGCGAATTGTTCGCCCGCAAATATGCAGACGTCTTCAAGGGCGACGAGTACTGGCAGAACGTCAAGGCGCCGGAAGGCCAGACCTATGCCTGGGACGACAATTCCACCTATGTGCAGAACCCGCCCTATTTCGCCGGCATGACGTCGGGCTTCGGCAAGATCGGCGATATCAAGGGCGCGCGTGTGCTCGGTCTGTTCGGCGACAAGATCACCACCGACCACATTTCGCCTGCCGGTTCGATCAAGGCGGCCTCGCCGGCCGGCAAGTACCTCACCGACCACGGCGTCGGCGTCGCCGATTTCAACCAGTACGGCACGCGCCGCGGCAATCATGAGGTAATGATGCGCGGCACCTTCGCCAACATCCGCATCCGCAACCACATGCTGGGCGAGAACGGCCGCGAGGGCGGCTACACCATCCATTACCCGTCGAAAGAAGAGGAATCGATCTACGACGCCGCCATGCGATACAAGAAGGAAGGCGTGCCGCTGGTCATCTTCGCCGGCGTCGAATATGGCAACGGCTCGTCGCGTGACTGGGCGGCCAAGGGCACCAATTTGCTGGGCGTCCGCGCGGTCATCGCCCAGTCCTTCGAGCGCATCCACCGCTCCAATTTGGTCGGCATGGGCGTGATCCCCTTCGTCTTCGAGGAAGGCACCTCATGGGCCTCGCTCAACCTCAAGGGCGACGAACTGGTCGAGATCGACGGACTGGGCAACATCAAGCCGCGGCAGAAGATGATCGCCAGGATCACCTACGGCGACGGCAGCGTCAAAGAGGTTCCGATCATCTGCCGCATCGATACGCTGGACGAGCTCGACTACTTCAAGAATGGCGGCATCCTGCAATACGTGCTGCGCGATCTGGCCGCTTAAGGGAGTAGGGCAATAAGGGAGTAGGGCAGTAGGGTGAAGCAAGGAGAAGCGACTTATCCCCTACTGCCCTACTGCCCTACTGCCCTACTGCCCTACTGCCCTAATTCCCGGCTTTCCGAACCGCGCTGTCGCCGCCAGCAGCACGCCGAGCATCAGCCCGTTGAATATGTGCCACAGGAAATGCGTGCCGAGCGGAAAGCCGCCGCAGACCAGCGGATCGATCATCCGGCAGATGACCGACACGACGAAGATCGCCGAGCCCGCCAGATTGTACCAGCCGGCACGGTTGCCGCTGGCCGCCACCATGGCGCCGAAGAAGGCGAGCGCCAGGAAGGGCGGCAGATAGCCGGTCGTCCCGTTCGACGCCTGGCGCAGCCAGTCGGGCACGGCAAAGGTCACCAGCCCGGCGACGGCATAGAAGGCGACGAAAATGGCGATCGCCTTGCCCCATTTCATGCCGAGAAAACGCCGCAGGTTGAACAGCGTGTAGGCCAGCGTGAACCCGGCGATCGGCAGCACGTCGGCCCAGACCGTGCCACGGTTGGCAAAGGTGTGGAACAGCGACGAGCCGACGCCGATCGCCACCACCCACCAGGCCAGCACTTCGGCGAAGGTGCCGGTGCCGCGCTTGCGCACCTGCCAGACACCCCATAGCCCGGCGGCAAAAAAAGCCAGATTGCTCAGCGCATTGAGCGGCTCGGCCCAGAATTCCGGCCCCGTCCGTTCGCAATAGAGGTCGACCGGCGCCAGGAGAGATTGCCACATGCTGATTGCCGCCCGAATCGCTTCCATCGTAAAGTGCAAGTCCACCTATTGCGCCCTTGCCAGCGGTTGCAACGGCAAAATTTCACCGCAACGTGACTTCCCGTTGACTGCCGCTTCTGCCACATATTTCGACAACCAGAACAAAGCCGGCGTCACCGGCGGGATCGGAACGGCTATGCCATCTCGAAGACCATTGCGGCTTGCGGCCCTTGCGCTGGCCCTCTCGGCGTTTGCCGGCAGGGCCCTTGCCGAGCCAACCGACAAGCCATTAGGCGTCGTCGAGCTCTTCACCAGCCAGGGATGCAACTCCTGTCCGCCGGCAGATGAATTCTTCGCCGAGCTCGCCGCCAAAGAGGACATCGTCGCGCTCGCCTATCATGTCGATTATTGGGATTACCTCGGCTGGCAGGACACGCTGAGCCGCAAGGAAAATACCGAGCGGCAATACGAGTATATGCGCGCCTTCGGCAGTCGTTCCGTCTACACCCCGCAAGCCGTCATAAACGGCCGCAGCCATGTCAACGGCGCCAGCCGCAAGGAAGTCGACGGCGCGCTGGCCCGCATGGAGAGGGTCGGCGAAGGCATGCGCGTCGGCATCAAGGTCAGCCGGACCAGCGATCGCGTCATGATCGATGCCGGCGACGCTGTGACCGGCCCAACCGACGCGCATGTCGTCATCGTCTATTTCAATCCGCCGCAGACGATAAAGATCGGCAAGGGCGAAAACAGCGGCCGCAGCATGACCTACTGGAACGCCGTCTCCAGCATCCAGACCGCCGGCATGTGGCACGGCAAGGCGCAGCGCTACGAACTGCCGATGAGCGAGATCGCCAAGAAGGGCGGCTGCGCCGTGCTGCTGCAGTCGGTCGGCAAGGACGGCATGCCCGGGCCGATCCTGGGCGCAGCCTTTATCCGCAAGCCTTAGATAGGGCGCCCCCCGTTCTCCCCTTGTTGTGGGAGAAGGGATAACCGCGCTCAAGCCTCCGACGACAGCCTATCTGGATGGATCGCATCGCCACGGCTAATAAAAAACCGGCGTCAGCTTGCTTCTGACGCCGGTCATTTAGGTTTTGGGATCGTCGCACCCGATCTTTCCAAGGAAAAACCGAGGTTGGTTCGATCCGACGCAGACCCGTGGGCGGGGGGCTTGGGGTTTACGAGCCGGTGCCGGACCGAACCGTCTCAGGCAACGCCGGTAAATTCGTCGGACATTGGGGCATGAGCACGGATAAAAAAAGGCAGGATTGTGGCAAAGCATCACCAATTTCAACAGGCGTTTCGCAAACGTGACTGGACGCTGGAGAAACCGCGCGGTGCTGCCGTTGCCCGGCCGGGCCTTGCAATTCGGCAACGAAAGCGCCAACTTTGGTCGGCGTACGATTCATTGCGAGGATCCAGGCATGACTGATCGCAGCAGCGGGACGGAGGATGGGGACGCATCCGCAATATTGATCCCGCTGCATGAGGCAAGACGCGAACGCCTCGACCAGCCGGTGCGGTTCGACCGGCGCGAACTGGACCAGATCCTCAGGCTCTACGGCCGTATGGTTGCCGCCAATGAGTGGCGCGACTATGCCATCGACCATCTCGCCGACCGCGCCGTTTTTTCCGTCTTCCGCCGCACCAGCGAAGTGCCGCTTTTCCAGATCGTCAAGGATCCGAAGCTGGCGCGCCGGCAAGGCGCGTTCGCCGTCATCGCCGCCGGCGGGCGCATCCTCAAGCGCGGCCAGGAACTCGGCCGGGTGCTTGGCGTGTTCGACCGAACACTGAAGCTGGTCGAGGCGTAACCCTTTATTTTTGCAGGCGGAACTTGCGCTCGGGCAGCGATTGCGGATCAGGCGGGATGGACGCCCCGCCGTTGATCGGCAGCTGCATGAAAACCGTGTCCAGCCAGCGTCCGTGCTTATAGCCTGAGCCTTCCAGGCGGCCGGAATGACGAAAGCCGAGCTTCTCGTGCAACCTTACCGAGGCGCTGTCGGGCCGGCCGTCGCCGATCACCGCGATGATCTGGCGAAAACCCGCCGCCTTGGCCGCTTCGATCAGCCCTTGCATCAAGAGCAGCCCGACGCCTTGCCCTTTGGCCTCGGGCGCGACATAGACGGAATCCTCGACGACGAAGCGGTAGGCCGGGCGCGGCCGGAACGCCCCGGCATAGGCATAGCCGAGCACGGCGCCGGCCTTTTCCGCAACGAGATAGGGAAAGCCGCCCGCCATCAGAGTGTCGAAGCGCGTGCCCATCTCGGCGCGGCTCGGCGGTTCGAGTTCGTAGCTCGCCGTGCCGTTTATCACCGCGTCGGCATAGATTTCCGTGATCTGGTCAAGGTCGGCCAATGTCGCGGCGCGTATCGTGATGCTGCTCATAATTTAGGCACGTCGTTCATCTGCCCTATATCACAGCAAAAGCCGGGACAAAAGAAAAGGGCGGCCATTGGGCCGCCCTTTCCAAACTCGCTGGTCCAGGAAAACCGTACTTAGCGACGGTCGCCCATGAACTGCAGCAGAAACATAAACAGGTTGATGAAGTCGAGATAGAGCCTCAATGCGCCCATGATCGCCTTGCGGCCGGCGACATCGGTCTCGTCGCCCTCGAAGTACATCTCCTTGATGTTCTGCGTGTCGTAGGCGGTGAGGCCAGCGAAGATCAGCACGCCGATCGCCGAAACGGCGAAGGAAAGCGCCGACGACTGCAGGAAGATGTTGATCACCATCGCGATGATCAGGCCGACCAGGCCCATGACCAGGAACGACCCGAACGCCGAGAGATCGCGCTTGGTCGTGTAGCCGTAGAGCGACAGCCCGCCAAAGGCGGCGGCGGTGGCGAAGAAGGTCTGCGAGATGCTGGCGGTGGTGTAGACCAGGAAGATCGACGACAGCGACAGGCCGACGAGGCCGGCGTAGACCCAGAATGTCGTCTGCGCGGCCGAAACGCTCATCGACTGGACGCGGAACGACAGGAACATCACCGCTGCCAGCGGGGCGAAGATCACCAGCCATTTCAGCGGCGAGCCGAAGATCGCGTAGCCGAACGAGGTCAGCATCTCGCCGCTTGGCAACGTCGCGACCGCCGAGGCGGGATCGCTGGTAGTGGCCAGCATGATTGTGCCGACCGCGGCAAGGCCGGTGATGAGGAGGCCAAGCCCCATCAGATTGTAGACCTTAATCATGTAGGCCCGCAGGCCCTGGTCGATGGCAGCATCGACGCCGGCGCCGGGCACGGCGCGCGTCTGATAATTGCGAACGGGATCAGCCATGGAAATCCTCATATTGCTTCTGCCCCGTCCGGTGTCAGGTCCTTTTGAACCCAGGCGCCGCTGGCGGGGCTCCAGCATGCCTGCGCCGAAATATGATGGTTCTTGGCGTAAAGGACAAGACCGTAACCAAGCGTAATGCTCCGTGAAGTGCCGGAGATACGGTTTTATTGGCCTTCCCGCCCGGAACATTACCGAGATTTAATCGAAACCGGCTCTGGCTCAAAGATTCCGCAGCACCGGCGCCGCCTTGTGGCCCAGCACCCGCCACGTGCCGGCAAGGCCGATGCCGACCGTGACCACCAGCGAAAAGCCGATGGTCGCCACCGCCACCTCGGGCATGAAGTGCGATGGCAGCGTCATGATGCGCGCGACGACGAACCATGCCGCCACAGCGCCCGCCGCCAGCGCGAAGATCGCGGTAGCAAGGCCGATCAGCATGTATTCCAGCGAAAACGCGGCGATCAGCGTTTTTCTGGTCGCACCCAGGGTCTTCAGCACCACCGCGTCGTGAATGCGAGCCCGGTTGCCGGCGGCGAGCGCCCCGGCCAGCACCAGCACCGAGGCGATCAACGCCACCCCCGCTGCTGCCCTGATTGCTGTGCCGAGCTGCGCCACCAGCCGGTTGACGATTTCGAGCGCGTCCTTGACCCTGACCGTCGTCACCGCGGGAAAGGCACGCGTGACGGCGTTGAGAAGATGCGCATCGTCGGCTGCCGACGCATTCGTCTCGGTCAGCGTCGCCAACCAGCCATGCGGCGCACCGGCGAACGTGTTGGGCGAGAACACCATGACGAAATTGATGCCTATGGTTTCCCATTCGACCTGGCGGAAATTGGCGATCTTGGCCGTGATGTTGCGGCCGAGCACGTTGACGGTGATGGTGTCGCCGAGCTTCAGCCCGATCTCTTTGCCTTCCTCGGCGGAAAACGAGACCAGCGGCTCGCCGGCATAGTTCTCCGGCCACCAGCTGCCCTCGGTCAGCGTCGCATTCTCCGGCAGCTTTGCGTCATAGGTCAGGCCACGGTCGCCGCGCAGTACCCAGGCGCCTTCGGCCGGAACCTTGACCTTGTCGACATTGACGCCGTTGAGCGCCATCACCCGGCCGCGCAACATCGGCACCTTGATCAGCCTGCCTTGCGGTGCCTCTTTGCCGACCAGCGCGGAGAAGGCATCGACGTCACTGCTCTGGATATCGACGAAGAAGAAGTTCGGTGCCCTTTCCGGCAGGCTGCCCGAAATCTGCCGCCTGAGATTGCCGTCGATCAACGCCAGCGTCACCAGCAGCGTCAGCCCGAGTCCCAACGACAGCACCACGGACGGCGTCAAGGCGCCAGGCCGATGGATGTTGCCGATGGCGAGCCTGAGCGCGGTCGAGCGCACGCGCGGGCTTTTCTTCGCCGCCCACTGCACCAGCGAGCCGACCACACGCAGCACCAGGAACGAAAAGATCGTGGCGCCAACGAAGATCGAGGCAATACGGCGGTCGCCGGAAAACAGGATCGCCAGTACCGCGAGCAACAGCGCGATGCCCAATGCCGCGGCGATATAGAGCGGGCGGGGAAAACCGCGGCCCTCGAAACCCATTTCGCGAAACAGCGCCGTTGCCGGCACGTCGCGGGCGCGGCCGAGCGGCAGCAAGGCGAAAGCCAGCGTCACCAGCAGCCCGAACAGCGCTGCCATGCCGAGGGCGCCGGGATAGAACCCACCTTCCGCCGGCACTGGAATGACCGATTGGAGTGCGGCGCTGGCCGCGAACGGCATCAGCGCGCCAAGCACAAGGCCTAGCGTGATGCCGAGGGCGGCGATCATCAGGATCTGCACCAGATAGACGGCAAAGACGAAGCCGCCCGAAGCCCCCAGGCTCTTGAAGGTGGCGATGACGCCGCGCTTGCCGTCGAGATAGGCACGCACCGCATTGGCCACGCCGACGCCGCCGACCACCAGCGCCGTCAACCCAACCAGAGTCAGGAATTGCGAAAACCGTTCGATATTCGAGGACAGCGCCGGTGCTGCGTTGCTGCGGGTGCGGATCGACCAGCCGGCCTGCGGGAACTGGTTTGCCGCCTGCTCCTGGATCGCCTTGATCAGTGCCTCAGTGGTGCCGCCGGGCAGGCGGACCTTATAGGCGTTCTCGACCAGGCTGCCCGGCTGGATCAGGCCGGAAGCGGCAAGCCCGTCGGTCGACACCATCAGCCGCGGCGCAAAACCGAAGCCATCCGACACTGCATCCGGCTCGTTGACCAGCCTGGCACGCAGCTCGAACGTCGCGCTGCCGAGCTTCAGCCGGTCACCGATGCCAAGGTTCAGCCGCTCGAACAAGAGGTCCGGCGCGGCGGCGCCGAAGACCCCGGATTTTTCGCCGAACAGATCTTCTCGCGACAGCACCGGCTCGGTCTCCAGCGCGCCGTAGAGCGGATAGGCGCCGTCGACCGCCTTGGCCTCGACCAGCGCCTGGTCGGAGCCGTCCTCGAGCCTCGCCATCGAGCGCATATTGGCACTGTGCGAAACCGTGCCAAGCCGGTCGAGGAAGCTGCGTTCGGCTCTGGTCGGATCGCGTTGGTTGAGCTGGAAGCGGAGATCACCGCCGAGCAGCGTCTGGCCCTGGTCGGCAACACCGGCGGAAATAGCCTGCGCCACCGAATTGACGCCGCCGATCGCAGCGACGCCGAGCGCGATGCAGGCAAGGAAGATCAGGAAGCCGGACAGCCCGCCACGCATTTCTCGCAGCGAAAACCGAAAGGCGAGCCTCAGCGTGCGCGCCAGCGGCATCATGCGGTCACCCTGCCAGCCCTGGTGGCCGGCTTAGGCGCGTCTTCGATCAGCCCCGACCGCATCGACACCTGGCGCGAGCAGCGCGCCGCGAGTACCGGGTCATGCGTGACCAGCACCAGCGTCATGCCGCGTTCGGCCGCCTTGGCAAACAGCAGGTCGGCGACGTGCCGCCCCGTTGCCTGGTCGAGATTGCCGGTCGGCTCGTCGGCGATCAGGATGCGCGGCGACGGCGCCAGCGCCCGGGCGATCGCCACGCGCTGCTGCTCGCCGCCAGACAATTCGCCGGGGTAATGGGTGACGCGATCGCTCAAGCCCACCGCCGCCAGCTCGCGTGCCGCTACGTCGAACGGATCGACATGGCCGGCAAGCTCCAGCGGGACCGCAACGTTTTCCAGCGCCGTCATATTGGGGATGAGATGGAACGACTGGAACACGATGCCGATGTTTCGTCCCCGAAACGATGCGATCTGATCTTCGCTTTTGCCGTTGAGCAGCTCGCCGGCAATTCGGACCGTGCCCGAATCGACCCTTTCAAGCCCGGCCAAAACCATCAGCAATGTCGACTTTCCCGAACCTGAAGGTCCAACGATGCCGGTCGCTTCGCCGCCCGCCACATCGAGGCTGACGCCCTTCAGCACATGGACCGAGGATGCACCTTCGCCGAGCGTCAGCGATACGTCTTTCAGCGAAATGACGGCTTCTTCCAAAATCAAATCGTCCTATATGGGGGATGAAGGCTAGAGCATCCGATGCTCGACAAAGACGAAAACCTGCCTTCGCCAACAGATGTTCCTGGTCATATGGGGCCTGCCGCATGGCTTTCAAACACACCTTTGCCGCAGCGTTCGCCCTTTTCCTCGCCATTTGCGGCGCCATTTCGTCGGCGCGCGCCGAACCGTTCACCATTGTCGGTTTCGGCGACAGCTTGATGGCGGGTTATGGCCTCGGGCCAGGTCAGGGCTTCACCGAGAAGCTGCAGGCGGCGCTGCGCGCCAAGGGCTACGATGTCACGGTCGCCAACGCCGGCGTCTCCGGCGATACGACGAGCGGCGGCCTGTCGAGGCTCGACTGGTCGGTGCCGGACGGCACGCAACTCGTCATCCTGGAGCTCGGCGCCAACGACATGCTGCGCGGCGTTTCGCCCGCCATAGCGGAAAAGAACCTGGACGCCATGCTGGCAAAACTGAAGCAGCGCAAGATCGCCGTTTTGCTTGCCGGAATGCGCGCGGCGCCCAATCTTGGCGCCAACTACCAGAACGCGTTCGACGCAATCTTTCCGCGATTGGCTGAAAAATACGGCGTGCCGCTCTATCCTTTCTTTCTCGAGGGCATCGCCGGTCAATCCGTCCTGCAACTCGAGGACGGCCTTCATCCAAACGCCCGAGGCGTCGACCGCATCGTCGAGGGTATCCTGCCCAGTGTGGAAAAGATCATTGAAGCGGTCCGGGGCAATTCCTGAAGGCGAGGGTTCGCCGTCGCAATACCTTCCGTTGGGGAAGCTTTTAGGCAGGCCTGCGACCAACAAACCCCTTGCCCCGTTTGAATATCGATGATTCGCTAGGGGCAAGAGTTCGATTCGAGGACAGGAGGCTTCCCATGCCGCGTCTTTTTACCGCCCTCGAGATACCGCGTGATGCCGCTCTTTCGCTGTCCCTGCTCAGGGGCGGCCTGCCCGGAGCCCGCTGGATCGACGTCGAAAACTATCATCTGACGCTGCGCTTTATCGGCGATGTCGAGGGCCATGTCGCCGACGAAATCGCCAATGCGCTTGACCGTGTTCACCGCCCGTCCTTCCCGCTGACGCTGTCCGGCGTCGGCGCCTTCGGCCAGAAGAAGCCGCATGCGGTGTGGGCCGGGGTCGCCGCTTCGCCCGATCTTTCCGCATTGCAGGCCGAGATCGAGCGCATCTGCCAGCGGCTCGGCATCCCGGCCGACCCGCGCAAGTTCATGCCGCATGTGACGCTGGCTCGCCTGCGCAACTCGAGCCCGCTCGACGTTGCCCAGTACCTGTCGGCGCGCGGCAATTTTTCGACGCTGCCGTTCCGGGTCGGCCGCTTCGTGCTGATGTCGTCGCGCGATTCGGTCGGCGGCGGCCCTTACGTCGTCGAGGAGGCCTGGCCGCTTTCAGGTGCCGACAGCCGGGTCGCCAGCCGTTTGGTCGGCGCCGCCGACGCTTCGCGGATCATGCGGTAGACGGACATGGCCAGGGAGAAACTAGCAAAAGAGGCGATCCGCGCCGAACTTGCCGGCCTCGACGGCTGGTCGCTGGCCAAGGATGGTGGCTCGATCACCCGCAGCTTCACCTTCAAGAATTTCTCCGAAGCCTTTGCCTTCATGACCCGCGTTGCCCTGGCCGCGGAGAAGATGGACCACCATCCCGACTGGTCGAACGTCTATAAGACGGTAAACGTGACGCTCAACACGCACGACGCCGGCGGCCTGACCGCGCTGGATTTCGATCTGGCCAGGAAAATGAACCGCTATTTCGGCGGCTGAGCCTATCTGCACCTTGCAGCGAGGTTCGGCTTTCACCACATTTTGCCTCGCGGTCACGCGTGAAGTCACGCGACGGCCGCAAGGAGAGGTTGATGGCGCAAAAATCCGGTTTTGATTTCTTCGGCCTCGGCAGCAAGCCGGGCAACGAGAGCGAAGTGCGCGAAAAGTTCTGGCGTACGGCGAAGAAGGCCGCCCGGCATATCCCGTTTATGGAAGAGGTGGTCGCCGCCTATTACTGTGCCATGGACAAGAAGACGCCGCTTCGCGCCAAGGGCACCTTGCTTGCTGCGCTCGGCTATTTCGTGCTGCCGACGGACGTCATCCCCGATTTCATCCTTGGGCTAGGCTTCACCGACGACATCGCCGTGCTGACCGCCGCGATTACCGCCGTCAGCGCCCACATCACGCCGGCGCACCGGCTCGCCGCCAGGCAGGCCATCGCCGACAAGAGCTGAGCCGGTGCGGCGCAAAAAATCGCGTGAGAAGCGACTTTCCGGCCGTCAAACCCACCGCCGCACCCGCGCCTTGTAGGCGCGATAGACATCTCCGAACTTCCGCTCGAGGTAGCGCTCTTCCGGCGCGATGACGCCGGTATTGATCACCCACAGCAGGGGGACGACGAGCGCGATAGCCCAAAGACTTCCGGCCGCGACGCCGAGGCCCAAATAGATGAGGGTCGCTCCCAGATAGAACGGGTTCCTGGTCCGCCGATAGATACCGTCGACGACCAGCGCCGTCGTTGGCAAGGTCGGTGGTATGTTGGTTCCAGCGGCCTGAAAGCGGCCCGCTGCCATAAAGATGAACACGAAGCCGCACACCGCGAGCACGGCGCCGGTCAGATAGCGGGCGAGCGCCTGCCCGGCCATGACCGGGAGCGGCACGAGCACCTCGAGCACGGTTGCCGCCACCAGGAAGCCGAGGAAGATCAAAGGTGGCAGCGCAATGACCCCGGCCACGTCGGGGGCGCCCGATCCGCCCGCCGCCTCCCCGCCATCCGACCGGGGCACCGCGCCACCGGCCGCCACGCGGACGGCGACACGAACGCCGAACACGATCGCCAGGACGACTGTGCCGCCCGCCAGGATCAGAACTGTCTCGGAAATGGCCATGGCCAAATCTCCCGTAAGCCGCCAGGGAGGGCACCCTGGCCGAGCGCCGTGGCGGCGAACGCAGACATGGTACCGCCTGCAGGGAAATTCGTCACGCACCTCAAAAAGCGAGAATCGCCGCAAGACCTAGCTGCTTGAAAAGTCAAACTCTTGCCGTTTTCGTGGCCTCCAAGTCGCGGCAGGGACATTGCGCCAGCCGCTTTTTCGAGCGGCAGCGCGAAGACGGCGGCGGTTTCCTGGCGTGAACATCCTTTTCTAAGGGGAAATTCACCGTTTGGTAACCCAGATTAAATCAAAATGAAGCGACGGGCAGGACGCCGAGCCGGCCTGCCGCCGCACCAGTGGAATACGGGAAAAGCGATGCGCGGATTGATTGCTATAGTTTCCAGCCTGGCCCTGGTGGCCTTGACGGCGCCCGCGCTGGCGCAGTCGGCAACCAAGATCGGCCAGCATAATGCCTGGGGCACCTACAGTTATCAGGCGTCGGGCGGCGGCAAGGTCTGCTATGTCCTGACGGTGCCAACCGACAAGCAGCCGCCGACGCTCGATCACGGCGACATGTTCTTCTTCGTCAGCCAGCGGCCGGGGCAGCAAGTGTCCTACGAGCCGCAATTCATTGCCGGCTATACCTTCCAGGAAGGTTCCAAGGCCACCGTCACCATCGACAAGAAGTCTTTTTCGATGTTCACGCGCGGCAAGTCGGCCTGGGTCGAGAACGCCGCCGAGGAGCCGGTGCTGATCGCCGCGATGAAGACCGGCACCGACATGAAGGTGTCGGCCAAGTCCGGCCGCGGCAACACCACCACCTACGTCTTCTCGCTGAAGGGCATCTCGGCGGCGCTGGCCTCGATCGCCAAGTGCAAGTAGGTAGAGCCGGAAGAACAACGAACCTTTTAGGCGTTGAGGCCGCCCTCAGTGCCCTGCCGGGCATTTCTCCCCGTATGGTGACGCGGAGAAGAGCGCCGCATGGAAGCTTTCGCCAATTGCCGGCGTTGCAGGAACGGCGCTGGCGTCGCCGTCGGATGAGGGCAGCGCCGAGGTCGCCAATTTGGTTGTCTCCAACGTAAAACTGGACGCCAGCCTTTTCTGAAGCCCTGCCCTTGCTTGCGCGCCCGGCATGACTCCGCCGCTAACCTGTGCTATGCGCCGCGCTTCATTTCGGGCACGATGCTGTATTCGGCCGCAAATCGCTTATATTGGCGCAACAATGACCCTTTCATTCGATCTTACCGTCGAAGGCGCGCGTGACGCGTTGCGCACGCGCACGACGCCTGAAAAACCGTCGCTGATCGGCTTGACGCGCGCCGAACTCGGGGCCGCCCTCGTCGCCGCCGGCATCGTGCCGGAGCGCCAGGCGAAAATGCGCGCCCAACAGCTCTGGCATTGGATCTATGTGCGCGGCGTTTCCGACTTCGCCGGCATGTTCAACATCTCCAAGGATCTGCGCGCCGCGCTCGACAGGCATTTCACCGTCGCCAGGCCCGAGATCGTCGAGGAGCAGATTTCCTCCGACGGAACCCGCAAATGGCTGTTCCGCTTTCCGCCGCGCGGCGCCGGCCGGCCGGTCGAGATCGAGACCGTCTACATTCCCGAAGAAGGCCGCGGCACGCTCTGCATCTCTTCGCAAGTCGGCTGCACCCTGACCTGCTCCTTCTGCCACACCGGCACGCAGAAACTGGTGCGCAACCTGACCGCCGAGGAAATCCTCGCCCAGCTCTTGACCGCCCGGGACCGGCTTGGCGATTTCCCCGACCGCGACACGCCCGACGGCGCCATCGTGCCGGCCGAGGGGCGGAAAGTGTCCAACGTCGTCATGATGGGCATGGGCGAGCCGCTCTACAATTTCGAGGCGGTGAAGAAGGCCCTGCTTATCGCATCCGACGGCGACGGGCTTTCCCTGTCGAAGAGGCGCATCACGCTCTCGACCTCAGGCGTGGTGCCCGAGATCTTCCGCACCGGTGAGGAGATCGGCGTCATGCTGGCGATCTCGCTGCACGCCACCAACGACGATCTGCGCGACCTTTTGGTGCCTATCAACAAGAAGTATCCGCTGAACGAACTGATCGCTGCCTGCCGTGCCTATCCCGGCCTGTCCAACGCCAAGCGGATCACCTTCGAATATGTCATGCTGAAGGACGTCAACGATTCGATCGAGGACGCCAAGGCGCTGGTCAAGCTGCTCAAGGGCATCCCCGCCAAGATCAATCTGATCCCGTTCAATCCGTGGCCGGGCACCAACTACCAGTGCTCGGACTGGGAGACGATCGAGAAATTCGCCGACTACATCAACAATGCCGGCTATGCCTCGCCGATCCGCACGCCGCGCGGCCGCGACATCCTAGCCGCCTGCGGCCAGCTCAAGTCGGACTCCGAGCGCATGCGCAAGGTCGACCGGCTGGCGCTGGAAGCGATGATGATCGCGGGGCATGGCGAGGCGTGAACCGCCTCGTCGCCTATCTGATCCGCTTCGCCGTCATCCTTGTCGGCTATGGCGTTGCTTCGCTAGCGGCAAGCGCCTTCCTTAACATCATGTTCCTGGCGTCTCTTGGGCTGATGACGGACGAGACGCAACCGGCGGCGCAGGCCTCGCTGTGGTTTTCAATCCCCTTCGTCGGGCTGTTCGTCGCCTATTTCGCTTTCATGCCGGCCGTCATCGCCATCCTCGCCTCCGAGATCCTTGGCCGACGTGACTGGCTGTTCTATGCGCTGGCGGGTGCTGTGGTGGCAGCGGTCTTCCTTGGCTTCGTCCACCAGACGGCCGATGCCAATTTCGAGGTTACCAATACCAGCGTCATGCTGGCGGTGATCGGCTGCGGCATGGTCGGCGGTATTTTCTACTGGCTGAGCGCCGGGCGCTCGGCCGGAAGCTGGCGTCAGATTGGACCATGATCCCGAAAAGTGGAGGCCGGTTTTCGGAAAAGATCATGGTCAAGTAAGAATAGACCCTATTTCGCCTGGGCCGTCAGGATCTTGAGCGCGAAGGCCGAAAAAACGCCGGCAAAGAGATAGTCGACGACGCGCGTCACGCGCGGGCTGGATTTCATCGCGGCCGAGAATTTTTCCGCCGCCAGCACCATCGGCGCCGTCACCGGGATCGCCAGCACGACGAACATCGCGCCTAGGAAGAACAGTTTTCCCGGCGCGTTGCGATCATGCGCGGAGACGAATTGCGGCAGGAAGGTCATGAAGAACAGGATGATCTTCGGGTTGAGCAGATTGACCCCAAGCCCCGCCGCCCAGCTGCGGAACAGCGAGATCTGCGGCCCGCTCTTCTTCTCCGGTGAAAACGCCGACCCTTTTGTGATCGCCTGCCATGCCAGGAAGACCAGATAGCCGGCGCCAAAAATCTTCAGCACGAAGAACGCCATCGGCGAGGCGACGATCAGCGCCGAGACGCCGACCACCACCAGCGTGGTGTGGATCAGCGTGCCGCACAAGGCGCCGGCCATCGAGGCAAAGCCGGTGGCACGGCCCTGGCTCAGCGTGCGCGACACGAACAGCGTCATGTCAGGCCCGGGCGTGATCGCCAGGATGAAGGTGGCGATGGAGAACTGGATAAGCGTCGTACCATCGGGGATGAAGGACATGGTTCGTCTCGTAGCGGCAAAAAGACGGCGCAGCCATACCGCAAGAGCCGTATTCTCGCCAGCCTCTGGGCGATACAGCATCTGGTCCAGGCATCGTTCGTCCCTTGCGCTGGCCTAAAACGCCGTGATACCTCGCCCGCGAAGAACCCCTGTCGCGGAACCGCCCACCATGTCGAAAGCAAAAGCCGTCAAGAAAGTCGTGCTCGCCTATTCCGGCGGCCTTGATACCTCGATCATCCTGAAATGGCTGCAGACCGAGCTCGGCGCCGAGGTCGTCACCTTCACCGCCGATCTAGGCCAGGGTGGCGAGCTGGAGCCGGCCAGGCGCAAGGCCGAGATGATGGGCATCAAGGACATCCGCATCGTCGATGTCCGCGAGGAGTTCGTATCCGATTTCGTCTTTCCGATGTTCCGCGCCAACGCCGTCTATGAAGGCACCTATCTGCTCGGCACCTCGATCGCCCGGCCGCTGATTTCGAAACATCTTGTCGAGATCGCAAAAGAGACCGGCGCCGATGCCATCGCGCATGGCGCCACCGGCAAGGGTAACGACCAGGTTCGTTTCGAGCTCTCAGCCTATGCGCTCAACCCCGACATCAAGGTTATCGCGCCCTGGCGCGACTGGTCGTTCAAGTCGCGCACCGATCTCATCAATTTCGCCGAGCAGCACCAGATCCCGGTGCCGAAGGACAAGAAGGGCGACGCGCCGTTTTCCGTCGACGCTAACCTGCTGCACTCCTCCTCCGAGGGCAAGGTGCTGGAGGACCCGTGGAGCGAGCCGCCGGAATTCGTCCACCAGCGCACCATCTCGCCGATGGATGCGCCGGATGAGGTCACCGAGATCGAGATCGAATTCCTCAAGGGCGATCCGATCGCGCTCGACGGCAAGAAACTCTCGCCGGCGACGATGCTGGCGGCGCTGAACGATCTCGGCCGTGACAATGGCATCGGCCGGCTCGACCTGGTCGAGAACCGTTTCGTCGGCATGAAATCACGCGGTGTCTACGAGACCCCCGGCGGCACCATCCTGATCGCCGCCCATCGGGCGATCGAATCGATTACGCTCGACCGTGGTGCGGCCCACCTCAAGGACGAGTTCATGCCGCGCTATGCCGAGCTGATCTACAACGGCTTCTGGTTCGCGCCCGAGCGGCTGATGCTGCAGGCAATGATCGACAAGAGCCAGGAAGACGTCGAAGGCACGGTGCGGCTGAAGCTCTACAAGGGCAACGTGATTGTCACCGGCCGCAAGTCGAGGAAGACGCTCTATTCCGACGCGCTGGTCACCTTCGAGGACGACCGCGGCGCCTATGATCAGAAGGACGCAGAAGGTTTCATCCGCCTCAACGCGCTCAGGCTGAGGACACTGGCGGCGCGTAACCGTAGAAAATAGCCAGTTTCTCTGGACAGTGATTTTGACGGGTTGGAAGCGGCAGCAACCGTCGATAGTTCTGTCAGCGGCCAATTTCAGCTGCAAATCGCAACCTCGGAGATTTGCTGAGACACCCCTCGACTTCGTCATCCCAGGCCGGAGCAAGGAGCGAAGCGACGCGGCGCAGACCCTGGGATGACGAAGATGTGGTGGCTTATCGCTAATCGCAAACCTTGGCGATTGGCAGCCCGATCGGCAGGCTCCCATCCACAGCCCTTTCAGGCTCTGTCAAGGAACCAAAACCTCTGTGCAGAGGAACCAGTACTGTTGCAGCGTAATTTTGCCGGCAAACGGCAACCTTGAGATTGGCCGAAGCCTCCCTCGCTTCGTCATCCCAGGGCGGAGCAGAAGCGAAGCGACGTTGCGAAGACCCAAGTATCCATGCCGTTACCCTCGCGGCAGGGGCCCCGGCGGGATTCAATCCGGCCGTGAAATGCTCTGGATAGACCACCCGCAAAAAAGCCCGGCGCATGGCCGGGCTTTCTGTCGAATAGAGATTTTCTATCAGTCGGCATCGATCGCCGTGGCCATGCGGGCGATGGCCTGTTGATAGACGCTCGCCGAATTCCAGCCAGCAATTGCGCCCATATTCGCCTGCGCGCTCGCGCCGGCCCGCCAACCATGACTCTTGAGGAAGTTGGCGGTAGAAGCCAACGCAGTGGCCTTGTCACGCAGGTTTTTGTTTCCGACACCATACGTCAAAACATTTCCGGGCAGGAACTGCGTGTGGCCAATCTCGCCATGCGCGGCACCGACCGACGAGGCGCTCAACGCTCCGCGATCAACCAGCTTCAGGGCCGCAATGGCATGCGGGTAGAAGAACTCCGGACGGCGGCAGTCATAGGCCAGCGTTAAAATGGCGGAGACCGTATTCTGGTTGCCCATGGCGGAACCGAAGCCGGTCTCCATACCCCAGATGGCGAGCAACACGCCCGGCGACACGCCGTAATTCCGTTCGATCTTGTCGAACAGCGCAGCATTGGCCTTCTTCAGCGCACGGCCCCTGGCAATGATCGCGGACGCGCCACGGCGCTTCATGAAAGCTTCCACCGAGCCGCTGAAAGCCTTATGGATGGCGCGGTCGACGGAGATCGTCTTTGTCGCGTAGGTTGCGCGAGCCAGAGCGGCCAGACCTTTCGAGCCGACACCGTCGGCCTTCGCCTCCGCGGCGAACTCCGGTTTCCATGCCTCGAAGCCGGCGCCGCTCTTGCCACAGCTGGCCGCCGCCTGCGCGCCCGTCGCCAGCGCAAGCACCGCCACCACCGTGGCCACTACAAACATCTTCCCCTTGGCAAGAAATGCCATGCTGCTCTCCTGGTTGCCTGAATCACGTTCCCAATTGCGAACTTGCCTGCGAAACACCTGCTTGTCACTGCCCCGGCGCCACGCCGATGCACTCAATACAGCAGGAACCTCAAATCCACCACACTGGCGGACGCCCGGGAATTTGCCTACGATCAAGTAATTATTGTGGCGGGGACAGAATAAGCGTGGAAGACGTTGATGTCGTGATCATCGGCGGGGCGCTGAGCGGTTGTGTGCTATGCGGCGGCGGCGGCCCGGCCGCTCGCAAGCGCGCGCCACGCTGATGCAGCCCGTG
This sequence comes from Mesorhizobium sp. M0207, assembly GCF_040321995.1. Taxonomy (NCBI): domain Bacteria; kingdom Pseudomonadati; phylum Pseudomonadota; class Alphaproteobacteria; order Hyphomicrobiales; family Phyllobacteriaceae; genus Mesorhizobium; species Mesorhizobium sp. M0207. Next base: position 54,489 of record NZ_JAMYSQ010000032.1, read on the forward strand.
GCGGAAAAGATCTTCTTCGCCGGCGAGCACTTGGCCGGTCCGCTGATGCAGACCTGCGGCGGCGCCAGATTGTCGGGCGAGGCAGTGGCCAAGGAGGTCGTCGCCCAGCTTGCGGCAAAATAGCATCTGCCGGCAGGAACGTCGGCAGCTGACAGGCGTTTGGCGTTCTCCTGCTATCGTCCTCCGCATTTCGAATGATTTGAGACGCCAATGAAGCTTTTCGACTGCCCGCATTGCGGCCACCGTCTCTATTTCGAGAACGCGCAATGCCTGAACTGCGCCAGCCTCGTGCTCTACGATCCCGAGCATGCGCGCTTCGCGCTGTCCGGCGCCGAGGTCTTCTATTGCACCAATGCCGACGAATGCGCCTGCAACTGGATGGCGGAGCCCGGCCACGCCTTCTGCCGCGCCTGTGCGCTGAACCAGCTGATCCCGGATCTGTCGGTCGACGGCAACCGCCGCCGCTGGATCCGTGTCGAGGCGGCAAAGAAGCGTGCCGTCTATTCGCTGCTCGCCTTCGGCCTGCCGGTCGCACCCAAGCAGGACGTTGGCGACGAGATCGGTCTCGCTTTCGATTTTCTTGCCGATCCGATCGGCGGCGGTCCGGGCGGCGAACGTATCCTGACCGGTCATGACAACGGCCGGATCACGCTCAACGTCGCCGAAGCGGATTCGGCAGAGCGCGAACGGCGGCGCGTCGAGATGGGCGAGAACTACCGCACGCTGCTCGGCCATTTCCGCCATGAACTCGGCCATTATTACTGGGACCGCCTGATCCGCGACGATTCGCAAAAGCTTGCCGGTTTTCGCGCTTTGTTCGGCGACGAGCGCGCCGGCTACGAACAGGCGCTGAAGACCTATTATGCCGATGGCGCGCCGCCCGACTGGCAGCAGCGCCATATCTCGGCCTATGCGACGTCGCACCCATGGGAGGACTGGGCCGAGACATGGGCGCATCACATGCACATCACTGACACGCTGGAGATGGTGCATGCCCTGAATTTCCCGCTCGGCCGGCTGGAAACCGTTGAAGCCAACGAGCTGCCGCGCGCCGATACCGGCGGCAAGTTGCAGCCGGCACCATCGGAACCCGCCGCCAGCCCAGAGCCCTTCGAAAGGATTCTCGACCGCTGGCTGGTGCTGTCGGAGGCGTCCAACTCGATCAACCGCTGCATGGGCCTGCCCGATCTCTATCCCTTCGTCATCTCGGACGTGGCGGCGCAAAAACTTGCTTTTGTTCACGAGCTTTTGACCGACCTGCCGAAAACGACTGGAACAAATCGTGAGCCGGCCGAAGCCTTTTAGCCGGAACGCATGCGGCTTTGCTTCGTTTTCCGTGCCAAGGGACTGTGAAACGGAGAGAAGACCATGAAACGCATATTGTTTCCGGCGGTGGCCGGAGCGCTCATGGCGATGTCGGGCTCTTCCTTGGCCGACACCGCCGTCTCGGCCATCACTGATCTCAATGTACGCGCCGGCCCCGGCCCGCAATATCCGGTGATCGGCGTGCTTGCGGCCGGCCAGTCGGCGACGCTCGACGGCTGCATCGCCAACAGCAAATGGTGCACCATCGCCGAGGCTAACGGCCAGGGCTGGGTCTATTCCGACTATGTGACGGCCGATTTCGGCGGCAGCCGTGTGGTCCTGACACAGCGTCCGGCCAGCGCCGACATTGCCGTCGTGACGCCGCCCGCCGATAGCGTCGAGTATTCCGACAGCTATACCGGAGCAATCGTCGCCGGCGAGGCGATCGAGCCTATCCGGAGACCGCCGGCCGAGATCCGTACCTATGTACGTACGCATCGGCTCGATCCGGTCTATCTCGAGGGCGAGGTGGTGACGGGCGCGACGTTGCCTGACACCGTCGAGCTACGCGAGATTCCGGACTATGATTACCGTTACGTCTATGTGAACGGCCAGCCGGCACTGGTCGATCCGGGCAGCCGGCGTATCGTGTACGTCGTGCGCTGACGATACAAACAGGGCGGTCGCCCTGTAATGGCGGCCGCTCGCACTCCCGACATTGCCACAAGCCGGTATTGCCGCTGCAATACCGGTTTCCACATTGGGGCCGATGTTCTAGACCTTGCGAGCCGAAGCACCAGCCAGCGAGCCCGCGTGACGATCGACCCAACCGCCTTCCAACAGTACCGGCACACCGCTAACAACAAGACCACTTTGCCGCGGCTTCTGCTTGGAGCGGTGGTCGTCATCCTGTTCTGGCTCGGAACCACTGCCGCCGTGCTGTTCGGCGGCACCTATGCCTTTGCCGTTTGGCAGGCATCGTCTGGCACCGCCCCGCCAGGTGGGGGAGCGGTGCAGGATTTCATGGCCTCTCCTGCGGGCATCCTTGCGGCGCTGGCTTCATTTGCCGGAATCTGGCTCGGCCTTTGGGCTGCCATGCGCTGGATCCATCGCGAGAAGCTGACAGCCCTGATTGGCGTCAGCCGGCGCATTTCTTGGTCGGGGTTCCTGAAAGGACTGACCGCGGTGCTGATCACCTCGCTGCTTTCCGAGATCCTGCTTTATGGTTTGCAGCCCGACATCGCGCGCGGCGCGATCGGCTTGTCCGCGTGGCTTTTGTTCCTGATCCCGATCGCCGCCCTGACCTTTCTGCAAACCTCGTCGGAGGAGATGCTGTTTCGCGGTTATCTGCTCAGGGGCCTGGCGAGCCGGTTCCAGAACCCTTTCATCTGGGCGCTGCTGCCGGGATTGCTGTTCACCTCCCTGCACTGGAGCCCAGGTTCAAGCGCTGCCATCAATGCCTGCGTGCTGGCCTCGATCGCCGCCTTTGCGCTGCTGCTAACGCTTCTGGTCTATGCAACCGGCAATCTCGGTGCCGGCTTTGGCGCCCATCTCGGCAACAATCTGACCGGCTTCCTGCTGATTTCGCACCAGCAAAGCTATAATTCCTTCGCCCTGTTCAACGCCAAGCCGCTCGAAGCCGCGGGCTGGACGACTTCAGACGCCGTCCTCATCGCTTCGATCGGCATCGTCAGCAGCCTGTTGACCGTTCTGCTGCTTTTACATCCGCGCTCACCGCTGAAGGTCGAGCCGGATATGGCGCGCGCCGGCAGCGTGCGCTGATGTGCATTGCCTGGTCGTCCTGAGCTATTTGACGCAAAGCTTGACCAAAGCTTGACTCTGCGGCCGATTTCCTGTCTACACGCCGCGAATTCCGCGACGAGTATTCCTCCGAGCAAACCGACCGGGACGCCGAAACCTCTTTGAGGTGAAGTGCTGTAAATCGATCCCGGAGGCCAACACCCGGCAGCGCTGTGCGCCCCCGGGTGCTTTTTGGCTTTGGGCTTTGCCCGGACCGGCTTTTGCTTGGACAGTTGGCGCGAACGCATTACCTCTCGGGCATCATCCGGGTGCCAGGGAAAAGGAAAAAGAATGTTTGAATCGCTACAGGAACGCACAAGAGGCGTGGAGGGCCTTCGGCCCGACAGGGGTCAAAATGAATCCAAGGCGCTGTCGCGCGGCGGGTTGACCAGTGTTTGAGTCCCTGCAAGAGCGCCTTGGTTCGATCCTGAACGGCCTCACCGGCCGCGGCGCCTTGTCGGAGGCCGATGTCTCGGCGGCGCTGCGCGAGGTGCGCCGTGCGTTGCTCGAGGCCGACGTGGCGCTGGAAGTGGTGCGTTCCTTCACCGACAAGGTGCGCGAGAAGGCCGTCGGCGCCGCCGTGGTCAAGTCGATCAAGCCCGGCCAGATGGTCGTCAAGATCGTCCATGACGAGCTGGTCGAGATGCTCGGCGCCGAGGGCGTCGCCATCGACCTCAATGCACCGGCTCCGGTCGTCATCATGATGGTCGGCTTGCAGGGTTCCGGCAAGACGACGACCTCGGCCAAGATCGCCAGGCGCCTCGCCGACCGTCAAAACAAGAAAGTCTTGATGGCCTCGCTCGACACGCGGCGTCCCGCCGCGCAAGAGCAGCTCCGCCAGCTCGGCGAGCAGGTCAAGGTCGCCACATTGCCGATCGTCGCCGGCCAGACGCCGGTCGATATCGCCCGCCGCGCCGTGCAGGCGGCCAAGCTCGGCGGCCATGACGTCGTCATCCTCGATACCGCCGGCCGCACCCATATCGACGAGCCGTTGATGGTCGAGATGGCCGACATCAAGAAGATGTCGTCGCCGCACGAGATCCTGCTGGTCGCCGATTCGCTGACCGGCCAGGACGCCGTCAATCTGGCGAAAAGCTTCGACGAGCGCGTCGGCATCACCGGCCTCGTGCTGACCCGCATGGACGGCGACGGCCGCGGTGGTGCGGCGCTCTCGATGCGCGCCGTCACCGGCAAGCCGATCAAGCTGATCGGCACCGGCGAAAAAATGGACGCGCTGGAGGAATTCCACCCCAAGCGCATCGCCGACCGCATCCTCGGCATGGGCGACATCGTCAGCCTCGTCGAAAAGGCGGCCGAGAACATCGACGCCGAGCAGGCGGCGGCGATGGCCAGGAAGATGCAGTCGGGCAAGTTCGACCTGAACGACCTCGCCGGCCAGCTTCAGCAAATGTCGAAAATGGGTGGCATGGGTGGCATCATGGGCATGATGCCCGGCATGGGCAAGATGAAGGACCAGATGGCCGCCGCCGGGCTCGACGACAAGATGTTCGGTCGCCAGCTCGCCATCATCTCGTCGATGACCAAGGCCGAGCGCGCCAACCCCGATATTCTGAAGCACTCGCGCAAGAAGCGCATCGCCGCCGGCTCGGGTACCGACGCGGCCGAAATCAACAAACTGTTGAAGATGCATCGCGGCATGGCCGACATGATGAAGGCGATGGGCGGCAAGGGCAAAGGCGGCGGCCTGATGCGCGGCATGATGGGCGGCCTCGCTTCCAAGATGGGGCTCGGCGGCATGATGCCTGGCGGCCCAGGCGGTCCCGGAGGCGGCATGATGGGCGGCGGCATGCCGGACCTCTCCAAGATGGACCCCAAGCAGCTCGACGCCTTGCAGAAGCAGGCCCAGGCCGCCGGGCTCGGCGGCATGAAGGGCCTGCCCGGTGGTCTTCCCGGTGGCGGTGGCCTGCCTGGGCTGCCCGGCGGCATGAAACTTCCCGGCCTGCCGGGCGGTGGCGGGCTGCCAATGCTTGGCAAGAATGGCCTCGGCAAGAAGAAGTGAGGGCGCCATGAACGAAGAGAAGGACATGGCGGACGCGCGTGCGGCGCTGGCCAATTATCGCGCCTCTATTGACAATATCGACGCGGCGCTGATCCACATGCTGGCCGAGCGCTTCCGCTGCACCAAGGCAGTCGGCGTGCTGAAGGCGGAACATGGCCTGCCGCCTGCCGACCCGGCGCGCGAGCAGGAGCAGATCGCCCGTCTTCGCCAACTGGCGAAGGACGCCCATCTCGACCCGGATTTCGCGGAGAAATTCCTGAACTTCGTCGTCCGCGAAGTGATCCGCCATCACGAGCAGATCGCCGCATCCAACGGCGTGACGAAAACCGGCTGAGGACCAGCCACCAACCGATCAACCAGATCAGAGCTTTTAGGAGAAAGAAATGCCACTGAAAATCCGATTGGCCCGTGCGGGCTCGAAGAAGCGTCCCTATTACCATGTCGTCGTCGCCGACGCTCGTTCGCCGCGCGACGGCCGTTTCATCGAGTCGCTCGGCTCGTGGAATCCGCTGCTGCCCAAGGACGGCGAACGCGTCAAGGTCGACGCCGAGCGCGTCAAGCATTGGCTGTCGCATGGCGCCCAGCCGACCGACCGCGTGCTGCGCTTCCTCGATGAAGCCGGCATCGCCAAGCGCGAAGCCCGCTCCAACCCGAAGAAGGCCGAGCCCGGCAAGAAGGCGCAGGAGCGCGCAGCCTTGCTGAAGAAGGCGCAGGAAGATGCCGCCGCGGCCGTTGCCGCCGCCGCAGCCGCGCCGGCCGAGTCGGAAGCCGCCAGCGCCGAATAAATCATCTCCACAACCACGAAACGGCGGGCCCTGCCCGCCGTTTTGCTATTGCATCCATATGATGCGGCCCGATCAATAGCCTTCCGGACAACTCGCAACGTAGACACGACCGTTACGATCGCGATAACGGCATTGGCCGCTTTCGCTGGCACGGCCGATCAGCGCACCGGCCAAAGCGCCGGCCGCACCGCCGATCACCGCGCCCTTGGTCGGGTTGCCGGCCACAGCAGCGCCGACCGCCGCACCGCCCAGGCCACCAACTGCCGCGCCTTGCTCAGTACGGGAGCAGGCACCGAGCGGGACCAGCAGGGCCATCAAGATCATCACCTTTTTCATTGTCGTTCCTCTCCAACAGGGTGCCGTCCTCGCCGCTGCACCCCCTAACTCGCAACCAGGCGATTTGATCCAAAGAAGAAGATCGGCTGCCGCCCGGCGGCGCTCAATTTGATCCAAAGAGTAGAAAGGCGGCGGCAGACCGCGCCCGCTCTGGCGGCCTGGCCACCATCGAGCGGCTTTCGATGTCGCGCTATTGGCTGAACGGGAATAACGCGCGCACCCTTGGATCGCGCAGATACAGGCCACCCCAGAGGATGGCGCCGAGATAAACGCCGAACAGTATGTGCGAGAACAAGGGGCTGCCGATACGCACATGCGTGGCGACGGCACCGCCGAGATAGGCGGTGAGCAGGATGGCGCCGAGCACCGAGGTGCGCGGCAGCGCGTAAAGCGCTGTCGAGACCAGTCCAATGATGCCGAGCATGCACGAGACATTGGCATCGGCCGGCCAGCCGAGCTGCACCATGGTCTGGGTGACGATTTCGAGCGGCGGTAGCTTGATGACGCCGTCGAAGATCATGAACAGCACGACTACGGCGCTGAGCACGCGGCCGGCCCACAAGGCACGCGATGAGACGGGTGCTGCCTGAGACATGGTCATTGATGTTCCCTCCGGTCGTTGTGAGCACTGGCTCTCCGCCAGCTCGAACCAAGGACGCGGCCCATGACGGCGATCCGACACGCCTCCAGCTCTTTTTCAGCTCCGGGGGACGGCGACCTTGGATGTGCAAGTTCAGTCAGCAACGAACCTGGCCCACCTTGCGGGGTGAGGTGGAGGGCGTTATTGAAAATCCGTAGAGGTGTCTTCCGAGCGCTCGACGGCAACCACCGCCTGATCGCACAACGAAAGCAACCGATGGCCGGAGAGACCGACCTGAAACAGTTGCTGGCGGCAATGACGCCGGAATTGCTTGCCGGCGTTCATGTCTTCACCACGTTGCCACCCGATGCGCCCGTTCCCGACAGGCTCCACCCGGTGATGCCATTTCGCGAGCGCGAGGGCATGACGCTGATCGTGCTTGAAGACCATGCCAAGGCCGCTGGACTGAAAACCGTGTTCCGCTGCCGGATGCTGACGCTGAACATCCATTCGTCGCTGGAAGCGGTCGGCTTCCTCGCCGCCATCACCGCGCGGCTGGCCACCGCCGGCATCGGCGTCAATCCGGTCTCGGCCTTCTACCACGATCACCTGTTCGTGCCCGCCGACCGGGCGGAGGAGGCGCTGGAGTTGCTGTTGGACCCAGCGGAGGAGAACCGGCTGTGACACCGGCGCCTGCGCTGCCCCTCATACGCCTGCCGGAACCTTCGCCCCGTGAACGGCGAGAAGGGCGCAAACGGCCGAAGGCCGAGCCCGCGACTGCGGGCCGCCGGCCTTCCGGCGCCCCCGCGGAGGCCAGCCGCGTAGCGAGTTGTGTGCGTCAAGTTCTGCAAAATGGTGTGGCATTGCGTTGACGTCGGCGTGTCCGCCGCGCAGCCCCCGTGTTTAGCGGAGCGGCGGACACATGACGGTGCTCAGGCGGCTAAGGCCCTCAGGCTCTCCTTCTTGTGCTCGCGCAGATGATCCATGTTGAGGTAGCGGGTCGCCTCGAGCCAGTTCTCGTGGATCTCCACCGCCAATGCCCGAACCAGCCGCAGACAGCTCCGCGGGTTGGGGAAGATGCGAACGACCAGGGTGCGCCGCTTGATCTCCTGGTTCAGCCGCTCCAGCATGTTCGTCGACTTCATGTGCTTGTGGTGAGCTAGCGGCAGCCGATAGAAGCTCAGCGTCTCCTCGA
>NZ_JAMYSQ010000033.1:0-57649 GCF_040321995.1 Mesorhizobium sp. M0207
GATCCTCGGAAATCATCTGTCCGGCGGTGAGCACGGCGATGTCTTCCAGCATCGCCTTGCGGCGGTCACCGAAGCCAGGCGCCTTGACGGCCGCTACCTTGAGGCCGCCGCGCAGCTTGTTGACGACCAGCGTTGCCAGCGCTTCGCCCTCGACGTCCTCGGAGATGATCAGCAGCGGCCTGCCGCTTTGCACCACGGCTTCGAGGATGGGCAGCAGCGCCTGCAGATTGCCGAGCTTCTTTTCGTGGATGAGCACGTAGGGCTCTTCCAGCTCGACGCGCATCTTCTCGGCATTGGTGACGAAATAGGGCGAGAGATAGCCGCGGTCGAACTGCATGCCTTCGACGACGTCTAGTTCGGTTTCGGCGGTCTTGGCTTCCTCGACGGTGATGACGCCGTCATTGCCGACCTTGTCCATCGCCTTGGCGATCATGGCGCCGACGCTGGTGTCGCCATTGGCGGCAATGGTGCCGACCTGCGCGATCTCTGCTGAGGACTTGACCTTCTTGGCGCGCGCCTGGATTTCCTTGACGACGGCGCTGACGGCAAGGTCGATGCCGCGCTTGAGGTCCATCGGGTTCATGCCGGCGGCAACGAATTTGGCGCCCTCGCGCAGGATGGAAGCGGCAAGCACCGTGGCGGTGGTGGTGCCGTCGCCGGCGAGGTCGTTGGTTTTCGAGGCCACTTCGCGCACCATCTGCGCGCCCATGTTTTCGAACTTGTCGGAAAGTTCGATTTCCTTGGCCACCGTCACCCCGTCCTTGGTGATGCGCGGCGCGCCGTAGGCCTTGTCGATGATGACGTTGCGGCCCTTGGGGCCGAGCGTCACCTTGACGGCGTTGTTGAGGATTTCGACGCCGCGCAGCATGCGGTCGCGGGCGTCGGTGGAGAATTTGATTTCCTTGGCAGACATTTTTTATCCCGTCGAATTTGGAGTGGAACGGTCGCCGCGCGGAACGCGCTGCGCTTGTTCTTTCAAATACTGGAGCGACCTTTGCGCGCCTTGAGGGACACGCGCCGCTCCAGTCAGGCGGCCTTCTTGGCTTCGACAGCTTTGTCGATGACGCCCATGATGTCGGCCTCCTTCATGATCAGAAGGTCCTCGCCGTCTATCTTGACCTCCGTGCCCGACCATTTGCCGAACAGGATCAGGTCGCCGGCCTTGACGTCGAGCGGAACAAGCGCGCCATTCTCGTCGCGTCCGCCCGGGCCGACGGCGATCACTTCGCCTTCCTGTGGTTTCTCCTTGGCATTGTCGGGAATGATGATGCCGCCCTTGGATTTGGTGTCGCCTTCGGCGCGGCGAATGACGACGCGATCGTGGAGTGGCCGGAATTTCATGGGGAACTTCTTTCTGGGGCCAGCATAGGCGGCCGCTACCCCTGATATAGGCGCGTTGGCACTCGATAGATAGGAGTGCCAGAATTATTTCTGGCCAATGGCCAAGAATTCGAATGATATAATTCGAGACGCCAGAAATTCGTTCGGATGTGAGGAAAACTTTCTGCCGGCTTGAATTTCGCGGATGCGGGTTATTATTTCAAAGATCAAATAAAGGAGGCCGCGACCTTGTCTGGAACTCAATTGAGGCGCATAGGTAAAACTTGTTGATTTGGGTCGAGTTGGCTTTGTGTCAGAGCCCCGCCATTCACCACCGAATTCTCGAAAATGAGTGCATGCGCCGGTCCGGCGCACATCTCGTTCCGTTCGGATCCTGGAATGAAACCGACGCTGACCACGGATGTACTGGCAGCGTCGGGCATCGTCCCGGCGGTTCGAGTGGGACTGATACGGAAAGGCGCAGCCGCCCGTTTCCGCGGAAAGCCGCAATTCATGACCAGCCGCACCACAAATACAGTCGTTCGCTTCAAGTCGGCGTTTTCGCTGCCCGGCTTTGATACACCGCAACCGCCCGGAGAGTATCGGGTTGACCATGACGAGGAGGCCCTCGAAGGGACTTCCCAGATCGCATGGCGCCGCGTGGCCACCTTCATTCACCTCCGGCGATCACCGCGAGCGGTGCTACGCAGCAGATGGTGCCGATCGAACCGGCATTGCTTCAAGCCTCGCTGGAGCTGGACGAGAGACAATCATGAGAACCACAACCCTGATGCAACGCAACGCACGCCCAGTCCGCCGCGAAGCCGCAACGCATCTCTTTGCCGTCGGACAAGCTGTCCGGCTGAAGAGCGGCATCGGCACGTTTCCAAAGGCCGCGGAAATCTACCGCGTCACAGCAAGGCTCCCGCCGAGCGGAAATTCGCTGCAGTACCGCATCCGCAGCGACGTCGAACTTCATGAACGGGTGGCGATGCAGGACAGTCTCGAACCGGTCGACACTTCGCCCGGTGACAGCACAACGCTCATCGAAAGGATCTTCGAACGTGTCAAAGGGACAGAAATGGTTTAGCCGGAAGATCGGGAACCCGACGCAGGAGAAGGTCCCGCCCAAGCCTGAAAGCGTATTCGGCGCCCACACCAGAGTTGCAGCCGATATCAATGCCCGGCGCGGCAAGGGCAAGAACTGACGTAGCGACACGGGCACGGATGACGATGAAGATCGTGATCGAATTCTATCGCACCCGAACCTCGGACGATGCGCATGCCGTGGTCGGGCGCGAGACGGCGCAAGCGGCCAACCTCGACCATGCGCTCGAGATCGCCAGGCTTTTGGCCAAAACCTTGAACATGCCGCAGCGGCCGGACGCCATGACGATCGCCGACGCGAAGGGCGCAACGCTCTATTCCGGCGTTCTGGCCACGGAAGCGATCAATGAGGAAAGGCCAACGCCATGAGTGCCCGTAGCAACGAAACCGATCGGCAGTGCAACGCCGCCGGGCTTGCGGTCTGGGAAAATGAGGGTGGGACATCGGGACGCGACTTCGCGGACCGTCAATATGGCCGCCGCGTCGAGGCGGATCGGTCCTGGACCGTCTATCATGTCTTCAGTGGAATTCCGGCGCTGATCGACGTGGTGCCATGACCGGCCTCAGCCGGTCGGATGCGACGCGCAGCATGTTGTCCCTCAATCAGCGCAATGCCGAGTGCCAGAGGGCGTGGGTTGCGGCGCCGCCAATTGTCCCACACGAGGCAGCGGCGGGCCAATCATGACGCTCTCCTTCCCAAACCCCAGCCGCAGATTCGATGAAGTGTGCGATTTTCGGTAGGTAGGCCCCGAATCACGAACGTTCTGATAACACCGGAATGTCGCCTCCTGGAGCAAGCGACCAACGCAGTGCCGCAGTCGAGAACGGCTAGCACCGTCGTTGCGGCCAAGATGGAGGTCGCCAGCGGAATGGCGCTCACGTTTGCGACATTTGTTGCCGTGTGGTTGCTGTTGATGGAAACGGCTGCTCCCACGAAACAGCAGTCCTCCAGAGACAACTAATATCTGCAGGCTGGTTGCTGCCACCATCCGGCCGCGTTGGTCGCCGCGAAAATCGCGCAGCGACACGCGCGTCCCGTCCTGCGATGTCAACGTGATGTCCTGAGCCATTCCGATTGTCGGCAGGCGCTCGTCCTTCGGCGCGTCGTGCTCACTCGCCCGCGCTATGACCAGCGCCAAGGCGTGACTGCGTCTGCTAGGGTCTCAGGCCTTCAACTCGCGTTTGAGCTCCTCGAGGAAACGCCAGTCCGTTCCGTCGGACAGGATTTGTTGCGGGCTCGACTTAATCATGCCGGTCTCCTGCATGCGCAGCGCATAGAAGCGCACGCTGTCTTCGGCGTCGAACACGCGCCACTTGTCGTGCTGAGCACCGTTCAGCGTCCCAAGCGCTTCGTCATAGTTGGGTAGAAAGCCTCGGTCGACGAGCTGCTGTGCCGCCAACGACGGATCAGAAGCGCACAGGTCAGCGGATTTGAGAATGGCGCGCAACACCCGCTTCGTCGCGACCGGGTATCTGCTCACGTAGTCCGCATTGCCGGCAACCATGCAGCAAAAGTATTGCGACCACGGGCGGTCGGTCCCGTTGTTGACGATCGTATGGCCGATCTTCCGGGCGTGCAGGATCTGCGGTTCGGGCGGACCTGCCATGTAGGCATCGACCTTGCCGTCGATGAACATTTGCATTGGGGCTTGTTCACCCTCCACCCACTCGATATCGTGCACGGGATCAAGCCCGACATAGTTGGCCATGAGAGCCGTCAGGATGTGAGGATGCGACTCCACCGACCCTCCCCCGACGCGCTTTCCACGCAGATCCCTGATGCTGCGGACGCTGTCGTTGCCGATCAACTCGAAGCAGCCGGAATGCACGCCGATCAGCACTTTCACCGGCACGCCGGCGTCGATGGACCTAATGTGCATCGACGGCATGTTCATGTCGAAATCGATCAGGCCGGCGGAGAGCCACTTGGAATTGTCGATGTGGGTGTCGCCTTCGACATATTGGATATCGGTGAAACCGTCGGCGCGCAGAAGTTCTCCGGCAAGGTAGATGGACGCCCAACAGTAAGCGCCTCCGACCCACTGCCCCAAGCGGACGGTTGTCGTTTCCAGAGCAGGCTCCCCGGCCGCACTAGATGTGCGAACATTGAGGAGCCCGGCACCGCCGATCGCCGACAGGCCGGTCAGGAATGTGCGACGATCCTGCATTAGCTTCATCGGGACGCTCCTTTGGCAAATTGATCATCCCCAGGAATCAACCAAATGACCCCAATAGAGGACGGACAATGCGTGAGCGCGCCGAGTAATCGCGAGTTGGAGCACGCCCTGTTAAAGGCGGGAGTCTTCTCGTTCTTCAGTCGCTGGCCAAGAACGCTTTCAGCCAACGATTAACGACCATACGCCTTCTCAACGTTCGTGGCGAGGGCAATGCTCTCAGCCAAGGCCAAGCCCTTTACGGAACCCTCGTACCTTCCAGGGCGCTGACAAAACGGATCCATCGCGTAATTGCCAAAAGGCGCCTTCTCGAACCAATTCGAGACGTTCGAGTTCATCCCACGTGACGACTGGATCGGGTCCAAAGTTCGCGTTGGCAGAGGGCTGGGTTGCGCCACAGACGCTGCACCCATCCGCTACGGCCATCTTGTCCAGGCGCTCTTCATAGGTTGGGCTGGACTTCCGGACACTCCTGTCGCGCCTTGTGGCGACCGGGCTTGAAAGAAGCCAACCAGGTATCTGTAACGTGCCTTGCGAGCTGACCTTGGGAAGTTTCCCCGAGCGAGGCGAATAGGGAGCAACGGCCATGGAGCTCAAGGCCGTCCGATCGCTGATCGGTCTAGCTGCCCGCATCATTGTATGGCCCATTCAGCGCAGGAGCCGATCTATCTCATTAGGCACAGTGATCCCTAGCTTGGCCGACCGATCCACCGCACAATTTCATAGGCAGGCATCGATCGGCGAAAGCCCTTCAGCGTCAGTTCGCCAACGGCGACGGACTCAACCAGGGATTCGACGGCACCAACGACCCGCTGGCTGACGAGAATCTGGCGTGGCCTGGCTTCCTCGCATAATCGGGCGGCGTGGTTCGACACTGTGCCTATCACTGCATAATCGGCGCGCTGATCGAAACCGATCCGCCCGATGGTTGCATGGCCTCGGGCGATGCCGATTCCGAAGCCGAGCAAGTGATCGCGCTTGCGCCATTGCTCTGAATGCTCGTCAATCGCATCACGCATCGCCGCAGCCATGCGGACGGCTCTCTCCGTATGGTCGGCGCAGGGCAGTGGATCGTTGAAAACGACGACGATACCGTCGCCCACGAATCGCTCAAGAGTTCCCTCGTAGCGGACGATTTGTTCACCAAGACAGGCGTGGTATTCGCCAAGAACCGCCATCACCTCCTCAGGTTCGGCAGTCTCGGCGAAGGCTGTAAAGCCGCGTAGATCGCAGAAAACGACGGTCACCTCGCGGCGGTGACTTTGCAGAAGCGTGTCGCCATTTCCCGCCGCAAGGATGAGGTCGGCGACTTGCTCGGGCAGGAAACGCCGGAGCCGGCCCATTCGCTCGATCTCGATCACCTGCTCCGCCAGGGTCTGCTCGAGCGAGCGGTTCCAATCGGAAAGCTGCACGGCTTGGCTTGCGACGGTATCGTGAAGCGCCTTCTGGCGCAGCATCGAGCGCACCCGCGCCAACAGCGCCTGGTGCTCGAAGGGCTTTGTCAAATAGTCATCGCCCCCGGCGTCCAGCCCCTCGACCACATCGCGCGTGTCGGCTTTTGCGGTGACAAGAATGACCGGGATCGATCGCAGCGAGAGATCCTGCTTCAGCATACGCACCACGCTGATGCCGTCGAGCTTCGGCATCATGATGTCGAGCAGGATCAGATCCGGCGTGAGATCGCGGGCCTTACCAAGCCCCTCTTCACCATCCGCGGCAGTCACCACTTCGTAGCCATTCGCCTCGAGCCGCATGCGAAGGATCTCAAGGTTCTCCGGGGTATCGTCGACCGCGAGAATGCGAGGCGGATCGTGCAAGGTACCGTCTCCCCTCAGGAAAGGAACTGACGAATCTCGGCGAGCAGCTGGCGCGGACTGAATGGCTTGGCAATGTAGCCATCGCACCCTGCAGCAAGGGCCTTCGCCTCGTCGCCCGACAATGCATAGGATGTGACGGCAATGATCGGGATGTGCCGCAGCGCCGGATCGGCCTTTATACGGCGGGCCGCTTCATACCCGTCGATTACCGGCAGCTGAATGTCCATGATGATCAGGTCTGGCTTCTCGGCCGCAGCAGCAGCGACGCCGGCAGCACCGTCCGCCGCCTCGATCAACTCGTATTCGGTGGTGGCGATCAGATCGCGGATGATCTGCCGGTTGTCCTCGGTGTCTTCCACCATCAGGATTCGTTTGCTCATGCGGCCCTCACTTCCTCATTCACCCGGATTGGTATCTTCAGCCGGAATGTCGATCCTGACCCGAGCACGGACTCGACGTCTATGGTCCCACCATGCATTTCGACGATGCGCTTTGTGATCGCCAGGCCGAGACCTGTGCCACCCTTCTGCCTGGTGCTGCTGTTGTCGACCTGCTGGAATTCTTCGAAGATGAGACCCTGGTCCTTGGACGCGATGCCGGGACCTGTATCCCGGACGGTGATCTCGAAATGTCCGTCTACCGCGCCGGCAAGAATGTCGACCGCACCCGTTTCGGTGAACTTGACGGCATTGCCTGCAAGATTGAGCAGGACCTGCATCAAACGGCGTTCGTCCCCGCGGCCGATTGGAAGGTTTTCGGCAACAGTCGTTGAAAGCTCAAGACCCTTCGCTCGTGCCAGCGGCTCGACAGCCGTAACGGTCAATCGAACAATCTGCGCGACGGAGTAGTCCTCGATCGCCAGCGTGAGCTGGCCGGCTTCGATCTTCGAAAGGTCGAGTACGTCGTTGATGAGCCCGAGGAGGTGGCGGCCGTTTGCCTGCACGCGCGCGACGGTCGTCTTCGCCTTGTCCGGGAGTTCGCCGTAGATGCCGTCGACCAGCAGTTCTGTGAAGCCCAAGACCGAATTGAGCGGTGTTCTGAGCTCGTGGCTCATATTCGCGAGGAACTGGGACTTGTGGCGGCTGGCGGTCTCCAGCTCCCGGCCTTTCTCCTCGATCTCGCGGAACAGCATGGCATTCTGGATCGCGAGCACCGATTGGGCTGCGAAGGTCTCCAGCAGGTGGACGACTTGCTCATGGAAGGCACCTGGCTTGTGGCGCCTGACGACCAGTGCACCTACGATCTTGTTGGGCCTCAGCAGCGGAACGATCAGGATACCGCGATATCCGGCATCGACGATCGTCTTTCTTACAAGGAAGGATGAGGTCTCCTGGCCGAGGTCGGGAAACTGCACCGGCATGCAGCGCCCGGGTGCGTCGCCGATCCCCATGTCGGCCAGCCCGATCGTCTGGTGTGAGACTGCGGCGATAAGCTCATCGCTCATACCGAAGTTTGCGCGCGGACGGAATTGCTGCCGCGTGCTGCTGAACACGTAGATGGTGCCAGCATCCGTCTCCGACAACTGGACCGCTTTGGCGACGATTGTTTTCAGCACCGTGTCGAGATCCAGCGTCGAATTGACCGCCTTGCTCACCTCACCAAGCGCCTCGAGCTCACCAACAGACGCGGCAAGCTCGCGCGTTCGTGACTGCACCGCCTCGAACAGCCGCGCATTTTCGATGGCGATCACCGCCTGGTCGGCGAATGTCTCGACGAGCGCGATCTCCTTGGGATTGAAAGATCGCGGCTCAACCCTCGTCATGACGAATACGCCAACGAGATCACCTTCCCGCAACAGCGGGGCAGCGAGGACGGTGCGGAACCCGCCTGCCTCAGCGATCAGGGCCACGCGGTAGTCCGGATCAGCGGTCACGTCTTCGATTTGCACGATCCGACGTTCTTCGATTACGCGCCCTACGGCGGAGCCTCGGCCTGCGGCAAGCGCTGGAAGTGGATTGGCGTCGACATAAGCGCGGAAACTGGGCGGGTAGCCATGCGTCGACACATAGCGGAATACGCCATCCAACAACTGCACGATACCACCCTTGTCGGCACGGCAGAGCCTGACAGCCGATTCCACCAACGTATCGAGCACGACCTGTAGATCGAAGGTAGAGCGGCTGATGACCTTCAGAACATCTGCAGTGGCTGTCTGCTGCTGAAGGGCCTCGTCGAGCTGCTGGGTGCGCGTCTCAATCTCCTGATATAGGCGCCCCAGCTGGTCGGAGGTCTGGTTGACGTTAGCGGCGAGCACTCCAAGTTCGTCGCGATTGGCGACGGCAACGTGTTGGGCGAAGTCGCCGGCCGCTATCTCACTGAGACGCGTCTCGATCTTCTTGACCGGTTCGATCAACGACCATGAGATTATGTAGCCAAGCGCAAGCGCGAGCAGGATGCTGCCCACAGCGAAAGCAACCACGACCAGTTGAGAGGTGCCGTAGGCCCCCTCGCTCGCTTCGATGGCCACGACCATGTCGGCTTCGGCCATGTTGACCAACTGGTTCGTCAGCCGCTCGAGGCGGTCGGCCGACGGCATGATCTCGTCCAGCTGAACCTTGCGCGCTTCGTCCGTGCGACCGGCGCGGAAGAGCTCCGCGACACGCGTCACGCCGGCCGCGAGCCGTTCGTATTCCTGTCGGACCTGGCCCAGCACCTCCGCTTCAGTTTCAGCGACGAACTCCATGCGGTCGAGGTCGTAGCCAAACTGGTTGAGCTGGCGCAGCGCCCCATCCAGCATCCGGTTGTCCTGAAGCAACAGGGCGGTGGAGATGCCGTAGAGCTGGGTGGTCGTATCGTGCTGTACCTGGCGATAGGCCGCGATCCTGCGCTGCAGCTTGATCAGCTCGTTGGTCTGATCGTTGACCCCACTCAGCACCTGCAACCCGACGGCCCCGAGCACGATCAGCAGGCCGACGATCGACAGGAACGCGATCAAGAGCTTGGTCTGGACGCGCGCCGGCAGCCGGGCAACCCAGCCAACGAGCCGGTTCGTTATGCTATTTGGATTCGTCCAAGAGGCTGACAAGGTCATCCCGGAACTCCTCCAAGTCGAACCGGACGCCAAGATACTGTACTCGCAAGATGCCATTGGGGTCTACGAGCGACGTCAGCAAGGTATGGTCGACATCTCCGTTCACCGTTTTCTTCGCGATGACGCCGTATTTCCGTCCAACCTCATGGACAATCGCCGGATCACCGGTAAGAAACGACCAGCCCTTCAGATCGGCGCCAAAATTCTGCGCATATTCCTTCAAAACATCGGGCGTGTCGCGCTCCGGGTCGACGGTGATCGAAACGAAGGCGATTTGGGGTCCGAACGCATTACCCAACTCCTCCTGCACGCTGGCCATATGGGCGGTCAGCATGGGGCAGACGTCGGTACAGTGCGTATAGATGAATGAGACGGCGACCACCTTGCCGCGAAAGTCGTGCAGCGACACGCGCACACTATCCTGCGATACCAAGGTAAAGTCCGGCGCCTGTCCGATCGTCGGCAGGCGCTCGTCGTGCCGCGCGTCGTGCGCGTGTGCCGGCCCGGCCATCAGCGCCAGCACCAAGATGCGCGCCGGCCACTCGCTCACGTTTTCATCTCGCGCTTGATCTCGTTGAGGAGGCGCCAATCCGTGCCGTTGGCGATAATCTTGTTAGGGCCGGCCTCAATGAAGCCGACTTCGTTCATCCGCAGTGCGTAGAAGCGCATCGTGTCTTCGGGGTCGAACTCCCGCCACACGTCGTAGCGCGCTTCGCGCAAGCCGTCCAATGCATAGTCGTATTGATCGGTGAACTTGCCGTCGACCGATAGTTGCGCAGCCAGTTGCGGATCCGACACGCAGATGTCGGCGCCCTTGAGGATGGCTCGCAGCACGCGTTTGGTCGCCACCGGGTGTCTGTCGACATAGTCCGCGCGGCCGGCAAGCATGCAGCAGTAGTGTTGCGACCATGGCCGGTCGACGGTCGTATTAAGGATTGTGTGGCCGACGTTCCGGGCGCGCTGCTCCTGCGGCTCGGGTGGCACCGCCAGAAAGGCATCGACCTTTCCTTCGTTAAATAGTTGCATCGAGCTGACATCCGGGTTCGCGACCCACTTGAGATCGGTGGCGGGATCGAGACCGACATAGGCGGCCATGAGGGTTACGAGCATGTGCGGAGCTGAGGTCAGCGCGAACACGCCCACCCTCTTGCCCTTGAGGTCGGAGATGCTGTTAATGCTTTCGTTGACGATCAGTTCGAGGCAGCCGGAGTGCAGGCCGGTGACCACCTTTATCGGCATGCCGGCCTCGATCGCCATGATGTGCGGTGGCGGAAAGTCGGTGGCGAAATCCAGTTCGCCGTTTGCGAGCATCGCGAACGGATCGGAGTCGGCGGCCAAGTCTATGTAGCGTACATCGGTGAACCCTTCGGCCCGCAATAACTCCCCGGCGATATTCTTGGGTGCTTCGCAAAGGGCGCGGAACGTCCTTGGCAAACGCACTGTCGTGGTCTCTGGCGCCGGCTCGGCATGAGCCGATGTCGGCACGTTGACGAGACCCGCGGCGCCGACCGCCGACAGGCCCATCATGAAGTGGCGGCGGCTCTGGACAATCTCCATGTCACGTCTCCTCTCCCTCGGCACGAGCAGACTCAGCCTTTCATCTCGCGCTTTACCTCGTTGAAAAAGCGCCAATCGGTGCCATTCGCGATGATCTCGTTCGGGTTCGACTTGACGATGCCGGCTTCATGCAACCGTAACGAGAAGAATCGGACCGTATCCTCGGGATCGAAGTCGCGCCAATCGGAGTATGGGAGCTCGCGGAGCGACTGCACGGCGTAGTCGTATTGTTCGGTGTGTCCGCCATCCACCAAGAGGCGTGCCACCCGTTCCGGTTCGGCCGCGCAGATATCGGCCGATTTGATGATGGCCCGGATGACGCGCTTGGTGGCAACTGGATTTTTCTCGGCATACGCGGCGTTGACCGCCAGCATGCAGCAGTAATATTGCGACCACGGCCGGTCCTTGGAACTGTCGAGGATGACGTGGCCGACTTTGCGGGCGCGGAGGTCTTGAGCCTCAGGCGGAAAAGCCAGGAAGGCGTCGACCTTGCCATCGGCGAAGAGCTCCGCCGGCTTTGCCTCGCCGACGATCCATTCGATGTCGCGTTGCGGATCGAGGCCGACATAGGTCGCCATGGCACTGACGAAGATATGCGGATCCGACGATAGATTGCCGCCGACGCCGACTTTGCGGCCCTTGAGATCTGTGATGCTCTTGATGTTCTCGCGTCCGAACAACTCGTAGCAGCCGACATGGACTCCGGAGATCACCTTGATCGGGGCGCCAGTGTCGACCGGAATGATTAGGGCCGTGGCAAAGTCAATGCCGAAGTCGATGTCCCCGCGCGCCAGCATCTCGGTCTGGGCCAAACCGGCCTCGGCGGCCACGAAGCCGAAATCTGAGAACCCCTCTGCGCGGATCAGATCCTCGGCGACGTACTGCGGAGCGATGCAGATACCAGGCGCCGCCGCAAAGCGGGCGGTCGTGGTTTCAGGTGCCGCTTCGGCGGCGGCCGCGTTGCGGCCCTTTGCAAGACCCGCGGCTGCGAGCGCAGACAGGCCTGTAAGGAAACGGCGACGGTTCTGGACAATCTGCACGAGTCTCTCCTTCCCTTGAAAAGGCAACGCGTATTGGCGATAGGTCTACGTCTTCAGCTCTCGCTTTAGCTCGTTGAGGAAGCGCCAGTCTGTTCCGTTGGCGATGATCCTGTCGGGTGTGGACCCGATCAAACCGATTTCCTTCAGCCGCAGCGCATAGAAGCGGACGGTGTCAGTTGAATCGTAGTCCCGCCATTTCCGGTAGGGCAACTCGCTGATCGCTGCGAACGCGTCATCGTAGCGGCTGGCGAATCCGCCCGCGACCAAGCGCTCGGCAACCAAGGCCGGCGCGGCGGTGCATAGATCCGCGGCCTTGAGGATGGCGCGCAGCACCCGCTTGGTAGCAACCGGATGCGCGGCCACAAAATCGCTGTTGCCGGACAGCATGCAGCAAAAATATTGCGACCAAGGTCGGTCCACTGTGCTGTTGACGATCACGTGCCCGACCTTGCTGCGCCGCAATTCCTGCGGGTCCGGCGGAAAGCCCAGGAATGCATCGATTTCGCCCCGCGCGAACAGCTCCTTGGGCTTGACCGCCGGGTCCACCACCCAGTTGATGTCGCGCGCCGGATCGAGCCCGACATAGGCGGCGATGCTGGCGAGGAACAGATGCGGCCCCGAACCGAGCCCCTGGACGCCGACGTTCCGGCCTTTCAGATCGACGACGCTGTCGATCCCGTGCTTGGCAAACAGCTCGAAGCAACCGGAATGGACGCCGCCGAGCAGAGTGAGCCGCGCACCGGAGTCCAGGGCGACGATCGAATTTGTCACGAAGTTGAGGCTAAAGTCGATCTCGCCATTCGCCACCGCGGAGGCCGTGGCCGCACCGGGGCCTGCCGCGACATAGGCAATCTCGGTGAAGCCCTCAGTGCGCAGCAGGTCCTCTACAACATACTGTGGCGCCACGCAGATGCTAGGGATCTTGGCCAAGCGAATGCGTGTGGTCTCCGGCCCTGGCTCGGCAAGAACTCGAGTTGGAGCGCCGACGAGGCTTGCGGTGCCGGCAGCCGTCAGGCCGGCCAGGAAGCGCCTGCGGCTCTGAATGATTTGCATGTCTACGTCTCCCCTCGAGACCAGATGGGATCAGGTTTTCAGCTCACGCTTCAACTCGTCGAGGAAGCGCCAGTCCGTTCCGTTGGCGATGATCTGTTGTGGGCTGGACCTGATCATGCCGGTCTCCTGCATGCGCAGTGCGTAGAACCGCAAGGAGTCTTCGGGATCGAATTCCCGCCAGCGGTCGTACCGAATGTCCTTCAGAGTTTGGAGCGCGTAGTCATAGCTGGTCTCGAAATCGCGATCGACCATCTGCTGGGCCACACTTTCGGGATCTGACACGCAGAGGTCGGCGGCCTTGAGGATGGATCGCAAGACCCGCTTGGTCGCCACCGGGTATCTTGTCACATAGTCCGTCGTGGCCGAGATCATGCAGCAGAAATACTGCGACCACGGGCGGTCGACGGCATTGTTGAGGATCGTGTGGCCGATCTTCTTGGCGCGCAGCTCCTGCGGCTGGGGCGGCGTCCCGAGGAATGCGTCGATCTTCCCTTCGACGAAGAGTTCCGTCGGCTTGACGTCGTTAGTCAAGACCCATTGGATATCGTTCACTGGATCGAGTCCGACATAGGCGGACATGAGGGACAGCCACACGTGCCGCGAGTTGTTGAAACCGTTCACGCCCACTCTCTTGCCCCGCAGATCCGTGACGCTGCGAATGCTCTCCTTGGCGATCAGTTCGAGGCATCCCGAGTGCAAGCCGGTCAGCACCTTGATCGGCACGCCGGCGGCGATCGACGCGACCTGGTTCGGCGCAAAGTTCACGGAGAAATCGGTCTCACCGCGTGCGATCCATACCGATTGGTTGACGCTTCTGTCGCCTTCTATGTAGCGGACATCGGTAAGACCCTCGGCGCGCATCAGTTCTCCGGCGATGTACGCACCTGCCCAACAGTAGGAACTACCGACCCACAGCGGCAGACGAACCGTGGTCGTTTCCAACGGCGGTTCCGCGTGGAGTGACCCTGGAACACCGACGATACCGGCAGCGCCTGCCATTGCAGCGCCGGCTAGGAACCGGCGGCGGGTTTGGATGATCTGCATCAGAACGCTCCTCTTCCGATTGGCAAAAGCAATACTGGCCGGAACCGAGGAAAAGAGGTTTCAGCAGAGGCAGATGGTCTGGTGAGCGCGACGAGTAGTTGTGGAACCTAGCGCGCCTAGTCCGATGCGAGAGTCTTGCGCTCTCAGTCGCCGGCTCATTTATTAGCAACAGACGATATGCCACGATACGCCCAATTTGCGTAGGTAGCGAGCGCAAAACTTGCTACGCCGAACGTCCCGCCAGCGCCTCGCTGTCATGGAGACTGTTTACGGGGTTGCGAATGGCCAGTTCAAGTTTGCTGCGGCCGGACCCACCCGCTGAACGTCCGCTATCGTTCTTCGGACGCCAAAGGCCGCCATTCCGCTGTCGGCCCCAAAATATCGAGACGTTCGTACATCGGCGCACTGCGTCAGCAAGTGGCGCGTTGTGCCGTTTGGAATGGATGCCTTGGGGCAAGATCGCTGATCAATATAGGGTCAAGCAGCATAGGATTGCAGTCTGGAACGCGGATTTCGGATCATTGACGAAGCATAAGGCAAATGAGCCGCCGATGGAGAAATGGCTTTGGCCATCGCTCGCACAAATACAATCTGTACCAGAGCGTGGCCGCCCACTCGCAATGGAGCGCGTCACCCACCTCCTGAACTGAACTGAACTGATCCGGTCCGCCCAGCTTCACGGCGCGGCCCAGCTCCGCTCGCCGGCCATCTTGGCGCGGGTACCTGGAGCGGCATCATCATTCTCATGGTTGAGGTGTGGGTTAGCTGTATTGACCGCCAAAGCGCTCATGACGGGGCTGGGAAGCGGGTGACTGATCGCGGTCGCCGTTGTGACTGTCTGTCCATCCTAGCTACGCCCAAGGCGCCCTCGAATGGATTGGGTCTGACCGAAGACCGTTTTCGCTTGGCTCAACCTCGATCGTCTTCCCGCAACGACGGCGCTTCGTTTTCTTCCCCTGGCCGTACCACCCCACCCGGCACACCTGGCGGGGACCCCGGTTTGCGTCCATTCCTCGCGGCCCAAGAAAGTCTCGCGGCGCCGTCTTCCACTTCGTTTCAGCTGCTTTGGGTGCGGCCCGATCGCCCCCGGTCTCAAGACCACCATCGAGGCCGCGATAGGCGCGGCCCGAGAAACAGAAGGAACCATCACAATGGCGACGATCGGCACATTCTCCCGCACCGCGAACGGCTTCTCCGGCTCAGTCAAAACCCTGAACCTCAACGTCAAGTCGGTGACGTTCACGCCAGCCGAAGGCGACAATGAAAAAGGTCCGGACTTCCGCATTTTCGCCGGCGCCATCGAGTTCGGGGCGGCATGGAAGAAGACCTCGCGCGAGGGCCGCGACTACCACTCGGTCAAGCTCGACGATCCGAGCTTCCCCGCTCCGATCTATGCGAGCCTGGTCGAGACCGCCACCGAGGGCGAGTTGTCGCTCATCTGGTCCCGCCGCACCGCAGAGTGATCCGACTAAACACGCAGCCCCGCGCAAGGCGGGGCTTCGCCATGGTTCAGGTTCACCATGCACCTCTATCTGGTGCAGCACGCTATGCTTTGACGGGTGTCTTGCGCGCGTTCTTGACCGGCAACGTGATTGCCGTGGCAATTGCTGCCGCCGCTGCCGCGCGAGCAACTCGTTTTGGTTTTTCTGCCGCAGCTTTTGCTGGCGCTGTCGCCTTGCGTCCCAAACCTGTTGATTTCGCCAGGGCCGAGCGGGTGACCGCGTAATTTGGCGCCACCATAGGATAGTCGGAGGGCAGGTTCCATTTCAGACGGTATTCGTCCGGACTCAGATTGTAATGCGTTCCGATATGCCGCTTCAAGGATTTGAACTTTTTCCCGTCTTCCAGGCATATGATGAAATCAGGTGACACTGACTTCTTGATCGACACCGCCGGCTCCAGCTTGGCTGCGGTCGCAGCCACAGGTCTGCCGATCCCTTGCAAAGCGACATAGACATCCCCGATCAACTTCGACAACTCGCCGACCGGCAGCGGATTGTTCGAAACGTAGGCGGAAACGATGTCGGCGGTGATTGATACGAGATCAGCCTGGTCGCTTGGGTCTGGAGAAACGGTCATCGAGTTTTCCTCTTGTCTGACGGCTCTAATAGCGCGCGTTGAAACGGATGGGCTGTTTATTGCCAATCAGGCAAATAATTCGTTGTTCCGCAACAAACCTCATTCGTCGCAAATATCAAGCCGGCAAGCTTTCGCTTCCATCGTTCTGCCCGGCTGCGGACAGAGTTGCTGATAAACCGGTGAAAGCTGCTGCACCGCAGATCGAGCGATGAACATGCGCGTACAATCGTTATCCTCTCGGCACTTGGCGGCGCGGTCCTCCTCGCGGCGGCGGCGGTGAATTGGAGCTTCGGGCGCAATTCATCTGGAACGCGTCGGCGACGTTCAAGTTGCCTGAACTTGTTCGGGCCAACGGGTCCGGCAGGCACATTTCGGGCGGCGTGGCGCTACATCTAAACCGCGCCTGGGTATAGTCGAGGATCTCGCTAATGCTCTCGCAGATGCTGGGCAGGGTGCCGCCGCAACAACGCGCGGCGGATGATCGGGCAGCGGCCCGCGCTTTGGTTGCGCTTTTCCGGGTTCGCTACGGCGCGGAGTGATGTTCGCGCCTTCGCTGATATCGCGTTCGATGTGGTCGGGGTCCATTGCGCTCGGAATCCGAGAAGGGATCCATCTTTCAGCTGCTCCTGGATCAGTATGGCGAGCCCGTCGAGCCTCTTGACGGTCGGTATGACCGAGCGCCAGATGCATCTTCACACCCGCCGCAACGACGATCATGATGCGTTCTCCCTTACCGCGAGATGCCGCTTGACTGCATCCGCATTGCTGCCGACGGACGCAAAGACGCGCCGCCCGTTGTCCAGTCGGACTGCCACCATGCCGTCCGGCGGCCGCACGAGATTGCACAGGGGAGCCGTCGCCGGCGTTCGTTTTTTCGCCCCATGGATGAGCGCAACAGTTGCCAATTGCGGCGTCTTGCGAGCGGTCAGGCCGAAACTCGACACGCCAGCGGAAGGCCGTGCTGGTGGCGACTCCATGGCGGCGGCAACCTCCGCCACTGACACCAGGCTTCTCCGTCTCCTGCACAATCGCCTGCTTCTGCGCGTCGCTGAAGCGGCGCCGGTCCGACCGCCCGTCAACCCGCAGTCTCAAGCGATTGGCGCCGCACGCAATCAGCGCTGCTTAATTGAGCCCGGGCACTCGGATGCAACAGAGATCGCCAGTCCACTTCGAATTCGAATTCCTCAAGACGAGCGCGCCATTTGCGCAGCGCATGGGGGCGAAAGCCCGAGCGCCACGGCATATTCGGCAGGCCCCAATCCGCTCCAGTTCATCGCCTCCACATGCATGCCCCAGAACGCCTGCAGGGCAAATCGGATCGTGTCCGTACGCACGCTGTAGCAGTAGCGGCGCGGGCTCTTGCGTCGCTTCGGCGGCCCTTTCTTGCCCCGCTTTTGCGGCTTTCCCCGGCGCAATTTCCGCAGATATTCCGCACGTTTGCGCCGATCTTCCGCGCTCACCAGATGACGCACCCACAGCTCGAAAGTCGTCATCGAAAGCTTGCGCCGGCGGCAATATTCCTCCACCTCAAAACGGCCCCCGATACCAGGTCGCGACATGCGTCGACCAGTACGAGTTGTCGGCCTGTCCCAGGAACGTCGAGGCACCGCCGAAGATCCTCCTCGATAAGAAGGAACCCCACACGTTGCGAGATTGCACTAGGTGTGCAGGATCCGGACGGTTACAGAGTGCGGAGAGGGACAGCAAGATAAAGCGAGCTGGCGCTCGCCTCGCTTCGCTCGTAAGTGCTTGTCTGCACATTGTTTTTCCTGCCCGTGCCGACCTCAGGCAGAATGACGTGAGGTGCGGGGCTGACAGGCTATGGCTATGCTGTTGATCCGAAACGCAAAACTATCGTGCCGCAGCGATGTGCGATCCGCCGCTTTACGCCACAGCAAGTCTTTGCGCGCCGTAGCACGCTCGGTGCTCCAGCCATCTTGAAGCAGGGAATCTGATTCCCGATCCTGTCGTCATGGCAGATCGTGAAACCGATAGATTCCAGGTTCGCACCGGCCGGATGCGGCATGGCGGCGCGCCGGTCAATTCACGGAGGCTGCCCTTTGTGCGCCAGGTCGAGATTGCGATCCGCAAGCAAGGCGGCAATCCCTATCGCCTCGGAGCAAGCAGCAGCGGCGGGAAGGGAAGTGGCCGCTTCAACGCCCGTGGTCGCGGCGGCAAGGTGGTGACAGGGTTGCCAAACGACGGTGGCGGGTGGAAGCAGGACTCCAATGGCGTCCGCTTTCGCTCCCGCCGCGTCGTGGTGAAGGCGCGCGTCGTCAAGCTGCCGGGGCGAGGGAAGGCGAGCGGGCGCGGCCAAAAGTTTGTGACGACGAGCAAGGCCGTCGATGCGCATCTGCGCTATCTCCAGCGCGACGGCGTCACCAGGGACGGCGAGAAGGGGAAGGTATACTCGGCCTTCGACGACGAGGCCGACGGCAAGGCCTTCGTCGAGCGCGGGCGCGGCGACCGGCATCAGTTCCGCTTCATCGTCGCGCCGGAGGATGCCGCCGAGATGGAAGACCTGCGCTCCTTCACCCGCGACCTCATGCGACAGATGGAGACCGACCTCAGCACGCGCCTCGACTGGATCGCCGTCGACCATCACAACACCGGCCATCCGCACACCCACGTCCTGGTGCGCGGCATCACCGACGACGGCAAGACCCTGAACATCGCCGGCGACTACATCGCCCATGGCATCCGCCACCGGGCAGGCGAGCTGGTCGAACGGGAACTCGGGCTGCAAAGCGAGATCGAAGTCGCCCGCAAGCTGGCCAACGAGGTGGACGCAGAACGGCTGACAAGACTCGACCGCATGCTGATCGCCGAACAGCAGGAGCACGATCTTGTCGACCTCCGTCCCAATGCCAGCGACAGCTACACCATTTCCAGCAACCGCTATCTGCTGATCGATAGGGCGAAGACACTGCAACACTTCGGCCTGGCGAGCGAGATCGAGCCCGGCCGATGGGTGATCTCCGACCGAGCCGAAAGCACGCTGCGGGCACTTGGCGAGCGCAACGACATCATCAAGACCATGCACCGGGCACTCGAGGAGCACGGCCTCGCTGATGAGCGGGGCGCGGCTCAATATGTCATGCACCGGCAGACCATCACCGAACCGGTCGTCGGCCGTGTGCTCGCCAAGGGCCTTGCCGGCGACGAGATGAGCGATAAGCTGTCGCTCGTCATCGATGGCGTCGACGGACGCACCCATTATGTCGAGACCGCGGATACGGCAAAGCTCGACGACATCCAGCGCGGCCATATCGTGGCACTCGAACCGATCCTGCCGAAGGAGGGGCCGCGTGCGG
Source organism: Mesorhizobium sp. M0207 (assembly GCF_040321995.1). Lineage (NCBI taxonomy): Bacteria > Pseudomonadati > Pseudomonadota > Alphaproteobacteria > Hyphomicrobiales > Phyllobacteriaceae > Mesorhizobium > Mesorhizobium sp. M0207. Next base: position 19,537 of record NZ_JAMYSQ010000033.1, read on the forward strand.
CCGACCGCAACATCAGTGTCGTGGCGGGCGAGGATGGCATCTATCGCCCGAGCAGACACCTGGAGGCAATCCGCGAGAGATTTTTGCAGCAGGGCAAGGACCCGGACGCCTTCGTCCGCTTCCATGTCCGCCGTCTCGAAGCGCTGCGCCGGGCCGGCCATGTCGAACGCATCGACGACGACCACTGGCGCGTTCCAAATGACCTGTCCGAGCGCGGCATCGCTTACGATGGCCACAACCGCGGCAAGGACTTCTCCGTCCGCCTGCTCTCGACGCTTGACCTCGACGCGCAGATCGGCAGTGACGGCGCCACCTGGCTCGATCGGGAGCTTGTGGCTAGGAACCCCGTCTCGCTGGTCCGGTCAGGCTTTGGTCTCGAAGTCGACAACGCGCTCGACAAACGGGCTGCCCAACTCGTCAGGCTGGGCCATGCCGAACGCGATGCGACCAGTGGGACGATCACCTTCGCGCGCGATCTTGTTGCCACGCTGGAGCGCCGGGAGGTCGCGCGCGTCGGCAAGGAAATGGCCGCTGCGCGCGGCCTCACCTTCGTGCCCGTCCAGCCCGGCAACCACGTCGGCGGCACGCTGCTTGGCTCGGTCCGCCTTGCCAGCGGGCGTTTTGCCATGCTGGACGACGGGCTCGGGCTTCAGCTCGTTCCCTGGCAGCCGATGCTCGACAAGCGCGTCGGCCAGCACATCAGCGGGCTCGTGCAAGACAGCGGGGGCATCGACTGGACCTTCGGCAGAAAGCGTGGGCTGGGGATCGGGATGTGAGGGCCGGTCCATCCGAAACTCACTTCAGGTCCGCTGCCGTTCTATACGATGAATTCTGTTCCTGCATCTGTCAGGCACTCACGGCGCCCTCCAGAGCGGAGCCGTCTTCGGCCTCCCGACGAGGTATGTTGACTCAGAATCGAAGCGTGGCGCGCTAGGTCTGCCCGAGATCACCCCACGCGCGTCCGCTCCACAGGCCGGACACCTATGTGCGACTTCCGTTATCGCTGCACGCCTCAGGCGAAAGGTAGCCGGTTAATCCAAAGGGTCACAGTTTGCCCTTTGTGCCGTCTGATCCACGCGCCAGGCGAACACCAGCACCGCCTCCGTTCTCCGGGATGAATTCGATCCCGGCCGCTTCGAAGACTGCACGAATTTCGGCGAGGGTTGAATTCTTTAACTGCTCGCCTCTTTCTAACCGGGCGATGGTATCAGGAGATACGTTAGCGTTTATAGCTAGTTCTCGAGTTCCCCAGCCCAATGCGACGCGTGCCATCTTGCATTGAACTGCATTCATTTCGTAACCGTGATACGATTCTTGTTGATCCATCGTGACATTTTCATTATCGTACCGCTGATACGATTTCGCTTGAAAGCGGCTGCTGTTGGTGTGCAACCACCCTCAGCAGCCTGACCACAACCAAGCTGTTCAGGAGCTCGGATCATGGCTGATTCCGACAATAGCATGACTCTGCCTTTGGTCACTCGCCGACAAGTGCTTACGGGAGGAATGATCACGTCCACCGCATTGATGCTTGAGAAGAATGCGCTTCCCGGGGATGTAGCAGCAACCAGCATACCCCCCGACCCAGCGCTGGCGCTTTGGCGGGAATGGGAGATGACCCGCGGGTCGGCCGAGCGGCATTGCCGCCGGCAGCAGCGCCTGGAGACGAGGCTTGTTGAGAGCGTCGGCTTTCCATGTGTGACCGTCCGCCTGCCGGAGGGAGAGGACGTGACCATCCACTCGATCGGGGCGGTCAATGATGTACTCGGCAAAGGGCCCGACATGGCGGCTCTCCGCGAGAAGGCCGAAGCTGATTTGGCGGCACATCAGGCCCGCTGGGACGCGGCTGCCGAGGAGGGCGGCTACACCGCAGCGCTCAGGGACGAGCGCGAGGCTGGCGACCGGGCGGAGGATCTGCTTGAAGCGTTCTCAACCACCCCCGCCAAGACGCTCGCCGGTGTGGCGGGCAAGCTCGATGCCGTATTGCGCGAGGGCGAAGCCTGGGAGGGATCCTCCGAATTCCCTTGGCCGCAAATCCGTTCGGCGCTCAGCGATCTGATACGGATCGCCCAGCAGACGGCGGACGACAAACCGCCCGCACCTGGCGGGCTGGCACCCGTCTCCGCGAGAAACGGCTTAAGAGCCGGTTGGCCTCGTAACGGCGGCTTGCTTGACTGAGATACGCGGCTGATCTCTTCCGGTCGAGTGGCTGCGCGGAAATAAGCCACCCATTTTCATGACTTACGTCGTGGCAGGCCATTTTGTTTTGGGACGCAATTCTCGGGGAGCGGCTGTCTTTTGCAGAATTGGGGATCGGTGAAATCCAACTCTTCGACTGAGCCGGTGATCAAGCCCCAACTGCGCTGCCGATCGATCGGGACTTCATAAAAGTCGTCGCCGCCATGCTTGAAAGCCTCATCCTCCAGCGCGACGGCTACGCCCATTTCCCGGAGATATTGCTTCTTCTCCAGGTGAGCATTGGCTAGAACCTTGGCAACCCTCTTGGCGGATTTTATTTGAGTGAAGGTCCTGTCGCCATTTGAGTACAGGACGGCTTGTCCCTTGTGGACCGCGATAAAGTTGCGGTCGCTGTTGAGCCTTTTGACGCCACCAGCAAGGAACAAGGGGCAGGCAGACAGGCAGTTGGCTTCTTCGAATCGACCTTGGCCGTCAATCTCTGGCATCGTGCGACAGACCGAGGCTTTGTCTTTGCAAACTACGGGTGAAGTCCCAATAGCGATTGTCAGCTTGTTCTTTCTGGCGATCCTGCCGAGTTCCTGGGCGGACTGACGGTCACCACCATTCGATGCCAAGACGATGGGAAGGTGAACTGCGCCGAGGCGCTTCAGCAGCTTGCGCAAAGCCGATGGGGACGAGGTTTCAATTGAACCTGCAGCGTAGATCCACGCAGGGCAGGTTGGTTCACATGCGGGGTCCGAGTTCCGGATCACCTGGAAGGTCATGACAGTATCCGGGGCCCATGCCAGTGCCGGCATCGTCGGCAGTGCTGCAAAAAAGGCCACGGTCAAGAGCACAGCACGGCAGAGAGATCGACAGAAAAGCAAAGCCGCCCCCCGGAAGCATTGTTAGAGAGCAATGAGGTGACGCTGCACGATGGTTTTGTCAACTCGGCCGATTCATCCGTCGCTCGCGCGCCGTCTTCCGAGCCAAAGGAAGCTGTGATTGCGGCGGTATATATGCCGGCGCTGACATTCGTGTCGCCCGCCTCGACCCGTTGCAGGGTCGAGCGCGAGGTAAAGGCGCGCTCGCCACCAGCGCCATTGGGAGCCGCCGCCGGGCATCGTGGATATTCGCTCCCAGCCTGCGCAGGGCGCGTCTGACCGCGGCCGGAGGATTGTTGGGAGTGGGCATTTGACACCCTTGCACTACAGATTACGCCTTGAGACTCTTGAGATGGACATTCTCGCAAACGGCTACCGATCCGCGCGTTGTCGATCCTCCGCAGAGCGCAGGCTGCCGCCAGGGGCCACCACTCCGGATACGTCGGCCGCCTCCTTCACCTTGCGCTCCCGCTCCTGCGGCGGCACCCCAGTGATCTTCAGTGCGAAGCCCCCTATTCTCGGCCACACTCAAATGCGGATAGGCCGCATAGGACTGGAACACCATGGCCAGCCCACGCGCGGACGGGTCGATGTCGTTGGCGCGCACCGTCGATCATGAGGTCGCCTGCGCTGATCCTTTCCAGCCCGGCGATCATGCGCGGCAGCGTGGACTTCCCTCAACCGAACGGGTCGACGAAGACGATGAATTCGCGGTCCTCGACGTCGAGCTCGATACCCTTGATGATCTCGGCGGCTCCATAGGATTTGCGCGCGCCGCGCAGCTTGAGCTCAGCCTTGGCTTGCCTCCCTGGCGCCGGTTGTCGTCTCCTCGTTCTGCACCATCGCCAGCGCCGTGCCGGGCTCGCCATCCCATAGGATCAGGCTCGCCGCGCCGACCAGGCCCGCCCGGTCGCCAAGTTCGGCCGGAACGATCGGCACGTCGCGATAGGCTTCCATGGCGCGGTGCTCGACGGTCGCCCTGATGGTCGGTGCCAGGAGGTCGAAGCCGTTGGAAAGGCCGCCGCCCATGACGATCAGGTCGGGCGAGTAGAGATGCAGGAGGTTGGTGAAGCCGATGCCCAGCCACCGCGCCTCGGCCTCGACCAGTGGGCGAGCCGCCACATCACCCGCCCGCGCGGCCTCGACGACGTGTCGCGCCGAGACGTCGCCATTGTTGGACAGCCGCCGGAGCAGCGAGCCGTCGCCCGGCGCGGTCAGCCGTGTCGCCCGGCGTCCGAGCGCCGTACCGGAGGCGACCGCCTCGAAGCAGCCGACGGCGCCGCAGAAGCAGCGGTCGCCTTCGCCGGTGATGGTCATGTGGCCGATCTCGGCCGCCAACCCGCGCCTGCCGTGATAGATGTGGCCGTCGGCGATGACGCCGCCGCCAATGCCGGTCGACACGGTCACGAATACCAGCGATCCGGTGCCGCGGCCGGCGCCGAAGCGCCATTCGCCGAGGGCCGCCGCATTGGCGTCGTTCTCCAGCCGCACCGGCAGGCCGAACTGCCGGCTGAGGATGTCGATCAGCGGCACATTGTGCCAGCCGGCCAGTGTCGGCGGCCCGATGACGATGCCCGCCTTGGGGTCGAGCGGGCCGGGCGCACACATGCCGATACCGGTGACTTTCGCTTGTGGGTGCTCCTTGAGCAACATGGCCGCCAGCGTGATGATTTGGCCGATCACCGCCTCCGATCCTGCGACGGCAAGCGTCGGCGCCGAGACGCGGGCGACGACGTCGCCACCGCGCTCGACCAGCGCGCCGCGCAGCTCCGTGCCGCCAAGATCGAAGGCAAGCGCAAGCGTGCTCATCAGGCGGCTGCTTTCAGCCCGTGCAGCCAGGCGATGCGTTGCGCAAGGTCAGGGTCACCGAAGGCGAGCGAGCCCAGCACCACGGTGTCGGCGCCGGCGGCGCGCAGCAGCGGCACCGTCTCATGGCGGATGCCGCCATCGGCGGCGAGCACGATATCGGCCTCGCGGCCGGCTTTCCTGATCAGCGCGCGCGCCTCGATGAGACGCGGGCAGGCCTGCTCGGACAGGCTCTGGCCCTTGACGCCGATCAAAGTGCCGAGAAGCGTGACGAACGCGACCTCGGGCAAGAAAGGCACGATTGCCGCGACCGGCGTCTCCAGCCTGAGCACGACGCCGGCCTCGGCGCCGAGCTCATGCGCCAGCTTGACGGCGCGCAAGCCCGCCTCGCCATTCTCGGCATGGATGGTGATGAGGTCGGCGCCGGCCTCGATGAACTGCCGCGTCTGCGCCTCGACGATTTCGGCCTCGACCATCAGATGCACATGGATCGGCTTCGCCGTCAGCTTGGCGATGCGCGCCACCAGATCCGGGAAGAACAGCAAGCCGGGGGTGAAGCGGGCGTCGGCGACGTCGACGTGATGCAGATCGGCATGGGCCTCGATGCGCTTCAGGTCGCGCTCCATATTGGCGAGATCGGCCGACCACAGCGAGAATTCGCCGAGCAGCCGGTTGCGCGGCAGAGCGGCTATCGCGGCGGGGCCTGAGAGAGATTTGCTGGTCATGACGGAATGAGGCTCCGGACGTTCGAGTGGGCGTGAAGGAAGGCCGAGATCTCGGCGTGTAATTCGGTGAAATGCCTGGCGCTGTCGAGCGCCTTGGGGGTGATCTCGGCGAAGATCGCATTGGGGATGACTGCGGCGAGCGTATAGGCGGCCGACAGCGGGTGGACCGCGTCGCTGGCGTTGCCAATGGCCAGCGTCGGGATGCGCAGGGCGGCGGCGTCGCGCTCGGAAATCCCGGGCCCGTCGGCGGCGATGTTGGCGAGCACCTGCGCAAAGGCGTGGGCGTCCGGCCGGTCGAAATAGCCGAACAGCGAGGACAGGTTGTCGGGCGCCTCGCGGTAAAGCCGCGTCGCCGTCTCGGATTGCGCGAAGATACTCCGCGCGCTCTCGGCGCCACGGTCGAGGATGAGTTCGGCGACCTCGGTTATAGGCTGCATGTTCACCGGTGCTGCCGTGAACGTCCACGCCGGCCGCACCAGCACCATCGCGGCGACGCGGTCGGGATGGCGGCAGGCGAGGCGGAGCGCGATCGCGGCACCCATCGAGACGCCGCCGGCAACGAAGCGGTCGAGGCCGGCCTGGTCGGCGGCCGCGAGCACATCGTCGGCGAACATCTCGAACGAAAATGGCCGTCGCTCGCCAAGGCCGGAGCCGCCATGGCCGCGGCATTCGAGCGTGATGCGACGAAAGCCTGTGGGGAAGGTCTGCGCAACCTGCGCCTCGCCGCCACCCAGCCCGTGCTGAACGACGACCGCCAGCCCGTCGCCCGTATCGGAAACCCGAAGCGCGGCGCCATCGCGGAGCAGGATCGTCGGGCGCGCCATCACAGCAGCCCCTTGAGGAAACGGGCGACGCCGGGCGCTTCCCCGGCCGAAAGCCCATGCGTCACCAACGGCCCGTCGAAACCTGTCGCCTTCAGCCGGGCGATGAAGTCGGCGAAGTCGACGACGCCTTGCCCGGCGGTGGCAAACCGGCCGTCGGCGAAACGGTCCTTGGCATGGGCCATGGCGACATGGCTTGCCGTGCGCTCGACTGCAGCCGCAACCATGGCGCGCGCCTGCGCGGCATCCGCCTGTTCGAACAGGTTTGCCGGATCGAGCACGATGCGCAGCCGCTTCGAACCCATCTCGGCGATGAGCCGCATCGCGTCAGGAGCGGAGGTGACGATATTGGTCTGTTCGGGCTCGATCCCAAGATTGACACCGTGACGCTCGGCGAGTTCGAGCGCCTTTTCCATCTCGACCGCCATGTCGGTCCATGCCGAGGGATCGGCATTGTCAGGATGGTGCGCCCATTGGTCGTCACGATTGCGCGTTCCGGTGCAGAGCGTGACGAGCGGCGTGGAAAGCCTTGCGGCGGCTTCGATCACCATCGCCAGCCGACGCAAGCCATCGTCGCGTACCTGCTTGTCCGGATGCGCCATGTTGTAGGTGCCGGACAGCGCCACGAGACCGACGCCGGAGCTGTCGACTGCGGCATTGATTGCCCAGATCGCCGCTGCGGGAACATCATCCGGCATCGATGGCAGGCCGGCGCATGCGAGATTGAATTGGGTGACCGCAAAACCCGCGTCACGGACCGACGCCAGCACGCCGGCCGGCTCGCTGCCCGGGAAGGTCTTGGCGAACACCCCGATCTGCATCAGACCGCTCCCGTCACGCCAGCAATCTCGACGCGTTCGCCGCTCTCGACCGAGCGCGCGATCGCCACCATGGCGCGGATTGAGGCGAGCCCGTCGTCGACATTGGCGCCGCGCATCGGCTTGCCGTCGAGCACCGTCTCAGCGAGGCCTTCGAGCTGGCGGCGGAAGAAATGGCCGTCTGCGCCAAGCGGCTTGCGCGACGTCGCATCCTTCTCATGGAAGATGTCGACCTCGCTTGCGCGGAAATACCAGGGATTGAAGGTCTTCGCGATCACCGAGCCGTTTTCGCCATAGAGCTGGAAACCTTCATGCCAGTCCATGCGCACGGCAACCGTGAGGTCGAGATGGCCGAGCGCGCCATTGGCGAACTCGGTCTCGACGAACCAGCAATAGGCGCCGAATTTCTCGTTGAGGCGGGCTCGTACAGCGGTGATCTCGCCGCACAGGAAGCGCGCCGTGTCGACGAGATGCGAGCCATGCGCCAGCATGAAGTATTGCCTGAGATCGGCCTTCGGATTGCCGGCCGGCTTCCTCGCCAGCTTGCTGGTAATGGGCAGAGGTTGGATCGCGTCGGTGTTGGTGTAGCGATGGGTGGAATCGCAATACCAGGCCTTCAGCGCCAGGATCTCGCCCATCTCGTCGCGCACGAAATCGCGCGCCGCTTCGAGAGCCGGGTCGAAGCGCTTCATGTGGCCGACCTGCAGCACCTTGCCGGAGCGCTTGACCGCGTCGGCAAGCTTCTGGCCTTCCTCGACCGAGACGCCGATCGGCTTTTCGCAGAGAACGTGCTTGCCCGCCTCGAGCGCCTTGATCGACATCGGCACGTGATAGGCGTCCGAGGTGGCGACGATCACCGCCTCCAGCGCAGGGTCGGCGAGCATCGCGTCATAGTCGCCATACATCTTCTGCGGCTCGTAGGTCGCGCCCATACGTGCGAGCAGATCGGGTGCTGCGTCGCAGATCGCGTAGAGATCGGCATTGCTCGCCTTCACGCAGGATTCCAGATGCGCGAATTGAGCGATCGGCCCGCAGCCGAGCACACCGACACGAAGACGACGGTCTTTCTTGCGGATCATCGTCTCAGGCTCCGTAGCCGCGCATGGTCTGGCGGTTGGTCTTGACCGCGCCGGCCGGATCGGCGGCGGCGGTCTCGGACTCTTCCTCCAGCACCAGCCAGCCATTGAAGTTGGGTGCCGCACTGGCGATCTCGATCACCTTCGCGGTGTCGCAGACGCCCTTGCCGAGCATCGCCCAGGTGCCGCTCGCGTCGACATCCTTCAGGTGCACGTAGCAGATGCGATCGCGATAGGTGGTGAGCGTGTCGGCCATATCCTTGTGGCCGCGCAGGATGTGACCGGTGTCCGGCACCCAGCCTACCAGCGAGGCATCGAGCAGCCCGAAGATGCGGTCGCAATCGAGGCGGTCGTAGAGCAGCGTGCTGTGATGCGAGCTCGGGTGCACCGCGACCTGGACGCCGGCCCTGCGGCCGAGTTCACCAGCCTTGTTGTAGACCTCGGCCGCAATGGCGAACTTGTCGTCGCGCGGACCGTCCGACACGACGGTGGCCGAGCCCATGGACACCATCGCGCCCGGAAAGGCGGCGGCGAAATCGATCCAGCGCTTGGCGGTCTCGAGGTCGGCGCCGATCTTCTCCTTGAGTGTGAAGCCGCTGTCCGAACCGAACGCGAAGGAGACCAGCGTCAGGCCGGATGTCTTCAGCGCCGCAGCGAACTCCGCCGGCTTGCCGGCATAGCGGCCGATCATCGTATCGGTGATCTCGATGCCGGCATAGCCGCCATCGGCGATCGCTTTGAGCAGGTCGTCGGGGCCGCCGGCAAAACGGTCTCCGAGCATTTCCCAGGTGAAGGTCTGGCAGCCGACTTTGAGGTCTTTCACGTTCATCCTTTCATTCCTTGATTCCACCTGCATAGGCCCTTCGATGATGTGGCGCTGGAAGAACGGCTCCAGCACGATCAGCGGCGCTATGACGACGCTTGAGGCCGCGGCGATATCGCCTGCCAGCAGAGAAGGTCCAATCCATCGATTTCGATGCGCGGCCTACTCCATCAGTTCTCTGTGGGAGGGACATCCTACTTGACCGAGCCGGCGGTCATACCGGCGAGGAAGAACCTCTGGGCAACGAGGTAGATGAGCAAGAGCGGTAGCGAGCCGAGCACGCTCATCGCCATCATCTGGTTCCATTCGAAGGCGTGCTGCCCCATCAACAGCTGGATGCCGATCGGGACGGTGCGCATGGACGTTGACTTCGTCAGCGTCAGCGCAAACAGAAATTCGTTCCAGCACAACAGGAAGGTGTAGACCGACGTCGCCACGATACCAGGCAGTGAAATCGGGACGATCACCCGCCAGAGTGCGGTCCAGCTGCTGCCGCCGTCGACAGCCACCGCTTCATCGAGATCGCGGGGCAAGGTGTTCAGATATCCCGTCATCAGCAGGATCGCGTAGGGCAGCGTAAACACCAGGTAAGTCAGGATCAGTGCGACGTAGGTGTCGAAGATGCCATACGAGACGACAAGCCCGAAGAAGGGGATCAAAAGCGTGATCGGCGGGATCGTCTGCGTGCTGATGATGAGTGTGTTGAGGCTGCCCTTGCCGCGGAAATTGAAACGGCTGAACCCATAGGCCGCCAGCAAGGCGATCAGCACCGTCAGCACGGTCACCGCCCCGGCCACGAAGTAGCTGTTGAAGAAGAAGCGCAGCTTTACCGGGTCGCCAAGGATGGCCGCATACGCTTCCAGCGTGAAGGCCTTCGGCAGGACGGTTGGTGGCAGGGCAAAGATTTCGGTATTCGACTTGAACGAGCTGCTCAGCATCCAGTAGATCGGGAAGGCCGCGAAAAAGAGCCCTGCAGCAAGCGCGACATGCAGCGCGACGGTGATCAGCCTGTCTTTCGGCGTGTGCCTTTTCCTCATGGTGACTACCGAGCCTTTTGATAGCGGATGTAGAACAGCGTCAGGCCGAGGGAGATCAGCAGGATGACCACGGCGCTCGCCGACGCCTGCGACAGGTTGTAGCTCGAAAACGCCAGCTTGTACGTGTAGGTGCTGAGGACCTCGGTCGAGTAAATCGGACCGCCGCCCGTCGTTATCCAGATCAATGGAAAGACCTGCATGGTCCAGATGAAATCCAGCAGCGAGATGCTGATGATGATCGGCATCAGCTGCGGGATCGTGATGAAGATCAGTTTCTGGTAGGCCTTCGCCCCGTCGATATCGGCGGCCTCGTAGAAATCGTTGGGAATGCCCTGCAAGCCTGCGAGCAGGCTGACCATGAAAAGCGGATAGCCCGCCCAGATGTTGGCGAAGGTGACGGCGTGCAGCGCGGTCTCGGGCGAGGAAAACCATTCGACCTTGTAACCGATGATGCCGATTTGCATGAGAATGCTATTCACGACACCGTTCGGCTCAAGCAGGAGGCGCCAGATCACGGCGATAATCACTGCGGTGAACAGCCAGGGCAGTATGTAGAGCACGCGCAGGATATTGCGCAGCGTCGGATTGATGCGCTCGCTGTTCAGCATGAGCGCGAAGGCCATGCCGATGGTCATGTGGAAAATGACACTCATGCATGTGAAGTAGAGCGTGTGCCACAGCGAAGCCCAGAACACGGGGTCGTCGAAGATCGCCTGGTAGTGTTTCAGTCCGGCAAAGGACGGGTCACGACGCAGCACCGCGCTGTTCTGGAACGAGTAGGCAATCACCGTCACCATCGGCAGCAACATCAGAAGCCCGATTATGAGCAGCGAGGGCGACAGATAGAGGTAGGGTGCGACCGCTCGTTTCAGCTTGTGGTGGGAGCGCTTTTGCCGGGTCATGTGCCAACCTTGGGATACGCCTTCAGCGAGAAGGTAAGCTTCGGAAACAGGTCCATCTCAAATTTCCGATCCGTTGTTGCCGGGTGGCCTGCCCGAAGTCAGGCCACCCGGTCGAACATAGCAAACGGGAACAGGCCGATCAGAATTTCGCCATCCAGCCCTTCTGAGCGGTGGCTGCAGCTTGTTCCGGAGACTGCTCGCCGGCGAGCATCTTCTGGGCTTGAACGTCGAACTGGGTCATCAGGTCTTCAGCCACCGGCAGGCCCGTGAACTCATTGGCGAGATAACCGGTCTTAAAGATTTCAAAAGCCTTGCCGAAAGCTTTGTCCGAGGTCACGAAATCGGGTTTGGCGTTGACGTTGCCCGGGAAGGCGTTTGCAAGCGACACGAGCTTGGCGTTCACCTTTTCACTCATCAGATATTGGACGAGTTTCCAGGCCTCTTCCTGATGTTTCGAGGCAGCAGAGATGCCGATGCCCCAGGAGGCATAGGGAAGGCCGCGCTTGCCGGTGTAGTTTTCTACGACCGGGACCGGGATGAGGTCGAAGTTCAGCTTGGGGTTGCGTTTGCGGATGAGGTTCACATGCGCGAGCGAGTCGATCATCATCCCGACGCGGTCGTTGACGAATTCCTCGACCTTTTCCTGCTCGGTCTTGGTGGCGATGCCGGGCGAGATGGTGCCGGCGTCGTTGAGTGATTTGACGAAGGTGAGCATATCCACCACCGGCTTGCCCTCGAGAGCGGGCTTGCCGTTCGCCATCATCGACTGACCCGAAGCCCAAACCCAAGACATCATGTCGTTCTGGACGCCGGATGGCGTTTGCAGCGACAGGGGCAACACCCAGCCATACTGGTTCTTTTCGGCGTGCGTCATCTTCTTGGCGGCTTCGAGAAACTCCGCGCGGGTCGACGGTAGCTTGGTCACGCCTGCCTGGGCGGCGAGGTCCAAATTCACGAAGACCGGATAAACGAAGGAGGCCACGGGAAACATCACCGCCTTGCCGTCCACCTTGATGATGTCCGCGACCTGGCTCTTGTCGAAACCACTCGCATCCATCATCGGATTCATGTCGGCGAGTGCGTTCTGCGCATTCAGATTGTTCACCCAGGCGCCGTCGAGACCGACGACGTCGCTGAGCGTTCCGGTTGCGGCACCCACCGAGATCTGGTCTCGCGTGGTCGCGTAGGGGCCGCTGACCAATGTCACCTTGATTCCGGGGTTTGCGGCCTCGAAGTCATCCATGATTGCCCTGAGCGAGCCAGCCGGCAATTCAGGCTCCCACCATTGGGTGAATTCCAGCGTCGTGTCCGCCATGGCGCTGGTTGCGCCAAGCAACCATGCGGCCGCGGCTATTTTCAGCATCGCGGGTTGCATCCGAAACATCATTTTCTCCTCCTTCTACAAGATCGACCGCACAATGCGGACGATTGTCTGGTTTATTCAGAAGCCTTCTTGCGAGTATCTTTCGCAGGCGCCTCCCTCTCGCCTGCGGTCTGCTGCAGATCTTCAGATCGCTAGATGCGTCTCGGGATCGAAGAAATGGAACTTGGCATCATCCACGGCCAACCGGATTTCCGAGTCGGAGTGGATGGCGCTGGCCGGTTCGAATCTCGCCACCGCGTTCGATGCCAGGCCAAAATCCTCCGCTGCGTCCGGATCGCCGGAGTCCACCCGGACCGCGTCGATGTTCAGGTGGACGATATGTTCAGAGCCGAGCTCTTCGATCGAAGTCACCTTTGCCGGTATCGTCTGATAATTGCGGCCGGATTCGAGGCCGCTGTCATAAAGATCCTCGGGCCGTATGCCGAACACGATCTTGCGCCCCTCATAGGACCTCAGAGCGGGCCTGCCGACGAAAGCTGCATCCTGCAATCGGATGGCGAAGTCGCGAAAACCGAGCTCGCCGCCCTTTAGGGTCGCTTCGAAAAGGTTCATCGACGGAGAACCGATGAAGCCGGCGACGAAGGCATTCACCGGCGACTCATACAGTCTCTTGGGTGTGTCGACCTGCTGCAGCACGCCGCCCTTCAACACCGCGACCCTGTCGCCCATCGTCATCGCTTCGATTTGGTCGTGGGTCACGTATATGGTCGTTACGCCGAGCTGCTTTTGCAGGCTGGTGATTTCGGCGCGCATTTGAACACGCAGTTTCGCATCGAGGTTGGAAAGGGGTTCGTCCATGAGAAAGGCGGCCGGCTCGCGTACCATGGCGCGGCCCATGGCAACCCGTTGGCGCTGTCCGCCTGACAGGTTCGCGGGTTTGCTGTCCAGCAAAGACGTCAGCTGAAGGGTTTTGGCGATCTCGTCCACGCGCTTCTTGCGCTCGGCCTTCGGCTTGCCTGCCAGCCGCATCGAAAAGGCGATGTTTTCGAACACCGTCATATGCGGGTAGAGCGCGTAGCTCTGGAAGACCATCGCGATGTCGCGGTCCTTGGGCGGCATGTCGACGACGTCGACTCCGCCGATCCGAAGGCTGCCGCTTGTGATGTCCTCCAATCCCGCGATCATTCGCAACGCGGTGGATTTGCCGCAGCCGGACGGGCCGACGAGAATCAGGAACTCGCCGTCCTCGACCGATAAGTTCAATTGGTCGATTGCGCGAAAATTGTTCCCGTAAGTTTTGCAGATATTCTCTAGAATGACTTCTGCCATCTTCCTCCCTCCACAAGTATAAGCCAATGAGTCTTATAATTTTGCTCGGCTTATGTTCACCTGCGAAATATTTCGTCGGATAGTTTCAGGCTATGTTCCGGTATCGACGTACGCATTTTTCAGTTCGACTGCTGGCGGCGCGTTCGTCGATGCCAGGAGTTCCGTGACCTGGTCGTCGGTCGGAAGCGCCTCGCGCCCGCCACGCCCCGTTATCGAGAGGGCCGCCGCCGCGGCCGCGAATGCCACCCGGCCTGCGGTGTCGGCTCCGCGCATCAAGGCATGCGCGTAGGCGCCATGAAAGCAGTCACCCGCGCCGGTCGAGTCGACGACCACCACCCGGTGCGGGGGCAGATGCCAGAGACCTGTCTCTTCACGCCCGCGATAGTACACGCCCCTGCCGCCATCGGTCAGAACCACGGCGGACCGCGACGGCGACCACAATGCATCGAGCATCTCGGCGGGCGATCGGCGCCCTGTGGCAGTCCGTGCAAAGCCGAGGGGAAGAATGAGATGGTCGCAGAGCGCGATCAGCCGCTCCGTGGCTGGGCCGCAGCTCCATTCGATATCGCCGAGGATCGCAAGGCCGAGATCGCGAGCGCGAGCCACGACATCCAGCGACCGGATCGCGTAGCTATCGACGATCAGGACAGTCGCGCGGCTGAGGACCTCGTCCGGGAAGTCCGACGCGGTGCCCAGCATCGCGTCGTCGTCATACGCGATGAACCGTTCCCCGTCCGAGCCGACGGTAATGCGCGAGCGCACCGGGCGCGCGTCCGGGTGGCGCGGCGCGAATTCGGTTTCAACACCGCTCGCAACGAGATCGCGCAGCACGGCATCGTCAGCGGCGCTGCCCAACCATCCGACGAACCCGGCGCTTCCGCCGAGCCGCGCGACGGCGGCTAGCGCCGTCGCGACATTTCCCCCGAAAGACCGGGCACTATGCAGAACCTTCCCCTTGCCCGCCGACAACGGCTGATCGACATAGACGATGTCGTCGATCGCAATAGCGCCGAAGCCGAGGATTGAAGGGACGGTGGGCATCGTTCAGGCACCCGCCTTCGCCAGGGCCTCTTGCGCCGAAAGGCCGTCATGGATGACGCCCCGAAAGGCAAGCGCAGCCTTCTCCGGATCGCCATGCCCCCAAAGATTGCGGCCTACCACGGCACCGCGTGCGCCGGCACGGATGGCGTCCGCCGTCTGCTTAAGCGCGCCGAGCAGTGTATCGGTTTTCGGACCACCCGCGATCACAACCGGCACCGGGCAGGTCCGGACGGTCTCTCGGAACGACTCGAAATCGCCCGTGTAGCCGATCTTGATCACGTCGACGCCGGACTCGTAGCCGATGCGCGCCGCATAGGCGATCTCGTCGGGGGTGAAGACGATTCTTGCTCCGTCGGTGAAATCGCGTGGGTAGATATGCGCCACCACAGGCATGCCGTAGCGCGCCGCCGCGTTTACCGAATCGGTGAGCCAGCGTATGTATTTGCCCTCGGTCGCGCCGCGCACCGGAATGGCCACGGCCAACGCATCGGCCCCGGCGCGCACCGCATCCTCGGGCGTTGCGATCAACTCGCTGATGCGATCGTCCGGAGTGAAGCAGCCCGCCTGAATCACCAGGGAAGCCTTGCCCGCATATTGCGGCCAGAGATGGCGCGCGGTGCCAGGCTGGATGCTGACGTAATCGGGTCTGCCCGCCATGACGCGTGCAAGCGCTCCCGGCAGGTCGGCAAGGCCGCCTTTGCGCACGTCACCATAGCCGACGAAGTGGTCGACGGCGCCGCCAAAAAGGTTCCCCGATGGATGCGAGAAGAGGCGCGCAAGACGCACCTTGGTTCCTAGGCTCATGAGTGCAAAATTCCCCAATCGTTTGATTTCAAAATCCTGGACCCAGTGTTTCCGAAAGAAATAAGAAAAACAATCTTTCGAAAGCTTTCGAATTTGCGTATTTTTGCTAAGCTGAGCCGAGGCCAGAGCGGTTGCTTGGCGTAGGGAGGCAAGGGCAGGGCAATGTTGTCGGAGCAGAGACGCCAATCGATCCTGGGTGAGGTGCAACGCAGCGGACAGGTTCGCACGAAGGACCTGTCAGACGGGTTTGGCGTGTCGGAAGTCACGGTGCGCTCCGACCTCGAGATACTGGACCGAAAGGGACTACTGACCAAGACCCGTGGAGGGGCGGTGACCCGTACCACCGATTCGACTACGGCCGCGTTCGCCCGGCGGATGCAAGCGAACCTCGACGCAAAGAAGCGCATCGCCCGGGCGGCGGTAGACCTCTTCGAGGACAACCAATCGGTCATCTTCGACGGCGGCTCGACATTGATGCAGCTTGCCATGCAGTTACCGCCGCTCAGCAATGTCGTGGTCGCGGCCACGGCCATGAATATCGTGCAGCACCTTATGCATCGTCCCGGGCTCGACGTTCATATGATCGGCGGCCGGGTCTATCCCGACACGGTGAGCACACTGATCACCGATGCCGATACGGCTCTCGGCGGCTTGGTAGCGCATCAGGTCTTTGTTGGAGCGCATGCGATAGACTCGTCACTGGATGTGGTCGACGTGAACGAAGACATGGCGCGAACGAAGCGAAACCTCGTTCGCATGGCCCGGCGCGTTGTCCTCCTCGCCGATTCGAGCAAATGGGGCGTCAGCGGGACCTCCAAGGCATTTTCGCTGTCGGCCGTCGATGTGGTGATCACCGACGATGGCCTGCCCGGTCCAATACGCAGCCAGCTTGATAGGATCAGGGCCAAGGTGATCTATGCCTGAACCCGTCTCGGTTCCTACCGCGACGGAAAGATCCAGTGCGCGCATGACTCACGGGATTCGCATCGGCCGTTGGCCGTTTTTCATGTCAGTCATGTTCTCCTCCTCAAGGCTGGCGGCCTCCAATGCTGCGCCAGCGTTTTCACATGCTCTATAAAAATTTTACGCGCGTCAAGATTTAAAATGTTATATAGCGGCTTTCGACTATGAACCTTGCCGTAGCCAGGCCATGACCGCGTTAGAGGTACGATCTGAAATGCACAGAAAATCAAAGACAAAGCTCGGCGTCGGCGTCATCGGATGCGGCAACATCTCGATGACCTATTTGCGCAATGCGGCTCTGTTCGGCGGGGTAGAGCTCAGCGCCTGCGCCGACATTTCGGCCGATATGGCTGCGCTGCGCGCCAGGGAGCATGGCATCCGCGCACTCGGCGTCGACGCGCTGCTGGCCGACCCGGACATCGATCTTGTTCTCAATTTGACGATACCGGCGGCGCATTTCGACATTTCGCTTTCGGCGCTTTCGGCGGGAAAGCACGTCTTTACCGAAAAGCCTTTGGCGACATCGGCCGCCGACGGCCGCCGGCTGGTCGAGGAGGCGAGGGCGCGCCGGTTGCAGCTCGGCTCGGCTCCCGACACCTTCCTCGGCGCTGCCGGCCGGCGGGCGCGCCGGCTGATGGATGAGGGTGCGATCGGCCGCGCTGTGACCGGCACCGCCTTCATGATGGGGCGCGGCATGGAGCACTGGCATCCCAATCCGCAATTCTACTATCAGCCAGGCGGCGGCCCGGTCTTCGACATGGGCCCTTACTACCTGACGATGCTGGTCAACCTGCTCGGCCCGGTCGAGCGCGTCATGGCGATGGCGACGCGCGGTCAGGAGGAACGTCTGATATCAGCCGAAGGTCCTTACAAGAACACCAGCTTCAAGGTCGGCACGCCGACCACCATCCTGTCCCTGCTGGAGTTCCGCTCTGGCGCCACCGTCACCTTCGGCGCGTCCTGGGACGTGTTCAAGCACTCCAACCATCCGATCGAACTGCACGGCACCGAAGGCTCGCTGCGATTGCCCGATCCCGACACATTCGGCGGCACAGTTTCGCTCTCGGCGCGCGGCGACGACTGGGCCGATTTCGCCAGCGAGGCCGAACTCTACGGTGCGCGCAACTGGCCCTATGTCGCACCCGACCGCGCCAACTACCGCATGCTAGGCGTCGCCGATCTTGCGCGGGCGCTGGCCGATGGGCGCAAGCCCCGCGCCTCCGGCGATCTGGCGCTGCATGTTCTGGAGATCATGGAGGCGATCCTGGCTTCGGGCGAAAGCCGCGGCTCGATTGCCGTCAATGGGACCGTCGACCAGCCGCCGCTGCTCGGCGAGGACGAGGCGGCAGGTCTGCTTGCCTGATGGGGAGGGAGATCCATGATGACATCGCCTTCAGCGCCGTCCCTGTCCCCACTCGACCCGGAAGCCCGGCATGTGCTCGAGCTCGGCCGGCAGGCCGACGCCTTGCCATTCGAGACCGGTACACCGCAACAGGCACGCTGTGCCTACGAAGAAGGCCTTCCGGACCAGCAGGGTGAGCGCGAGCCGGTGGCTTCGGTCACTGAGCGCGCCATCCTTGGACCCGGCGGTTCGCTGACGCTCAGGATCTATCGCGGGCAGGACGCGCCTGATGCAACTGCCCCGGCGCTGCTTTACCTGCATGGCGGCGGCTGGGTGATCGGCAATCTCGATTCCCATGACGAGATCTGCCGCTGGTTCGCCAATATGGCGGCTTGCGTCGTCGTTTCGCCCGCCTACCGGCTGGCGCCGGAGCACAAATTCCCGGCCGCGGTCGAGGATTGCCGCGCCGTGCTCTCCTTCATACAAGAGGCACCTGGCGATCTCGGCATCGACGCTCTGCGCATTGCCGTTGCCGGCGACAGCGCCGGCGGCAATCTCGCCACGGTGCTTAGTCTTCTCGCGCGGGGCGATCCTATTCCGTTGACCGCGCAGCTGCTGTTCTATCCCAACACTGATGCCGCGCAGACGGCGGACAGCTATCGCCGCTTCGCCGAAGGTTTTGGCCTGACCGCCTCGACCATGGCCTGGTTTCGCGATCACTATGTCCGCTATGCCGCCGACATCGACGACTGGCGCGCCTCGCCACTCAGGGCGGAAAGCCTCGCGGGCGCGGCGCCAGCCTTCGTCGCCATCGCGGGTCACGACATCCTCGCTGATGAAGGCGAGGCCTACGCCGGGCGTCTGCAAGATGACGGTGTGCCGGTCGTGCTGCGGCGTTGGCCAGGCCAGATCCATGGTTTTGTTTCCATGGGCCGCCATGGCACGGCAGCGCGACAGGCCGTTGGCGCTGCGGTCGCCGCATGGCGCGGCTTCGATTCGGCTTTTGGGAAAGATCAGGCCGACTGACGCATCACCAGCGTCGCATCGAGACTGACTTTGGGTGGGATCGCCGTGTCGTCCTCCTCAAGCACCGCCAGCAGCATCTCGACGCTGCGCCCGGCCATCGAGGCGAAGTCCTGCGCCATGGTGGTGAGACCGGGGCAGGTGTAGCGGCTGAGTGGATGATCGTCATGGGCGGCTACCCGCAGGTCGCAATCGCCCTTGCGGCCGATCTTGAGTCCGCGCGCATAGGCGGCGGCCATCACGCCAAAGGCCAAGCGGTCATTGTTGCACAGGATGGTCTTTCCCGCCAGGCCGCCATTGTCGAGCATCGTTTCCGTCTGCTCGTAGCCGATCCGTTCGAAATCCCAAGTGTAGTCCTCGGTGTTGCCGATGACGACCGGCTCATGCCCGAGCCGCTTCATCGAGGCGACATAGCTCTCCAGCCGTTCCGGCGAGTTGTGGTTGACATGCGGGATGTCGAAATAGACCGGGGCGCCGCCGGACCGGCAAAGATAATCGACGATGGTCGAGACGCTCTGTGCGTTGTTGTTGCCGACGAACGGCGTCCCGCCTTCGAGATAGGTGTCGAAATAGACGACCGGGATCGCCTTCGTCAGCTTTTCCAGCGTGCGGTGGTCCGAGCGCACGCCGAGCGGTGCGATCAGCGCGCCGGAGACTTTCAGCGACAGGATCGTTCGCGTTGCCTCCACTTCGAGTTCGCGCGAGCCGTGCGAGGAGATCACGATCGGCCAGTAGCCCTCGTCGCGCAGCCTGAGTTCTATGCGGCTGACCATCTCCGAATAGAAGGGATCGGCCACCGTCGGCACCATGATGCCGATGCTGCGGGTACGCTTGCGGTTGAGGTTGCGCGCGAACAAATTGGGCTGGTAGTCGGACGAGCGCAGCGCTTCCTCGATGCGCTTTCGCGTCGCCGGCTTGACGCTGGTCGGATCGTCGAAATATTTCGACAAGGTCGGCCTGGAGACGCCACAGGAGCGGGCGAAATCCTCCATCGTCTTGTGCTTCATCGCCAGCGATTCCCCGCCTTCCGGAAACCTCGTTCCTTGTGCTGTCCGGCACCTACTTACGGTGCGCCGGCGTGCAACCGCAAGGCAAAATTTTACAGAAAACTGTAGCTGTTTTAACGCGTATAACAAAATTATTCCACGCGTAAATTTATTAATTGGCGCAAAAAGTGCAAGCCGTATTGACTCTGGATGTCGGTTGCCGCCAGGCACAATTGTGCGCGACTGAAGTCCGCAGTCGGACTGGAGCGAGACGCCGGGAGGAATTCCGCGATGAAGAAGCTGGTCTCAGCCGGCGAGATCCTCGTCGAGATCATGGCCGAGCGTATCGGCCAGAGCTTTCTCGAACCGGGCCCGCTGCTGGGGCCTTATCCGTCCGGCGCGCCCGCCATCTTCATCGGCCAGGCCGCAGCGCTCGGCCAACCCGCCGGCCTGATCGGCGCGGTCGGCGAGGACGATTTCGGCCAGTTGAACATCGAGCGGCTGCGGACCCTGGGAGCTGACGTGTCGGCGATCGCGGTTCACAAGGGCCACGCGACGGGCACCGCCTTCGTCACCTACCGGGCGGATGGCAGCCGGCACTTTGTCTTCAACATCCGCAACAGCGCCGCCGGCCTGGTCGGGATCGATGCCGCTGCGACAAGCATGCTGGCCGGCGCCGACCATGTCCATATCATGGGCTCGTCACTGTTCTCCGACCGCGCCACCGATGTCGCGTTGTCGGCGATCCAAACGGTGAAGGCCAAGGGCGGGACGGTGTCCTTCGACCCCAACATTCGCCGCGAGATCATGCAGGCCTCCGGCATGCGCGAAGCGCTCGACCAAGTGCTCAAGCAAACCGATGTCTTCCTGCCGAGCGGCAACGAACTGTTCCTGTTTTCGTCGGCCGGCGACGAAAAGGGCGCGGTCGACGACCTCCTGCAGCGCGGCGTTTCCTGCGTCGTCCTCAAGAAGGGCGCCGACGGCGCCGCCTTCCACGACCGTCACGGCACGGTGGCCTTGCCGGGCTTTGCCATCAACGAGGTCGATCCGACCGGCGCCGGTGACTGTTTCGGCGCTGCCTTCGTCTCATTCTGGCTTCGTGGTGCGGCACCCGCCCAGGCGCTCATGATCGCCAATGCGTGTGGCGCGCTAGCCGTTACTCGCAAGGGGCCAATGGAAGGTATCTTTCCGCTGGCCGAGGTTGAGGCTTTCGCAACCACCGCCGGGAGGGGCCGGCCGTGAGGGCCGCGATGCAGAGATTTGCCAGCATCGCGGTGAAGCGCGCCGCGGGTGAGAAAGGCGGCATCGCCTCGATCTGTTCGGCGCATCCGCTGGTGATCGAGGCCGCGCTCCGCCACGGCGCGTCGCGCGGTTCCGATGTGCTGATCGAGGCGACCTGCAACCAGGTCAATCACGAAGGCGGCTACACCGGCATGACGCCCGCCGGCTTCCGCAGCTTCGTCGAGGGCCATGCGCAAAGGGCCGGCTTTCCGCTCGATCGCCTGATCCTCGGCGGCGACCATCTCGGTCCCAATCCGTGGAAGCATCTTCCTTCCGCCGAGGCGATGACGAAGGCGAAGGCGATGATCGACGCCTATGCCGGCGCCGGCTTCACCAAGCTGCATCTCGACACCAGCATGGCTTGCGCCGACGATCCAGCCGCGCTTGCCGACGAGACCATCGCTGCACGCGCCGCGGCGCTTGCGGCCGTCGCCGAGGTGGCGGTCGAACGCATTGGCGGCGAGAAACCGGTCTACATCATCGGCACCGAAGTTCCGGTGCCGGGCGGCGCGCTCGAAGCGCTCGACCATATGCATGTCACCGAACCCGATGACGCCCTGCGCACCGTCGAGATCCACCGACAGGCATTTTCGCGCGCCGGCCTCGATGCTGCCTTTGCGCGTGCGGTCGGCGTCGTCGTCCAGCCGGGCGTCGAATTCGGTAATGCCGAGATCATCGCCTACGCGCCGCGGAAGGCGACGCAGCTGGTCGCCGTGCTCGGGCGCATGCCGCAATTCGTCTTCGAGGCGCATTCGACCGACTACCAGCCAAACGAGGCGCTTGGGGCTCTGGTGCGCGACGGCTTCGCCATCCTCAAGGTTGGACCCTGGCTCACCTTCGCGCTGCGCGAGGCGTTGTACGGGCTGAGCCACATCGCCGACGTGCTTGCGCCAGACCCGTCCCGTGAAAGCCTACCGGCGGCGATGGAGCGCGTCATGCTGGCCTCGCCGGACAATTGGCAGAAATACTATCCGGGTACGCCGGACGAGCAGCGCGTGCAGCGGCACTTCTCCTTCAGCGACCGCATCCGTTACTACTGGCCGACGCCCGACGCACAGCACGCGACACAGACGCTGCTGGATTTTCTGGGCGACAGGGACATTCCCCGCCCTTTGATCAGCCAGTATCTGGGGCAACTCGATGCCGAGGTTGCGGCAGGTCGGATCGAGCCCGTCGCGCATGACCTGCTGATTGGCAGCATCACCCGTGTCCTCGATTCCTATGGGCGTGCGACGTTACAGCAGCGCGGATCGTCCTAGATTCGCCGTTGCAGGGTCGAGCCGCGCCCGGAGGACGCGCGTGATCTAAGATGTGCGCTCAGCCGACACACGCGGAGCCTATGCCGGACCTTCGAAGTTGGGCTGCTGTTGGACTAATATAAACAGGGCACAGCCAATTCGACGGTGAGAGCATCGCGGAACCATACGGAACGATACGGGAATACTTCTGATTTTGGCCCACGAAAAACCCAATCAAATCGACGTTCCTAGCACATCCTCCGGGCCCACCATTGTTATTATTTATCAATGACTTAGCGGTATGCTTTGGCTCGGGGCCAAGTAATAACTGGCGAACCGCCGTCCATTGCGTTTGATTTTATTGACTTATGGTGGGCTCCGGAGGCCGCAGATGTGTTGCTAACCGGCGGTGGAGTGTCAGGATCGTTTATCAAGTGCTTGAACGACGCCGGCAGGGTGTTCGGAATGGAAATCCGCGCATAGTCCCGTCGCAATCAACCTCGAACTACTGTCTGGATGCTACATCGGCCATCGCCGCACCCCACCCTGCGGCGATCTCGTAGCCCATGCGTGAGAAGCCGAATTCGCGATCGAATGTGTTCGGCGCTTTGACACGCCAGTTCTTCATGACCTCGCCCGGGGAGGCCGCCAGCAGCGGTGACGACCAAGTCACGCTCGCCGGCGCGGAGTTCACGACGGCGATCATTTGGCGTAGCTGGGAACAGGCCGGCGACGTCAGGCAAGACCGTCCGGCTGCAGCTAGGAAGTTAATCGCAACCCACGGCGGACGGCTCCGTACGCGCGCGCGGCGTACGGCAAGCTGCTAGCCTCAATCTCCGGATGAGATCAGAGTCGCTCAGACCGGGTCTTCAGGATCTGGTACAGCACGTTTCGGATGCGCTGCCCAACGGTTAGCCGGTTGATCACGCCTTCGCCTCCTGTTCATCGCAGATGAATGGGCTGCGGTTCAGATGATCTGTGCCGCCAGCGCCACGCCGACCAACGACGTGCCGACGCCTGCCGTGCGGATGGCTCGCGGCCAGCGCCGAAGTGTCAGGGCGGCTAACGCGCCGGTCGCGTGAAGAGCCGAAGTAGCGACCACGAAGCCGACCGCATAAGCGATGCCGCTGGCCGTCTCGGGAATTTCGAGGCCATGGGCATTGCCGTGGAAGAGGGCGAAGAGAGCAGTCAGCGAGGCGGCCACAGCGAGCGGAAGCGGCTTGGCAAGCGCCATCATCGCGCCGAAGACCACCAGCGATAGCGTTATGCCGGTTTCCAGTGAGGGTAGGCCGATGCCGGCGATACCGAGCAGGGCGCCAGCGAGCATCGCCGAGACAAAGCACGACGGCACGATGATGATCCCCTTGCCGCCGGCGCGAGCGGCAATGATGCCTACAGCCATCATGGCAAGCAGGTGGTCCATACCGGTCAGCGGGTGCTGAAGGCCGTCTACAAACCCGTGGGCATGAAAACCGCCGCTATGGGCGAAGGCCAATGAGGGGATGAGGGTTGTGGCGGCTGCCAGGGCGAGTCTACCGAAGGATGAAAGCGTTCTGTTCATGGTTCTGGACCTGTTTGATAGGGGTGCGATCGGTTCAAGGCCGGTGCTCATTGTCCGGCCCCTGGCATGGTGAATTGTGCGGCGCCGGACCTGTCGGCCAGAAGTCGCGCCTCGCCGAAGTCAAGGGGCGTTTGTGCCTTGCCGTTATGGTAGACGAAGGCTAGGCGGCGCCGGCGCGACGTCAGTTTCGCGGGCAGCGGGTGATAGGTGACGCCGGCGCCACCAATCAGCGGCATGACGGCGCCGACATCGACCATGTCCTGCGTCTCGACGCGCAGAAGATGCAGCCGCACGCCGTCGGCGGTCTCGCCGACGAACGGAATCCCGGCGAGGCGCAGGAAACTGGACGGGTCGGGCGCCCGCGAAAACCCTTCGAGAAACGCGATCTCGACGAGATCGAGATCGGTCGCCCGCGCGTCGGCGGGTTCGGGCGCATGGTCGTGCGGTAGATGCGGTGTCTGCCATTGCAACGGCTTGCCGGCCGGCCCGTTGTGGCCGACAGGGTGGGGATGGTGATGATGACCGTTCGGCCCGTGATGGTGACCGTCGCCACGATCATGGCTGTGGTGGTGATGATCATCGTGCATGGTCAAAAGCTCGTCGGCTTGTCGATGATGGATTTGTGTTTGCCGAGATTGCCGTGCGCGACCATCGAGCCTAGCGCCTCGACGACAACCCGCACGCCAAACAGCGCCGTGATGTCTGACGTGTCGTAGGGCGGCGACACCTCGACCACTTCCAGTCCGCAGATGCCGGGCGCCGACACTAGCCCGAGCAGCTTCAGTGCCTCGCGCGGCAGGAAGCCACCGGGCTCCGGCCAGCCCGTACCCGGCACGAAACCGCAATCGATGCTGTCGACATCGAAGGAGATGTATACGGCGTCGGTGTCCTTCCATGCGAGCTCGAGCGCGATCTCGGCCGCCTTCTCCAGCCCCATCTGTTCGATATCGGAGATCGTCAGCACGTTGGTTCCGCGCTTTCTCGCCTCGGCCACGCCGTAGCGGGGCACCTGCCAGCCGCCGATACCGAGCTGCACCAGATTGGTGGCCGAGACGTTCGGCAGGTTGGTCGCCCAATACCAGGGCGTCGTGTGCATACGTTCGTCGAGATCCTTTTCCTGGATGTCGATGTGGCGGTCGAAATGGATGATGCCGATTCGCTTGGAGGTCACGTCGGCGATACCGCGCACGCACGGAAACCCGATCGAATGGTCGCCGCCGAGCATGATCGGCAGCGCGCCGGACGAGGCGACATGGCTGACGCCCTTGGTGATCTGGTCGAAGCTCTTTTCGAGATTGGCGGGGATGGTGAAGACGTCGCCAGCGTCGCAAAGCGTCATCTGCTCGCGCAGGTCGACACCGAGCTCGTAATTGTAAGGCGTGTAAAGCGCCGAGATGCGGCGCATGCCTTGCGGCCCGAAGCGGGTTCCGGGCCGGTAAGTGGTCCCGCTGTCGAAAGGAATGCCCATGACGGCAGCGTCATACCTGCCGACATCGCGGACGTTCTCGATATAGGGCGCCTTGAGGAAGGTGTTGATGCCGGCGAAGTGCGGCAACTCGCCTCGCGCGAATGTCGGGATCGACTTGTCGGTGATCGAATCCGATCCGGGCAGGCCCATGTCGAGTGCCCATTTCTGTTCCTTGCGCCAGCCGTCCTCGGGCAGCTTTCCTTCCGCCTCGATAGACTTCCAGCCCTGCATGTCGCGGATCTCGAAGTTCGGATGGTGGAAGCGTTGGCGTGGCTGGTGGTCGGTGAGCCCGGCGCGACGATGCCGGCGTTCTGGACTATCTCTGTGCATGAAACCTCCTTCACGACGCCGTCGTCGCGATTGCGCTATCCAGTCGGGTCGTCCCGACCATCGCGGCCACTTCGGCCACGTCTCGTGCGGAAGCCCGGTGCTTGCGGTCGAGCTTCAGATCGTAGGTGATCGTCGCGCCATAGGCGGACGGGAACTGGGGGTCGTGGCGCACCTTGTCGAAGACCAGCACGCGGGTGCCGAGCTTGAATGCCTCGCCGATATCGTGGGTGACCATGACCACGGTCATGCCGTGCTCGGTCCAGAGCTCGGTGAGCAGCTCATGCATCTCGATGCGAATACCGGGATCGAGTGCGCCGAACGGCTCGTCGAGAAGCAGGATCTGCGGCCGGCCGAGCAAGGTCTGCGCGATCGCCAGCCGCTGCTGCATGCCGCCAGAAAGCATGGCCGGATAGAGGTCGCGCGCATGGCCAAGCCCGACCCGTTCCAGCATGGTTTCGGCTTCTTGCCTGGCGCTTGTGCGCCTGGCGCCGAAGACGCGGCCGAACGGTCCGCCCGAACGGAAGTCCTCGACCAGCAGCAAGTTCTGCAACGCGGTCAGATGCGGAAACACGGAATAGCGCTGGAAGACGATGCCGCGCTGCGGCGTCGGCTCCGGCACGATCGGCTGGTCGCCGACGACGACCACGCCGCCACTTTGCTGTTCCTGGCCAAGCAGGATGCGCAGGAACGTCGATTTTCCACAACCGCTGGCGCCAACCAGCGACAGGAATTCACCCGCTTCGGCGAAGACATTGACCCGTTCCAGTACGCGGGCGTCGCCGTAGCTCTTCTCCAGCCCATGGACGAGGATCCGGCTCATCTGGTCCGCACCGGATGCGCCCAGGGCGAGATGATGTGAGAGAGCCGCACGAGTAGCCAGTCGGTCATCACCGCAAGCAGCGTGATCCAGGCGACGTAAGGCAGGATGACGTCCATCGACAGGTAGCGACGAACGAGGAAGATGCGGTAGCCGAGCCCCTCGGTGGAGGCGATGGCTTCTGCCGCGATCAGGAACAGCCAGGCCGGCCCAAGCGCCAGCCGTACGTAAGTGATGAGGCGCGGCATGACCTGTGGCAGCACCAGCCTGAGCACCATGGTCCAGCTGTTGCCGCCGAGCGTCTGTGCCTTGGCGACGAGCTCCGGCGGCAATTCCATCACCCGGTTGGCGATGTCGCGCACCATGACCGGTGCGACGCCGAGAGCGATCAAGGTGATCTTGGCCGTTTCGCCGAGGCCGAGCGCAATGAACAGGATCGGCAGCAGCGCCAGTGGCGGGATGACGCAGACAACTGTGACCAAGGGCAGCAGAAAGGCCCTGACGCGCGGGATGAAACCTATGGCGACGCCGAGGCTGAGCGCCACCAGCGTGGCCATGCCGACTCCGGCGAACAGCCTGATCAGGCTGGCATAGGTGTCGGCCCACAGGATCAGGTCGCCGGAGCGCTTGTCCGGCACTGTCGCTAGGTCTGAAAATGCCGACCACATCTGTGCAGGGGAGGGCAGCAGCTTGTCGCTGGGATTGACCGCCAGCCTTTGCGACGAAGCGAAGAGATAGGCGATTGCCACGGCGGCAAACGGCAGCGTCCCAAGCAGCAACGCTCCGCCGCGCGAGACCGTCGCGTTGATGAGGCGAAGCCGCGCTTTCGGCCTGCTAGGTTGCAGGCGCGCGACTTCGGGGCCTGCCGCGGCCTGCATGATGCCGGTTCCTCTGGCTAGCATGTCGCGCTCCCGCGTCAGAGCGTTCCGCCCGCCGCCTCTGCCATAAAGGCCGGATCGAAGCGCAGCTTGACGTTGTTGACATCGCCCAGCGTCGAGCCATCGGGAAAGCTCATGCCGATCACGTCGACGCTCGGCGCGTTGGTACCAAGAATGCCGTGGCTGAACAGGAAGTTGCGCACCAGATCCATGGTCTTCGGCAGTTCGGCGCCGTTGGTGAATGCGACCGCCTTGGCCGGCTCGAAGAACATCGCCGTTGATGCAAGCTGAGCGTCGAAACCGGCAAGATCCGTCCCCGACGCCTTGGCCATCTCTTCCTTGGCCGCCTTGCCTTCGGGCGTGCCCGACGTCATCAGCGCCATGGCTTCATACCATGCACCGACAAGCGCCTTGCCCAAGGCCGGATTGTCCTTCAGCGTCGCGGTGTTGACGACCATCATGTCGATGATCTCGCCGGGGATCTCAGTCGAATCGAATACCTTGTGGGCGCCCGGCATGGCAGCGATTTCCGAGACTAGCGGATTCCAGGTGACGACGGAGGTGACGTCGCTGGTGCCGTAGGCAGCGACCATGTCGGCATCGGAGGTGTTCACCACCGTAATGTCCTTTTCGGCCAACCCCACCGTCTCCAGTGCGCGCGCAAGTAGGTAATGTGAGACGGAAAGCTCGACGAGATTGACCTTCTGGCCGGCAATATCCTTGAGCGTGGTCTTGTTCTTGAGGATGACCGCGTCGTTGCCGTTGGAGAAATCGCCGACGATCAAGGCCGTCGTGTCGACACCGCCGCCGGCCGGGATCGAAAGCGCATCCATGTTGGTCATCGAACAGCCGTCAAAGCCGCCGGCCGTGTACTGATTGATGCTTTCGACATAGTCATTGATGCGGGTGATCTCGACATTGATGCCGTATTTATCGGCCCACTTCTTTATGATGCCGCTATCGGAAAGATAGCCCCACGGCATCCAGCCGACGTAGATCGACCAGCAAATCTTGAAGTCTTTCTTGGGCGCCGCTTGCGCGGCTGAGATGAAGGGGAGGCTGAGTGATGCGGCTAGGATGATTGTGGCCAGTTTGCGAAGCATTACATACCCCTGTTTGCGATCCGGATTGCGTCCGAACGTCTGTTGGGGGGTTCACAGAGCGCGCATCCGGGAGAGGTTCGCGCCAGCAAACCCGTGCAGGGTTCTCCCGGGATTTTGGCCCGCCGTGTTCCGCCAGATGCCTCAATGCATCTCAAGCGGTCGCGTCTCTTGGACCAGCACCGTGATCGACACGGCCGGAACCCTAGACGCTCTGCACGTGAATAACGAAGCAAGGGGCGTGCCAGTCCGGAAAGCCGTCCTGAGGCGGCCTTTGCCCGGATTTGCAGGCAATCGCGCTATGCTGATGCCACAAAAGTCATCGCAACGCCGACGGATTAGGCAAGGAAAATCCAGCGTCAACCCATATGAGCAGGCTTGTGCCCTGGGGACCTCGGCTGATCGCACCCTGCTCTATGGTCGCCCACACATACATGCCCAATAGGGACACGTTCGGGAAGGGCGTGAGCGCGCGGCGGATCCGGATGCCAATTGGCGCCGACCCATGTGACGAGTGCGCCCGATCGTGCAAGGGCAATTCGTGAAATAAGCGCGACTGCAATGATGCTAGGCAAGCCCGATCGCGTGTCGGGAGGCAGTTGTGAAAGTTGCGATCATCGGACCAGGCTCGCTCGGGAAGGCCTTGGCGAAATGTCTTGGCCTCGCCGGGCACGAAATTCGCCTCAGCTTCAGTCGTGACGAAGGCAAGTTGCGCGCAATCGCGGCAACCCTCCGTGTTGGCTTCGGTGCCCCTGACGAAGTAGCGAGATGGGCCGACGTAATTGCCCTGGCGACGCCATGGCCGGCTCTGGAGCTGGCGATGGACGCGCTTGGCGATTTGTCGGGCAAGATCGTCTGGGACAATACCAATGCAGTCGCGCCTGACCTTTCCACGATGCTGCTAGGCACTACTACGTCTGTAGGCGAGGAGGTTCAGAGGCGCGCGCGGGGCGCCCTTGTCGTCAAGTGCATTCCGACCTTTGCCGAATTGCTTGACAGGGATGATCCGCGTCTCAACGGCGATCCGGTGACGAGCTATGTCGCCGGCAATGACGCAGATGCCAAGGCGGCGGTTTGCCGGCTTCTCGCCGATCTGCCGACAATGCCGGTCGATGTCGGCGATCTCACGGCCTCGCGCCTGATCGAGCCGATGATGCTGCTATTGGTCCAGCTCGCCTATCGGCGCGGGATGGGGCCGACAATTTCCTTCAATCTCATTCGACAGGACGGAACCGGTTCATGACTGATTATCTACCCGCGCGGCGCAAGGCGATTCCAGTAGGACGTCTGCTGATCGATGGCCAATGGCGCGATGCCGTCAGCGGCGAGACTTCGACGACTTTTGATCCGACCACGGAGGCGGCGATCACCGATATTGCGAAGGCGGACGTCACCGACACGAGCGATGCCGTCGCGGCCGCGCAGCGGGCTTTCGAGCAAGGACCCTGGGCGCGGATGCATCATGAGGAGCGCGCCAAGATCCTGTTTCGCATCGCCGATCTGATGGACGAGCGGGCCGAGGATTTCGCGGTGCGCGAGGCGATGGATATGGGTATGCCCTATCGCGATTTCCGCGATATCATCATGCCGCACTGCTCAGGACTGTTCCGCTTTCATGGCGGGCTCGCCATGAGCGCGATGGACGGCGCCTATCGTACAAGCTACGAACCAAATATCAGGATCCTGACGCGGCGCGAGCCGCTCGGCGTGGTCGCTGCGATCACCCCGTTCAATTTTCCCCTCGCGCTGTCCTGTTCGAAGATCGCGCCGGCACTCGCGGCGGGTAACACGGTCGTTCACAAGCCTGCGACCGACACGCCCCTGACGGCCCTCGCCTTGGCGCAAGTGATCCTCGACGCGGGCGTGCCGCCAGGCGTCTACAATCTCGTCACCGGCCCGGGCGCCACCATCGGCGACGCGCTGGTCAACGATGCCCGCGTCGACAAGATCGCCTTTACCGGGTCGACCACCGTCGGCCAGGGCATCATGCGCAACGGTGCCGGGACGATGAAACACCTGACCATGGAGCTCGGCGGCAAGAGTCCCAATATCGTTTTCGCCGATGCTGATATCGATGTCGCGATACAGGCAGCCTTCTGGGGCATCTTCTGGAACAAGGGCGAAGTCTGCGTCGCCGGATCGCGCCTGCTGGTTGAACGCGCCTGCTATGACGAGGCCGTCGAGAAGCTGAGCGCCATGGCGAAGTCGGCGACACTCGGCGATCCGCTGGACCCTGCGACGATGATCGGGCCGATCGCATCGCGGGGCGAGTATGACAAGGTCTTGAGCTATGTCGAAGAGGGCAAGCGCACCGCGCGACTGGCCGCGGGCGGCGGCACCCGCCAGGTCAACGGCAAGGGCCTCTTCATCGAGCCGACCATCTTCGCCGATGCGACCAACGACCTAAGGATATCGCGCGAAGAGATTTTCGGTCCTGTCCTGCCGGTGACTCCATTCGACAGCGAGGAGGACGCGATCCGGATCGCCAACGATACGAGCTACGGGCTCGCCTCGGGCATCCAGACCAGCGATCTCGGCCGCGCCTTGCGGCTCGCCGACCGGATCAAGGCAGGCACGATCTGGCTGAACTGCTGGCACAAGTACCATCCTAATGCGCCGTTCGGAGGTTTCAAGATGAGCGGCTATGGCCGCGAGCAGGGCCGCGAGGCGTGGGAAAGCTACACCCAATACAAGACGATTTGGGCGAATCTTGGCGAACCAGTCGAGATGGCGCGATGAGCGTGCGCGATTCCAACCCACTCGACCCGCGGCATCCTAAACGCGTCGCGATGGTCCTTTCAAACCCGGCTGTGTCAACCACCACAGGCTGGCCGGTCGGGTTTTGGTGGAGCGAGTTGACCCATCCCTGGCTCGCCTTCACCGAGCGCGGATACGAAGTCGCGATCTTCTCGCCTGAGGGCAACAAATGCGAGGCGGATGCATTGAGCGACCCGCGCGATCCGTCCGGCTATTCGGATACGGATCTGATCTCGCTCGGTTTCCTGTCGACGCCGAAACTGGCGGCGCTGGTGGAGACGACCCGGCCCATCGCAGAGCTGTCGGTCGACGCGTTCGACGCGATCGTCGTCGCTGGCGGCCAGGCGCCGATGTTCACCTTCGAAGACGCAACTGAGTTGCAGCGGCTGTTCGTCAACTTCTTCGCGGCCGGCAAGGTCGCGGCTGCCTTGTGTCATGGCGTCGCGCTGCTGCGTTACGCGCGCCTCTCAACCGGCGAGCTGCTGGCCAAAGGGCGCACTGTTACGGGGTTCGCCAATGTCGAGGAGGACTTCGCCGACAATGCCGTCTGGGAGATGGGCGCGCTGCCGCACGGTACGCATCTGATGCCATGGCGGATCGAGGATGAGATGCGTGCGCTCGGCGCGAACTATATTCAGGCCGGGCTGTGGCGCGATTTTGCCGTGCGCGACGGCAATTTGATCACCGGCCAGCAGAACTTCTCCGGAGCGGCGACCGCCCGTCTTGTCATCGAGGCGCTCGGTGGCTGAGGACCAAAGACCGCTCCTGTCGGTGAAGTTCGGGAGACAAACTCGCCGTCAGGGCGGGCGATGCCAAACGACATCGGCCCAATAGGATCCGGGGTCCGTCCAAGAACTCCACCTCAAACAACCACTATCAGCAGCGAGGATGAACCATGGCCGTAGTGACGACACTTGATATTGCCGGCCTGACGGCCGAAGATTATAGCCGCATCCTCGATCGGATCGGCGTGGAGAAACGGCCCGCTGGCGGCATCTACCAGCACATCGCGCATGCCACAGACGATGGTTATCGCATCATCGAGATATGGGACGACAAGGCAGGCCTGGAGCTCTTCTTGCAGGACACATTGTTTCCCGCCGCACAGGAACTGCAAGTTCAGCGTGAAATGACCATTATGACCCAGACACTGCACAATATCTTTGTGCCCCGGATTGGTGAACTGACTGCCCTGGCAAATGATGCGCCTGGTGGACCCGACAAACGGGCAAAAGTGTAGGCATCAAGGATCGAGGATGCGGCGATCGATCATCGAAGTCCTGGAGGAACTTGCGTCCGGACGCCCGGTACAACGATGGTGATCGCGGCAAGTGCAAAGAGGTTGTTCTTTCCTGCCGGCGACTATCGCCATGCGCCGGCCGGAGTCGTTCAGCTGCGTGTGATTCGCAGCGGTTCATCCTATGCAGAGATCGATCTTGGCCGCGGGCTGCGGCGCGTCTTCACCCGCCCCGGCGACCTGCTGCTCAGTCTTCCCGAGCGTGCCACGCGGTTCAAGATCGAGGAGCCGCGAGAGCTGACGATGATCACCGTTGACTCCGCGCTGGCGTCAAGGCTCCTGGTATCCGCAGGCGGGACCCCCGAGGACCTGGTAATCCTGACCGATCGACCGATACGCGATTCGCTGGTGGCCGAGTTGTGTCGACGCCTCGAAGGCGACCCGCCCGCCAACCCGATCGTCCGCGAATGGACGCTGGGCCTGGTTTTCGCGAACCTGCTTCGTCTCGGGCATGCACGCCAGCGGCAGCAGAAGTCTCCGGTCCTAACCTCGCAGCGGTTCGACCGGGTCCTCGCTGCGATTGACGGCGATCTGGAAAAGGGGGTGTCGATCGACCATCTTGCCGGAATCGCGGGAATACCACGACGCGCCTTCACCGCCGCCTTTCGCGAGGCGACGCAATTGCCGGTACATCAATTCATTTTACGCCGCCGCGTTGATCGCGCGGTCGAGCTTTTGGAAAATAGCGATCTGCCGCTGGCCGAGATTGCTCAGCACGCGGGTTTCACTCACCAGGCCCATATGAATCGCGTCGTGACCCGATTGAAAGGGCTGTCGCCAGGCCGGCTGCGGTCTCGCAGGCGCGACGGCTGACTTGTGATCTATTCCGGCATCAGGATTCGAATGGCGGAGACGTAAGTTGCTGAAACGTCCGTTGGCTAAGATGCCCGACAGTTTGCGTGCAGAGCTCGAGGCCGCAAATCTGATGACTGCTTTCGAGCAACGGCCTCCCTATCAGCGCAATGATTACTTGCATTGGATCGAGCGCGCCCGTCACCCGGAAACACGCCGAAAGCGCATAAATCAGATGATTGACGAGCTTACGAAGGGAGGAATCTACATGGGCATGAAAAAAAAGAGCTGAGATCGCCGCGAAGCTAGCAGATCCGTCAACGATCATCTTCCAATCCGTGCTTTCCGCATCGATCTTCATCGATTTCCCCACGTCTTTGCGCAGATTATGCAGGGAGCCAATAGTGACAATCGAACCTATCCTTCATTTTCGTTCGCGGCAGGTGGCCATATGATCGTGACATCGCAAACCAATAACGTGCTCGGCAGCACGTCGGGAAGGTGGCGCGTCTGGTCGCTCTCGGACGGTTACGTCGAGATGCCGGCGGACCTTTTGCGGGACCCGCAGGATAATCCGGTGCCGCAAGCTGCGTTGGCAGGGGCGCTTCGCCTGTCTGTCAATTGCTTCGCGCTGGTAGGTCCAGGCGTTGACGGCGTTCTAATCGACAGCGGAGGAGGGGGCTGGGCCCCGACAGTGGGGCGTCTTGAGCAGGCCATGGCGGAAGCCAAGATCGACCCGGCTTCGATCACGGTCTTGGCGCTCACCCACGCCCATCAGGATCATGTGCACGGACTTTTGACCCCCGACGGCCGAGTGCTCTTTCCAAACTTGAAGGCGATCGTAATTCCCGAGGCGGCTGTGCAGAGCTTTTTCGCTTACGCGCACCTTGCGCAGTTCCGGCCCCTGCTGAAGCCTGTCCAGAATGGCGACCAGGTGGGTGAGCGATTGAGGGCGGTCGCCTTGCCCGGTCATGCTGCCGGTCATACCGGCTACACGTTCGACACGGACGAGGATCGTTTCCTATTCTTCGGGGACATCGTTCATGTGCCGGCCTTGCAGTTCGGCAATCCCGCGTTCAGTTGGGGCTATGACGACGATCAGCTGACCGCGCGCGCAACCCGCCTAAAGGTTTTCAGTGACGCGGCCGAGGCGGGGACGTGGATCGCCGGCGCGCACCTTGGCTGGCCGGGCATCGGTCGCGTGGTGCGTAAGGGCGAAGCATACGGCTATGAGCCGGCAGGAGGACGAGTGACCGGATAGGCGGCCCCGTGCTGGTCGGTTTATACCGCTCTCTTCGCCCAAGGCAAGGATCTCGACGAGCAGCGCGCCGCACTCCGGCGTCCTCAACGGCGGCGGTACCATCGTCCGGCCCACCAAAATATCTGATTCTTGATCCACTGGCGGCCGATCTGCCTGAGGCTTACCGGATCGGCGTCTCGCCGCGAAACAGCGGCTGGTGCGCCCGCATCAAGGCGGCAATCCGGTCGGCGACTTTCCGTACCGGCGGGGAGTGACGTTCCTCGTGATGGGTGACGATCCATTGGTCGGTTTCGAGTTCGGGGATAGGCTGAGCAACGCGAACCAGCCGCGGATCGCCGTCACCGACGAAGCACGGAAAGACCGAAAGGCCGGCGCCGGCGGCCACCAGTTCGCGCACCGAGTGGGTGTTGTTGCCGCGTACGGCGATGCGGTCGCCGTGATGGGCTTGCAGCCAGCGCGCCGAGGCAATGTTTGCGCCTTCGCCGGTGACGCCGACGAACAATCCGGCGGCGATGCCGTTGATCAGGTGACGTCCGGAATAAATGGCGTGGGCGACCTTGCCGCTCTGACGGCCGGCCAGCCACTGCTCGGTCGGGCGCTCGCTGCGGATGCCGATGTCGGCGGCACGGCGACCGATGTCGACCCGGTCGGTGGTGGTGACGAGCTCCACCCTTATGCCATCATCGACCGTCCAGATCTCGCCGATATGGGCGGAAACGAAGGCCGAGGTCCATGGCCCGGCCGAGACGCGGACAATGCGGTCGGGCAGGTTTCCCTCGCGCCAGCGGGTCAGCGACTGCATTGCCGCCTCGACGTCTTCGGCGCGCCGCAGCAGTTCCTCGCCGACCGGGGTCAGCCGGTAGCCGGTCTGCTGGCGCACGAATAGAGGTTCGCCGATCTGCTTTTCGAGCGCGGTGACGCGTCGTCCAAGGGTGGCTGCGCTGAGGCGCGTGGTTCCCGTCGCTGCGCTCAAGCCACCCAGCCGCGCAACGTCGAGAAACAACCTCAGATCGTCCCAGCCGATATCCATTTTGCAGAAATGAAAAACTCCTTGCGACCGTGGCTGTAGCGCAAAGCGGGCATCGTGCGCAAGTATGCAGGCATTGGAGGCGTTGGACAATCCTGCCTGGCGGGACAGGGACAAGCGCCTCGGCTGGCCAAGAAGCGAACTGAACCCTTTCGATCGCGCATGCGATTGGCGCAGAGGTTTTGCGCTTCCGACCAACCCAGGCGCGCAGGCATTCTGCGTACCAAAGGAGACGATCATGTTGGATGAACTTCGATACCGTTTCGCCCGCTGGATTGCCTATCGCCAGACGCTTGCGAGTTTGAGGCAGGCCCGGGACAGCACACTGGCGGATGCCGGCATTTCTCGCGAAGAGATCCGCGAGCGTGCCCGCCACGCCAGCTTGCGTCGTTGAGGAGCCGGGCATGCAGATGATGATGCTTTGGGATGGCCGCTCGGTACCGCGCATCGGAATCGGCACCTGGGCGGCGGGTGGCCCCGCGCGTTGGCGTGAGACGGCGACAATCTATGGCGAGGTCGACGATATCAGGTCGCAAGCCGCGCTGGCGATGGCTTATGAGATCGGCGCGCGGGTGTTCGACACGGCTGCCGCCTATGGCGCCGGCAATGCCGAACTGATCCTCGGGCGGGCGTTGAGGGGTAAGGACGAAGCCGTCATCGTCACCAAGGTCGGTTATTTCGGCGATCCCGAAACGCGCAAGATCGCACCCGAGGATGCCTCTGCCGCGGCAA
The DNA here is from genome assembly GCF_040321995.1 of Mesorhizobium sp. M0207. Taxonomy (NCBI): domain Bacteria; kingdom Pseudomonadati; phylum Pseudomonadota; class Alphaproteobacteria; order Hyphomicrobiales; family Phyllobacteriaceae; genus Mesorhizobium; species Mesorhizobium sp. M0207. The sequence continues at coordinate 55,958 of NZ_JAMYSQ010000033.1, forward strand.
TCCGGACATCGATCGACAATTCGCGGCAGCGCCTGCAGCGGGATTGTATCGACGTCGTGCTGCTACATATCAACGAGTATCCGATCGAGCGCGCCGGCGAGGTGTTCGATACGCTCGGCCTGTTGCGCCAGGAGGGCAAGATCGGCGGCTTCGGCTGGAGCACCGATCACCGCGAACGGCTTGCCGTCTACGCGCCGCGCGAGGGGTTCGTCGCCGTAGAGAACGACTTCAATGTGTTTACCCCGGCGAACGAGCTGATGGCCGTTGCGGCGCGCGAGAACCTCGTCTCGTTCAGCCGGCTGCCGCTGGCAATGGGGCTGCTCACCGGCAAATACACGCCGGCCATGCGGCTGCCCACCAACGATGTGCGCGGCGGGAATGCCGAATGGATGGTGTTTTTCAGGGATGGCGCCGCCAACCCGGACTATCTGTCAAGGCTCTCGGCAATCCGCGACCTGCTCACCTCGGGCGGACGCACGCTTGCGCAAGGCGCGCTCGGCTGGATACTCGCCAAGTCGGCAATCGCCCTGCCGGTTCCCGGCTTCACGCGGCCCGAGCAGGTCGAGGACAATCTCGGTGCGCTGGAGAAAGGGCCGCTGCCGGCAACGGTGATGGCCGAGATCGACACAGTGCTGAAAATTGCCGAGACTTCGTAGGGTGTGGTGAATCCGGAATTCGCATTGGCGATAATGCGACCAACTTCGATCTCTCTGATGTCTGCCGATATCGCATTTTTCTTAGTCAAGCTTCCGTGGCGCAATTGAACACGGACGGAGCGGCGGACACGCTCGAGTTGAAGGTCCGCCGCTCCGGTTTTCAGATCAAAGAGTGATGCTGCAACGGGAGATGGGTAGCGAGCTGCGCTTGAGCTGCGCCGCCGACCGCGTCGCTGTCGAGAGAGAGCGACCCGGTTGAGCTGTCAAAGATGATGTGGTGGGAACCATCATCCGTGGCCGTAACAGCAGGGGACGTATGCAATGAAAGCCCTCCCGACTTGAGGTCGGCAAGCGCGGAGTGGTCGAGCTGGACTTTGTCCTGAAGCTTGCTGAAGTCGAAGGCATCGTTGCCGTGACCGGATGTCAGGTCGGCGACGGCGCTCTTGTGGACACCGGCGCCGGCATTTTCGTTGCCCTGGAGCAGTTGGGCGAACCCGTGGCCGGTCAGGCTGGTTGCCGTTTTCTCGGATGGGCTGCTGGTCGCGGCAAGCTCCGAGCCGGACGAAAGCGCGGGGCTCAACGCGGCCAGCACCCGGTCAACGCTGCTGCCTCCCTTGTCGCCGGCAGTATCATGGCTGGTGTCGTTGCTGCCGAACAGATCGGTCAGAGCGTGAAAACCGCCGCGGTCGGAGGGGGAAGCGGCGGTCACAGTCGAACTGCCATCGCTTGCGATGGGGTGCGAAGGCGCCGTCGCGGTCGAGCTGCCATCGCTGGTGCTATCGCCGGTGGAAGGGGCGGTCGCAGTCGAGCTGCCATCGCTCGTGGTGGCGCCGGCGGCGGTCGCAGTCGAACTGCCATCGCTGGTGCTATCGCCGGTGGCGGCATGGGAAGGGGCGGTCGCAGTCGAGCTGCCATCGCTCGTGGTGGCGCTGGCGGCGGCGGTCGCAGTCGAACTGCCATCGCTTGCGATGAGGTGCGAAGGCGCCGTCGCGGTCGAGCTGCCATCGCTGGTGCTATCGCCGGTGGCGGCATGGGA
>NZ_JAMYSQ010000034.1:0-56762 GCF_040321995.1 Mesorhizobium sp. M0207
TATCATCGCGTCTCCCCAAAGAAAGCTTGACCCCAGCACTCCGGTGCTCAGGTTCTCCTGGCTGCCGGATGCGCACGTCTGCGGTCTTCACCGGATGCGTACGGGAAACGGATGCGCGAGACTGACGCTGCGCCCTCTCCCCGTTCTACGGGGAGAGGATACCGGCGGGCAGGTGAGGGGCGGAGCCGGCATTTCAGAGCTTTCTCCCCATAGAACCACTCAATAATCGCCGTTGTAATAGCGGTCGTCGCAGGGGGCGGTGTAGATGCGGCCGCTGGTGCGATCCTGATAGCGGCAAAGCTGTTCGCTGCGCGGCTGCGGCGTGGTGGCGTTGCCGACGACGGCGCCCAGCAAGGCGCCGGCTCCGGCACCGATGACCGTGCTCTTGGTGTTGCCGCCGATCGCCTGGCCGGCAAGCGCGCCGGCGCCGGCGCCGAGCAGCGCGCCAGTGCTGGTTCTCTGCTGTGCTTCGGTCTGCGCACAGCCTGCCAATGCGGCGGTCACCAGCATGGCGGCAATGGCTCTGGACATGGTCATCGTCTGGTACTCCCTTGAAACCTATGAGCTAATACACGGGGCGATTTTGCCAAGTGCGGTCGCATTTGCGGCGGAACATAGGCACCGTGCCTCACGAAATAAGACATGGTTGTTTTTGTCTGACAGCCTGATCCGCAAAGAAAGTAACCGAACAAGACCCAAAGAGCTTCATCTCCAGTCGACCTTCGAGAGCGCTACGCTGCCTCGATCTGCATTACCTTTTTCGCCGCAGCGGCCAGAAATCCGGATCGGCTGTAGCCGTGGCGCTCCGCATATCGGTCAATCTGATCGAGGACATCTTCCGGAATGGTGACATTGACACGCACGACCTTCGCAGCTTCAGCTTTCAAGGGAACCAGGATGGCGACACCGCTCAGATTGTCCTTATCCGACATCACTTCCTCCAGGGATGACGGTTCGGGAATGGCCTCGCCATCCTCGACCAGCCCCTCGACATGAAAGGCCAGTGCTTCCCCGGCCATGGCACGGGCATCATCCAGGTTGACGCCGGCTGTCACCAGGCCCGGAAAATCGGGAAAGGAGACGCCGAAGTCGCTGTCCGCTTGCTTGTGGATCAATCCGATATAGTTCCGCATTTCTCTACCTCAGCTTCACGCCGGATTGTTCTTCAATACTCTTGAGAGTGCCGATCGGGATGTCGCGCTTGGGATGCGGAACTGTCACCCGGCCCGGCTTGGATTTGTGCTTGAACTGGGCGTGACTTCCTTTTCGAGCCACTTCGTACCAGCCATCCGCCAACAGCCTGTGGATGACATCGGCGCCCTTCATGTTGTGTATAAATACACACGGCTGGCCCAAATGTCCATGAGGATTTGCCGCAGTTTGCGTGCGGCGGTCCAATCGCTGCCTTTTTCAATCCCCGAAAAATCCCAAAAATGGAGAAATCAAATGACCCGAGGTCTTGCCCGGACGCTTTCGCGTGCCGCCGCCAGAGAAGCCGGCCTTGCCCCGCCCAAGGCGGGGCTCACCGCCAGGACGACCGGACAGGGCGGCGCCTACCGCACCGTCTTCTCCTTCAATGCCATGCCGGTGCCGGTCACCGATGCACTGGCCTATGCCAGCCAGAAGCTGTTCGATTTCATCGATGGCAAGATCCGCATCAGGGGCGGTACGGCCCGGCTGCAGTTCGCGGTGCTGACTACCCGCGCGTCGACCATCAACGACAATGCCGCGCTGACCTGGTCGCTCGGCTCGACGGCAGCGTCGACCCCAGCGCTCGCCTTGACGATGATCAATGTGCTGGCGGCGACCGGCCGCACGCTGGATGGCGCCGGTGCCGCCCTGTCGAGCGCGTCGGTTGCCGATGTCGCCGCCGCGCAGACGCTCGACGGCACCGTGACGCCGGTCGACCTCTATCTCAACCTGGCGTTTGCCATCGGCACCGACATCGATGCCGACGGCACGATTGCCGTTACGGGCACGATCACGCTGCTCTGGGAGAACTGGGGCGACAATGCCTGAGGCGCTAATCTCCCCCCTTGAGGGGGAGATGTCGCCGAAGGCGACAGAGGGGGTCGGTTCGACCGGGCGCGACGCCCGGCGACAGATGAGGTCGGCGCTCCACGCGCGGCTACCCCCTCTAGCCTGCCGGCCATCTCCCCCTCGAGGGGGGAGATACCAAGCGTCGCCATCGGCTCTCCTCTGAAACGTCAACAAAAGGAATCTTCTCATGACAGATCTGGCAGACGCCGGGTCCGTGGTGGCGGCGCCACCGGCGGGCAACCTTGCACGGCCACCGGCCAACGGGGACAACGGGTCCGCCCCGCCTGCGGCCAAAAGTTGGTTTGACGGTCTTTCCGAAGGCAACCGCAAGCTTGCTGAAACCAAGGGCTGGACCAAGCCTGAAAGCCTCGATCGGGTCTTCGCCTCCTATGCGGAGCTGGAGCGGCAGCAGGGCGAGAGCCTGCGCGTTCCGGCAGCCGATGCAGCCGCGGAAGACTGGGACAGGTTCCATGCCCGGCTGCCCGAGGCGATGCGTCCGCTGACCTCACCCGAGAAGGTCGAGTACCGGCGCCCCGACGGGCTCCCCGAAAACTTCGCCTATTCGGACGAGCTCGCCAATGCGTCCAAGGCCTGGGCGGTCGAGGCAGGTGCTACCCCGAAGGTCGCACAGGCCTATCACGACCGCTTCGTCGGCTACATGGCCGAGCAGGCCAAGGCACAGCAGATCGCCCTTGCCCGCTCGGTCGAGACGACGCATGACGACCTCGTCAGGGATTGGGGACCGACCGGCAGCGATGGCTTTCGCCAGAAGCTCGAGGTCGCCAACCGGGCGATGAAAAAGCTCGGACTGGTCAATGCCTACAAGGCGAAGGGTATCCTTCTGCCGGACGGCGCCTTGACCGACCCGCAGATCGCCAAGGCGTTCCACGCCATCGGCGAGGCGATGTTCCGCGAAGACACGATCGACGGCAATGCTGCCTTGAGCGGAGGCAATCCCTTCAAGCGCAATGCCGCCGGCGAGCGCAACCTGACTGGCATCTCGGCGCTCGTCAAAAGCGACCCCGCCCGCGCCCGGCGGCTGGCACGCGAGGCCGGCGAAAATCCCGACCTGTGGATGCCCAACAATCCTCTTTAACCCAAACCTGAAGGAAGACAAAAATGGCAGACGCCTATACCCGTATCGCGGACGCGATCGTTCCGTCCGTCTATGCGCAATACTCGTTCGAGGAGCACGTCCAGTCGCTGGAGATTTACCAGGCCGGGATCCTGTTTTCCGACCCGTCGATCGCCTCGAAGCTCAGCCTGGGCGGACGTTCCGTCGACATGCCCGGCTGGAAGGACCTCGGCAACGATCCGTCCGAGCCGGTCAATGACGACCCGGCCGACTCGATCGAGATGAAGAAGATCGGTGCGCGCCGCGAAGTCGCGGCCCGCAATGTGCGTGCGCAGGCCTGGGGCATCCCGGATCTGACCTCGATCCTTGCCGGCGACGATCCGCAGAAGCTTATCGTGCGCCGCCAGACCGACTACTGGCAGCGCGCCAACAAGCTGACGCTGCTGGGCATACTGAAAGGCGTGCTGGCCGACAACATCGCCAATGACGGCAGTGACCTGGTGCGCGTCACCGGCGCCTCCATCGTCGACACCGACATCATCGAGGCCGCCTATCTGATGGGCGACCGCGCCGACAAGTTCAAGACGATCTGGATGCATTCGAAGCAGATGAAGGCGCTGAAGCTCGCCGACCTCATCGACTATGTGCCATCGTCCGAGCAGGGCGGGCCGCTGATCCCCTATTACATGGGGCTCAGGGCCGTCGTCGACGACGACATTCCGGTTGCCGGCGGCGTCTACACGGCGTTCATGTTCAAGGACAAGGCGATCCTGTGGAACGAGCTGCCGGTCAACACCGAAGGCGGGCCGCTCGAGTTCGACCGCAAGCCGCGGCAGGGCCATGGCGGTGGTGTCACCGAAATGGTCGGCCGCCGGCATTTCGTGCCGCATGTGCCGGGCACCCGCTTCCTCGATGCGTCCTCGGCCGGCGAATTCGCCACCGATGCCGAGCTGGCACTGGCGGCAAACTGGGACCGCACGGCGTCGAGCGTCAAGCACATGACGTTCATCGCACTGAAGACGACCGAGGCCTGATCGGGCGAAGGGGCGGGCGTCAGACGTCCCGCCCCTTCTGGACGCCAGGTCGGCCACCGTGGCGAACCGCAAGTTCAACCGCTGCGCTGCGTCGGAGTGATCTGAATTTGGCGTTCGCTACAACATTCATGTTGCCTTTCGCTCAATCGACGGCACCAAACAGTTACAAGAAAGGGCGATGCTGCCTTGTCTTGGTAAGGGAGGTCACCATGAACATGAAGTACAAAACAGTTCAGGAAGTGCTCCGAAAAGCGGGCATTGTCATGAGTAAGAAGGGGGAAGTTCATCGCATAAACTTCTTCAGCGGCCTGGAAGACACCGCCTACTACACGCCAAGTCTTCAGGATGCCCTGGACAGGGGCTTGGCTTTGGCGGGAGGTGCCGGAAGGGTGAAAGCAAGCGTCTTTGCCACGTCAGCTGAAACAGGGATCTCGACCGGCGCACGCATCGGCTGACACAATTCATGCAAGACATCGCCGCGTTGCGCGGCAATATCGTGAACCGCAATAGCCGAAGCATTGCTTCCTTGCTTCGAACGGAAAAGACACGGATCACGCAGCGCCTGCCACCCGTGTCCTGACGGGCGGTTGGCGTTGTGACGCTCGATGCACGAGACGTGCAAACGTTCTGCCCAAGCCACAAATCACAAAAAATCCCCAGCCGCTTCGAAGCGGCTTTTTGCCGTGGAGGCACCATGCCCCGTTTTCTCCGACCAACCATACAGACAGAGGCCTGAGCCATGGCCATCACCCCGCTCGACATCGCCAACATGGCGCTCGCCGTGCTCGACGAGGCGCCGATCGACAGCCTCGACCAGGACGCCAAGGCGGCGCGCCTGCTCAATCTGCATTTCGACCTGACCCGCGAGGCCGAATTGACCAAGCATGCCTTTGTCTTCGCCATCCTGGCGGCCTCGGTCGCCGGCTTCGACACCGGCAACGGCGCCGGCACGCTGAACTTCGCCTATGAGCTTCCCGCCGATTGCCTGCGGCCCTTGCCGCTGACCCATAGCGGCGAGCCGGACGGCGTGCCGCTCTCATGGCGGCAGGAGGCCGGGTTGGTCTATTCCGATCAGGCCGGGCCGCGCATCATCCGCTATGTCGCCAATCTGACCGACCCCAACGACTGGGACGCGCTGTTCAGCGAAGTGCTGGTGGCGGCGCTCGCCATCAAGATCGCCCATCCCTTGACCCACAAGGCCAGCATGATCGACGTCGCACGCAGCGCCTATGACAGGGCGCTGGATGCAGCCTACTCGGCCAATGCCATCCAGCGCGGCGGCAGATTTTCGACGACGTCCTGGGCTTTCCAGCGCGGCGACAGCCGGGGCGTCGGCCGATGACCACGCTCTATCCGATCCAGGATGCCTTCATCCGCGGCGAGATTTCTCCTCGCTTGCATGCTCGCGCCTCGCTCGACCTCTACCGGGCGGCGCTGTCGAAATGCACGAACTTCGTCACGCTGCCGCATGGCGGCATCAGGAAGCGCGGCGGCACGTATTTTTGCGCGCAGGTGAAGGCTCCGTCAAAGGCGACACGGCTGATCCCGTTCATCTTCTCGGCCGACCAGGCCTATGCGCTCGAATTCGGCGATCTCTACATCCGCGTCTATGCCTATGGCGCGCGTGTCGGCACGGTCGAAGTCGTTTCGCCTTATCCCGAGGCCGATCTGTTCGACCTGCAATTCGTCCAGTCGGCAGACCAGATGTGGATCACCCACAAGGATCATCCGGTCAAAGTGCTGACGCGCACTGCGCACACGACCTGGACGCTCGCCGATTTCGTCTTTCTCGACGGCCCATACGACAAGATCAACACCACGGCCACGACGCTAACGCCGGCCGCAACCGGCAACGCCATGCCGGTCATGGTCGCGAATACGCTGCCAAGCGGCACGGTCAGCAACAGCAACGGCTCATCCGACGTGTGGCAGGTGTTCGATGGCGACAAGCAGAAGGGGGAGAACATAGCGGGCTTTCCGAGCGGGTATCTGCGCTACCAGTTCGGCGGCGGCGGGGCCAAGACGGTCGACGCCTACTGGATTACCGCCACGAATGATCACTCAGACACTGCATCGCCGACCCAGTGGCAATTCCAGGCCTCGCACAACGGCACCGACTGGACGACGCTCGACAGCCGGGACGGAGAGACCGGCTGGTCCAAGTCGGAAACCCGTTTCTTCGACGGCTTCAACAACACGGTTGCCTACGAATATTATCAGCTACTGTTTTCAGGTGGCGGCAGCGATGGAACCGCTATCGCCGAACTGGCCCTGCACGAATACGCGCCGTCGCAAACGCCGTTCGATCTCTCGGCCTCCTCGATCGTCGGCATCAACGACGGCATCGGCTTCCAGACCAGCGATATCGGCCGCGCCATTCGTCTGCTTGGCGCGGATGGCTTCTGGCGCTGGGCCAAGGTCGTTGCCCGGACCAGCACGACGGTGGTCACGGTCCAGTTGTACGGGCATGCTCTGCCCGATCTCAGCCCGATCATTCGCTGGCGTCTCGGCACGTTCGTGCCCGGCAAGTATGTCCAGAGCGGTTCGCTTTACGAGGAGCGTCTGGCGTTCAGCCGAAAATTCTCGGTCTATGCCTCGCAAACCGGCGATTTCGACAACTTCGCCACCGGTGAGAAAGACACCGACGCGCTGGAATTCGTGCAGGCAGGTGGCGGCCAGGCCAACGACATTACGTGGGTGGCGGAATCGGACGGCGCGCTGATCATCGGGACGCTTGGCGGGGTGAGGGCGCTGTCGGGTTCCGGCATCGACGAGGCGCTGACGCCGTCCTCGTTCAAGAACCGCCGGTCGCGGACTTTCGGCTGTGCCCCGCTGCGTCCCGTCGATGCGGGGCAGTCGTTCCTCTATGTCACCCGCTCCCGCAAATCGATCGCCGAGCTGACGCAAAACGCCACCGGCCGCTTCACCTCCGACGATGTCGGTCAGATATCGGAGCACATTCCCAAGAAAGGCGTCGTCGAACTCGCCTTCCAGACCGACCCCGATCCGCTGCTGTGGTTCCCGCTCGGGGATGGCGAGCTCGGCGGCTACACGCACCAGCCGTCGCAGGACGTTCGCGGCATGCACATCCACCAGATCGCCGGAAGCTTCGCAGGATCGAACTGGGCCGTTGTCGAAAGCGCCGTGGTGACGCCCGGCCGGGACGGCAACGACGATCTCTGGCTGATCGTCAAGCGCACGATCGGCGGCGTGACCAGGCGCTATATCGAAATAAAGACTGCGCCGTTCGAGTATGGCGGGATCGGTGATGCATTCGAAGTCGACTGCGGCCTGACCTATGGCGGCGTCGCTGTGGGCACGGTCTCGGGGCTTGATCATCTCAACGGCGAAACAGCCGACGTCCTGGCCGATGGCAAGGTCTACAAGGGCCTTGCTGTGGCCGCTGGCGCGGTCTCGCTGCCCGGTGGGGCTACGGCAGCCAAATGGCAGGTCGGGCTCGGCTACCAGTCCGAAGCCAACACGCTGGAGCTCGACGTCGGCAGTCGCGACGGATCGATCGTCGGGCGGCGCAAGAAGGTGGCCAAGCTCATTCTTTCGCTGCTGGAAACCGACACAACCGGGCTTCAGGTCCAGTCGTTCATCCGCGGCCGCTGGGAGCAGGTTCGCATTCCGTCTGTGGTTGCACCCGACGGCATGGCGAAATTGTTCATCGGCAATGTCGAGGTGCCGATCGACGATAGCTGGGAAGGGCAGGGGCGGGTGAAGATCCGCCACGTCAATCCAACGCCCTGCACGATCAGGGCGATGACACCGGTGTTCGACGCCGAGCCTTAGAAACTGCTGATCTCCCCCTCGAGGGGGGAGATCACCCGCTCCGTCTTCCATCGCTTCCCCAACCAAGGAACCCACCCGTGACTCAACTCCCCCATGCCGAAGACCTCGGCAGGGCGCGGACGGCTGCCGATTTCGCTGCCATCCGCGCCTTGCTCGACACCGACCTCAACGATGCGATCGCCCGCAAGGGCGAGCTGGAAACGGAAAAGTTTGACGCGATCTTCGGCGCCGGCAATTTGACGGCGGCGCGTGCCGCATTGGACGACTGCAACGCTGAAATCGCGCTGATCGAGAAAACCATCGAGGACGCGGACGAGCGCCGCATTGGCGCCCCCCTGGACGAACCCCCCGCCGAAGCCGTCGCCGCCACGCCCGCGCGGGGTGACGCGGTCAGGACAAACGCCGAGGCGCTCGGCGAGCGCTGGCGCACGATCCACTGGCTGATCGAACAGCTGCGCCAGGAGCTGTTCGCGGCCGATGCCTTGAGCCGCGCCATCATCGCTGCCAACGGCCTGTTCAATGCCGGCGGCGCTGCCGGGGTCAGAGTCAACCTGACCACCATCCGGCGCACTGCCATGGCCGGCCCGCGCGCCGCCGCGCCATCGCGTCTCAGCCGCCCGGCGATCCAGGCCGACCGGCTGCTTTTGTCCTTCCTCAGCCCGGGCGGCGTGCTCGACCGGCGGCCTTCGATCGGTGCGCCGGTCGACGGCATCAAAAGCAAATTCATTCCCGCCGGCGAACGAGGCTGACCATGTGCACACTAGCTCTTATCGGTACGGCGCTTTCGGTCGGCGGCGCGCTGGCGGAAGGCCAGCAGTCGAAGCAAACGGCCGAGTACCAGGCCAAGGCCTATGAACAGCAGGCGCGGGCCGACGCCCAAAGCTCGGCCTTCGAGCAGGGCCAGGAGCGCCATAAGCAGGATCTGCTGCAGGCCCAGGCGCGCGCCCAGGCCGGCGCTTCGGGTGTCGCCATTTCTGGTTCGCCGACCGAGGTGCTGGCCGCCAATGCGAGGCAGGGCCAGCTCGACCTCAAGGCGATCCAGTACGGCTCGCAGCTGCGCCAGAACGGTCTCGCCACGCAAGCGGCGATCGCGCGCTTTTCCGGCAGGCAGGCGGTCGGCGCCTCGATCTTCAAGGCCGGCGGCAGTCTCGTGTCGGGCATCTCCGGCCTCTACGACCCGGCCAAGGCGGTGACGTTCGGCAGAAGCGCCTTCCCGCCGGCGCCGGGTGGAGGCCTCTACTGATGGCCACCATCCCGCTCCAGCTTGCCCAGCGCCGGCTCGATACCGGCACTGTGGCCTCCTATCCCAGCGGCTCGCCGGTGGGCGCCGCCATGCAAGGCTTTGGCGACGAGCTCTCGGCGATTGCCGAGCGCTTCAAGCAACAGAAGCAGCAGCAGGACGCGTTCGATGCCGACATTATCGGCCGCGAGCTGAACGCTCGCATCGCCCACGCCGAGGCCGTGGCGGTGCAGACCGCGCCGGCCGACGGCAGCGGCCTGCACGACTTCATGTATGGCCAGCTCGATCCGCGCAGCGACGGCGTCGTCAGGCCCGGCCTGTTCGACCAGATCTTCGACGACACCGTAGCGAAAGTGCCGGAGGGCGAACGCGCCAATTTCCTCGCCCAAAAGCAGGCATTGCGGCTGGCCGGCTCGGCCCGCATGGCCGCGCAGCAGCACGCGCGGCGCCAGAACTATGAGCAGGCCGAGTGGAGCAAGGTCGAGGACGGCTACACAAGCGCCATCGCGCAGGGCGACCCGGACGATAGCGGCACGTTCGAGGCGATCAGGCAGAGCGGGCTCGAGCTGATCGGCAAGATGGGCAACCCGGTGGCCCGCCAGGCGGCCGAGGCCGACTGGCGCAGCAACACGGCAAAGGCGCTTGTCCGGGCGATGATCGCCAAGGACCCGAAGCGCGCTGCGGAGGTGCTGGGGACTGGGCCGGTCTCAACGGACGGCAGGACTAAGGACGATACCATCGAAGCTGTGGGCGGACCTCGGGCGAGTGGGTCCAGCGTGCTGGCGACGCGCGAAGCGCCCGTAGGTGGCCTTCCGTCCGACGAAACACCTATCCGCACGGGTTCCGTGGGGCCCGTCGGAAATACGGCTTGGGCTGCCGCAGGACCCTGGATTGCCGACTTGTCGCCGGACACGGTTCAGGATCTCGGCCAGAAGGCGCAGGTAGCGACTGTGGCAAGCCTGGTCGATGCGCGCACGAACATCGACATCGCCTTGCAGAACGCGCCGGCTGCCATTGCCAATACCGGCAGCTATTCTGGCAAGACACCGGGTGCCGAAGACTTCACTGCCGTGTACGGCGCCGAAGATGGCGGCAAGCGTCTCCAAGCCTTCGACATAACGGCTGATATCGGCCGCGCGGTTTTCGACATGCGACCCGTCCCGAACCAGGCGATACACGCCCAGATTCGGGATTTTGAACCCGGCCCCTACGGCTCGCCGGAAGAGCGGGAGCAATATGAGATAAGGGCCGGCGCCGCGCAATTGGTGCTGGGTGCCAGGCGCGCCGATCCCGCCGGTTACGTCGGCCAACTGTTCCCGAACCATGCTCCGGACTGGGATAAGATCACAGCTCCTGAGGATTATAAGGCTGCCGTCACCTGGGCCGTCGCTGCTCAGCAGGAGTTGGGCTTCGACCGAATACTGCCAATGCCCTGGGCCGTAGCTGGCCAGCAGGCGGCGAAATACATTGACCAAGGTGTGCCGTTCGAAAAGCGCCTTGCCAAATTGAGTTCGATCGTCCTGGCGGTTCGCGATCCTGATGCCCGCAAGGCGACAACCCAACAGATTTCTGTGGCGGCGGAAGCCCAGTGGCGAGCCGAGGCCGCCCAAGATCCGAACGTCGCGCCAGAGTCGTTGGAAGCCCAGGTTGCGGTGCTCAAGAACGGGCTGGCGTGGATCGGGGAACATCCGGCCCAAGCCCAGTACAGCGCCATGCCGTGGCTACAGCAATTCGGCTTGGCGTTCTCGGATGTCGGCCGCCTCACGGCTAAGGGCGCGGCCGCCGGCGGTGCGGATGCGATCTCCGCCGGGCTGGACTCCGTTTGGTCGGGAGGAAACTACCAGCACCTCCTCGAAGATGAACAGGCCAAGACCGAGGACGCCGAGGACCGGGCCGGCTCGGCCGGTTGGGCGGCGGAAGCCCTCGGCACCGGCTTAAGCGGATATGGCCTGGCGGAGAGTTTGTTCGGTTTGCTGGGCCGGGCAAGCGTTGGCGCGGCGGCAGAGAACGGCTTGATCGGTCTTGCTGCCCGAACTGGCGTCGGGGGTGTGGCGGGTGGCACTTATGGCGGGGCATACGCCTTCAACACAGGACAGAGCGTCCCCTGGGGAATTGCCAACGGCGCGCTTTGGGGGGCGGGCGGCAATGTCCTTGCCGAAGGGCTCAGTGCCGTTGGCAGCCAGGTGTTGGCAAGGCTTGCCGGGCGTTCTGCGAATGCTAAACCTGATATCGTACTGGATAGTGGGGCTCCCCCGGTTTCTGTCAATGCAGAAGAGATTCCGATCTCGACCGGCAAGGCCCGAGAAATAAGGAGGCCCTATACGCATTTGGAAGATCCTCCCAACGTTGCGTCCGGCAAGGATCCAACAAAGAAGCAGAGGATAGCTATTTTCGAGGAAAATAAAAGGGTGAATGATGGAATTTTGAGATCGGATGAGAGTGGTATAGAAATAATTCCAGCAAAGAAAAGCAAAAGAGGCGTAACCCCTCCAAAAAATGAAGCTCATATCGATCACATAGATCCGGTTAATCCCGCTGGCAAGACAAAATCGTCACGATCAAATAGCTATAAAAATCTTCGTCTTACGGCTGGGTTTGAGAATATAGAAAAATCGAACAAATAGGTGGCATATGACCGAATGGAAGTTCGAAAACCCAAAAAACACAGCCGTTATTTCGACTCGGAAGATATTTAGGGGGGGCGGCTGGATTGCGTATGTGTCACATGATGATGACGGCGACGATAATGAGTCGTGGCAATTCTACGGAAATGAAGCTGAAGTTGATCAAGATGACCTAATTTTAGTGGCCTTGGTCGAGGTGGTCGAGCTTGATGGAACTGTTGCACAGTTGGCGGATTTGCCGTTAGGCTGGCGTGCGTGGCGCGATACAAAGTCTTCGCCATGGAAGCGCGACAAAATCACCTAAACACATTCTGAATGGTAGCGGAGTTTACTTCCGCTTTGGTCCGGTTGGAAGTGAACGCATAGACGAGTCACGACGGTTTTGGCGTGCGCAAGGATTATAGGCTAATGTTCGAGATGAGACGACGGTGGGGCAGATCATGTATCAAAACATACTACCCCTACCAGGGCCGATCATATACAGCGTCACAGCGATGCTGGAGATTATGCGCGCTGGGCTAATAGAAGATGGCAAAAGCAGAAGGCGAACAACATGAATGACGCCGCTCCGAATCTAGACAGCGTCCACCCCATGTTGCCCTGGACGGTTAGATAGGCGCCATGGAAGAGTGGGTCGAAGCCGCGCGAGAGGGAAAGTCGGTCGCGGACATTATCCCCGTCAACGTGCCGGCGACCCCTGCCTACGCCGAAATGTTGGGCAGCCGTCTGAAGTTTCTTGACGAGAACGTGCTTCCGTTGCTCCCAAAGTGATGCACGGCTCGACCAAGATCAGTGCTGGCGCGATCACCGGTGAGTACGCCCCGCCGGCGATGGCAACGTGCCGGCGGTCTGATTGTGGTCACGATGCTGGCTTATGGCCTGCTAACCGCCGGGCGGTCAGTTGGCGGTGCCTCCTGGATCGCCTCCTGTTTAAGATGAAGGATTGACCTGTTGCGCACAGACACTTTTCCGACCATGGCAAGGATCGCTTTTCTGCTTACCTTGGCCGGCGTCCTCCTGCTCGCGCTTTCGCCGGTGCGCTTCCTGCAGGAGTTGGACATGGGCTTCACCTTCCACCATGACAAGCTCAACCACGCCGCGGCGTTCGCTGTGCTGGCGGCGCTCGGAAGCCTCGGCTGGCCGGAACACAAGACGAGGCTGGTCGTGCTCCTCGCCATCACCGGCGCGGCGATCGAGCTGCTTCAGGGCGCGCAGCTGATCGCGCGCGATATGGATATCCTCGACTGGGTCGCCGACTGCGCCGGCATGGCCTGCGGGCTGGTGGCCATGAGGGGCACAAGAAGGCTCATTGGCGGGCTGCTGTAGTCTCGACCGCGTTGCCGCTCTCCGTCCGGAAAATGTAAATCGCCGGCTGCGCCGGATAGCGCGGTGTCCGGCCGCGTAGCTTAAGTCTCCCACCGACAGCACCGAACCCCCTCCCAGCCTCGCTTATGCGGGGCTTTTTTTATGGAGCAAGCCCTCATGTCCCGACCTGCAACTGCCGCCGTTCGTCTCCTGACCGGCGAACGCGAACCCGTGCGCCTCGCAACCACGGCCGACATCCTCCTGCACGGCCTGCAGGCCATCGACGGCGTGCCGGCCGAAATCGGCGACCGCGTGCTGGTTAAGGACCAGGCCGACCCGACGCAGAACGGCATCTACACGGCGAGCGAAGGCGACTGGTTCCGCGCCGCCGACGCCCGTTCTACGCGCACCCTGCAGAAGGGCACGACCGTTCACACCCAGGTCGGGTCGGTCAACGCCGACCGCGTGTTCGAGTTCACGGCCGACGAGCCGGCCATCGGCGCCGATGCCATCACCATCGCCGCATCCGTTCCGCCCGACATCGCCGATGTGGTCGAAGAGGTCGAAGCGCTGCGCGATGAAACCCAGGCCTTGAAGGGTGCTGCCGCAGCCAGCGCCGGCCAGGCATCCGACAGTGCCGCCGCTTCCGCCGCGAATGCCGGACAAACCGCTGCCGACCGGGCTGCGACCAATTCCGATGCCGTCGCCGCCGCAGCGGCCGTCATTAGCGCCCAGGCTGCACGCGACGCTTCGCTCTACGGCAAGGGCATTTTCCCGACGACGGCGGCGGCAATCGGCTTCGGCGTCGCCGGCAACGGTGCGATCACCGCCGGCTCCGGCGGCGCCAACGGCACGTTCGACCTGGCGTTTACCGGCGGGACCGGTTCGGGCGCCGCCGGCCGCTTCGTGGTGGCGGGCGGGGCGCTGACGCAGATACTGATCACGGCGCCGGGCTCCTACACAGTGGCGCCGACGTTCAGTTTTGCGGCGTCGGCAGGGCTCGCCGGCGCCGCCGCAGCGGCGGTGCTGGGCAGGAATGTCGATGTCGGCGAGTATTTCTGGACGGAGGTCAGCGCCGGCATTGTGGGGCTTCACAGCGTCGGGACAGGCCCGATTGCCGTCGATACGGGTATTCGTGCGTCACCGGCGGAAATTGCCCTGATCAGCTCGCGGGCGATTGGGCCGGTTCCGATCACTGGTTCTGTCGGCGGCACGCTGATTACCAACGACAGCGTCTATTTCTGGCCTGGATCGGTGTCTGCGGCCGATGAATATCTCTCGACCTTGGAGCTTGGATTCGGCGCCGTGCCAGGGACAGCCCATATTGTCTTCGCCCACCTCGAGGGCGACGGGACGCTTAGCCTTGTTTCCGAGCAAACGATATCCGTTCCAGCCGGCCCGTCGTCAGTTGTTTCGGGACTCGCGATTCTGAAGCCGGCCGGGAGCGTCATGGGCGTCCAGCGCACTGGAGTTGGCAGCTGGTACTATACTGCCGGGGCAATTCCGAACGGTGGAGTCGAGTGGTTCACAGCGGTGGTACCGACCTCGCATACTGCCAAGACCATAGGCGCGGCAAATGGCCCGCAGTGGAAGGCGACCTTCACCGGCGAAGTCGCCGTCAAGGCGCGCGCTGCCTATTCCACGGCAAACGGTCTCGTTTCCGCTGTCGGCATTAGCCAGGAAATCGGCTGGCCGGCGCTGGTCAACACCGGGTCGGACGTTCCGGGCAGCTACAGCGTCATCATGCAGACGCCAGCGCCGGCCGACGGCTATATTACAGCGGTCGAAGTTGGCGCTGGCGCTGGCGCCGGCGCTGCGCTCGTTCATGTAGTGGACTATCTCGGCGGGTTGGTGGTCAACGTCCTAAGCACATATGCGGTGACGCTGATCAACGGGGTCGCCCATATTCCGCTGGGTATCCCAATCCCAGCCGGCAAATTTCCGGCGATCAGCGGCGGCGCCTACAAGTTTCAAAACAGCGTCAACCCGCAAGGCATCCCGGCATGGATCAAGGCAGGCGCACTGTCGCTTGGCGCGACCGTAGCATCGTCCGCCCAGCATCGATATGAGCTTCGCTTTACGATCAAAACCGGTCTGCTCGCCGATGCCGACCGCGCCTTGACCCGGGGCGGCGGTAATGACGGCATGAATCTGCTGGCTGGCGCAGATCCGAATGGCGTCGTTGATGCGACCGCGCTGTTTGCGTCGGCGACCGCCGCTCATCCTAATCCCTATGTGCCGCCTGGGAATTTCGCTTTGACGGCCATTCCTGCATCTGGCGACGGTTTTTGGGGACCTGGCAAGCCGGCCGTCAACGGTAAGCGCTTCTTCATTCCGCGCCAGCCGTCGCTGCAAAATCTTTATGACGGCTTTCGCGCGAAGATGGCCGAACATATTGCCAACAACGATGTGTTCTGCCTGATCGCCGATAGCATCGGCCTTTGGGCACTTGCCAGCGACGGGCCGAAACACTGGTTCAACCTGGTTACCCGCTTTGCCAATATCGGCATTGCCGACGATGAACCGGGCATGACTGCTTTGCGGCCAAGCTCTACCTACGTTCCGACCTTCTATGGCGTCACTGTCGCCGGCAGCGTGTCGACAGGGTCGCGCGGGCCGATCGGCGAGAGCATCATCCTAGCGGCCGGCGCGACCCTGTCGTTCACCGGCGCCTATGAACAGGTCGACGTCCACTACACCCAGGACGCAGCCCAGGGCTCACTTGCCTTTGCCTTCGACGGCGGCGCGGCCTATAAAACCGTCAATTGCGCCGGCGCCCTGGCGCTTGACCGATATTCGGGGCCGTCGCTCACCGCGCAGGCGGCAAGCGGCAAGCGGCAATTACACTCTTACGGCTGTCGGCGGTCCTGTCGAGATTACCGGGCTCATCAGGCTTGGCGTCAAGGCGGCCGGCTCGCGTCCGCGCCTGCGCACCTTGCGCGCGGCACACGGCAGCTATGCCTTCTCGTCATTCAACACTGCGCGTCTTACATCGGCCGCCGCTCAATGCGGCTACGCCGGCGGCAAGATCGTGCCCATCCTGGCGCTCGGCATCAATGACAGCTTTGGCACGCCGCCAGCCACGATATCGGCAAACATCGCAACAATCATCAACGCGCTGGAAGCGGCCGCTGCACCGCGTATCCTTGTCATGCCGCCGACGCGGCCTTCGGCGGCATGGGATGCAAGCTACACCGGCGGCCGAACTTATGACGCCGCTCTCGGCGCAATCCGACAGACCTACAGGTCCCGGAACGTGCTGACCATCCCGATCGACGGCTTCGATTACATCAACTCTGGGAACTACCAAGAGGGGTTGCATTTCAACGATGCCGGCCATGACGGCAATGCGCTGCGCTTCATCGAACAAGTTGCGGAGCGGGGATAGCCCAATGCCATCTGCTATTCAGCACAAGGGCGAAATCGGCACGCAGCCGCGAAATCCCGGTTCCTGACGGCGACATTGAGGGTCTCATTGAGGTCTGGGCAGGCGGCGCCGTAGTCGACGCTGGACGCCGTTCGCAGGCAATGGCAGGATGAGGTCGGCGGGGGCTATCCTTGGAGGATTGTCCCATGGCGCATGCCGGCAGCATCATCGACATCTATGATGACTATTACGCCGATGGAAAAGTAGCCGCAAAACGGGACATAGCTTCGAACCAGTCGGTCGGGCACATCGAAGCGATCATTCAAGGCCAGTTCTTCGACAGGATTCTTGACATCGGGGCGGGCGAAGGTGCGGTGCTGGATAAGCTGAACAGGAAGGGGCTCGGTAAGAAGCTTGGCGCCGTCGAGATTTCGAAGAGCGGCGTCGAGGCTATCAAGGCAAGAAAAATCGCCAAACTGGCCAGCATCGACGTATTCGACGGCTATCACATCCCTCATCCCGACAAGTCGTTCGATCTCGGGCTTGCCATTCACGTCGTCGAACACGTCGAACACGAACGGATGTTTCTCAGGGAGGCGGCTCGGGTCTGCAAGAAGCTGTATATCGAAGTGCCTTTGGAGCATACGCGAGATCTCAGCAAGGCCATTCGGATGTCAGGGCCGTATGGGCATATCAACTTCTACACAACCCAAACGTTTGAAAACCTTCTCAAAACGTCCGGGCTGAAGGTCGAACGGCTAAAGGTTTTTGCGCACGACCTCGCCTATGAACAGCACCTGGCTGGCGAAAAAAAAGGATGGGTAAAACACAGACTGCGGACCGAATTTCTCAGGTTTGCACCCAAGATGGCGATGCGCAGCATGGCCTACATGGCCGGAGCTCTGTGCTTAAGTCGCTGATCTAGCGGCAGCGCCGCCGATTTGCTTTGCAGGATTACCGCCAACCATACTAAAGGGCGGCACGTCTTTTGTGACGACAGACCCCGCACCAACGACCGATCCCTTGCCGATCGTTACGCCCTTGAGAATGATGACGTTGAAGCCGATAAAGACGCTGTCTTCAATCTTCACTGGCGCAATGGTGATCTTTGACCAGTCCTTTTTTCTCTGATGCCAGTCGGCGATATCTTCCTTGCGGCTTTGCCAACCCGTCGCGTGTGAGTTGTGATCGACGACTGTGGTACCCCAACTAATGATCACGTCATCCCCGATTTCGATCCTCTCAGCTGCGACGAGGTGGCTCTTGCCGATATAGGATCTTTTTCCCACGGTGATCTTTGCATCAGCGCGATCGAAGGAAAAGACGCCGTTGATGATGCATTCTTCGCCGATCGCATGCTTGCCTCGCCGCAAACTGCGGACGCTCCGCAAACTTAGCTTCGTCGCGGGACCGGAGTTGATGCCGGCTAGGCGGTAGAGGAATGATGGAACGAATGGCATATCAGTTACGGTCGAAGTGCGGCTTGGACAACCTCTCAGCGAAAGGCTGCGATTGCTCAAAGAATCTGAAATGCTTCCAATGTTGGTGTACCCCTTCGAAGAATGCCGGCGCCGCGTCTTCGAGGTCAGTATCAAGGATTATGGGTGGGATTAGTTGCCCTTCGGCTAACTGAACCGACAGCCGAAGTTGGCTGTTCGCAATAAGCAGGTCAGTCTCCATCATCCATGCGACTCCTCACGGCCTAGCTATTGCGACAAGCGGCGGCGGTTTGCAAGCTTGCAAACGCGCGTGTCCGCCAGTCTGGAGGCCATTTGAAAATCGCCGAAAAGTTCGTCAGAAGAATTGCTCTGCGAGGGCCGCTCGGGATGCTGTGCGCACCAACAATGGCACAGCAGGCCGACCAGAAATCCTACAACTTGGCGGTATTTCGGAATTGTCAGGGTCATCGCCGACGCGGACCTGCCGCGGGCGGAGCAGCTACCGTCTGCTGTCCTGCGGCTTCTGGTGCGGGTCCTGGCTTTTCGACCACCAGACAAAATACAGCGAGCCCATCTTCATCACAGGCACGCGGCGGTCGCGTTCCCTGGCCCGCAACTCACGATAGGTCTTCATCTTCAGAGTGCCGCCAGGCAACCTGATACGCACTGCCATCGGTTCAACTCCCGTTGTGCAACGCAGCAATTTTCGTGCAATGCGGTAAGTAGAGACCTTCCGTTACGGGAGAGTCAACAGCAGCCTCATCAACTTATTTTGCAAACTGGCCGGCGGAGGTTGGGGCGGGCTTTCCCAGGCGCATGGCAGCCGAAAAATTCATGCGTCACCCTGGCGACTGATCGTCAACCAGGCGCTGGCGGTTCGACCACCAGGTGAAATAGATCCGGCCGATCTTGACGACGGGTATGCGGCGGGCGCGTTCGCGGTCGCGCAATTCGCGGTACACCTTCACCTTCAGTGTGCCGCCAGGCATCCTGATACGCACCGCCATCGATTCCGCCACCCCATTGTGCAATGCAGCATCAGAGACCTTCCGCTGCGGAAGAGTCAATGCCTGCCCGCTGACTATTTCTGGGACTAGTCGAGCGGCTTTGAGGTTTTGGCGCGCACGGCGGTTCCTGATCACCGAGGCGGCATGCCCAGTCGGGATCGTCGGGTGCGCGGGCTATTTCCTGGGCGAGGATTTTCTGGGCGAGGATGGGCGATCGGACACGCCGCTCGGCCACCAGATGACGAAGTAATTGCCGACCTGCCAAACCGGCACCTCGCGGTTCTGCTCGCGGCGCCGCAGCTCGCTCCTTTTCTTGATCTTCAAGGTGCCGCCCGGAAGCCTGATTCTTATCGTCACGTGTCCTCCCGCTAAAGCTACGAACGATAGACGGGAACAGTTTCATCCCGGCTAGGCAATTTCATCCAGGCCAAGCAATTTCGGGGCCGGTAGACCCAGCGCGCCGGACCGCAGCGATATCGCCGGAACCGGCTTCATTTGAAGAAATCCGCAATGCCGTTGATGGCCAGCACCGCATAGACGATCGGTCCGGCGATAAACGCACAATAGAGACAGAGGATCGCCGCCAGCACCGCGAGCAACGGCTTGTCGCGAGCGACGGCGCGGAGCTCGGACTTCACCGACCAGCGTGCCGCAGCGGTTTGTTCATCATCAGACATGTGCACCATCCCGCGGCCATTTCACACGGCGGGTCGAAAACATCAACCTTCCTTGCCACATCGGCGCGGGCTGCCGCCAAATTCTGCTTTGCCGCCGCGCATCTGCTTTTTCAACCTCAAAACCTTGCCCGCGAGGGCGGAAAGGACTGCCCATGGACATGACGTTCAGGGGCGCCGCCAGGCGCCTCGATGATATAGACTTGCCGAAACTCGGTGCCCGGATCGGCGTCGGCGAGGACGAGATGCACGCGTTCCTCGATGTCGAGACCAGCGGGCACGGCTTCGACGCCGTTGGCCGGCCGGTCATCCTGTTCGAACCGCACGTCTTCTACCGCAACCTGTCGGGTGCCAAGCGGGCACAAGCGGTAGCCGCCGGCCTCGCTTATCCGAAGTGGGGCGCAAAGCCCTATCCCAGGGATAGCTACCCACGGCTCAGGGCAGCTTGTGCGATCGACGAAACCGCGGCGCTCAAATCCGCTTCGTGGGGCTTGGGCCAGGTTCTCGGCGAGAACTTCAAGGCCGCCGGCTTTCTTACCGTGCAGGCGATGGCCGAGGCGATGATGGCGGACGAGGCGCTGCAGCTCGGCGCGGCGATCGATTTCATCGTCGAGAAGCGGCTCGACGACAATCTGCGCAATCATGACTGGTCGGGATTCGCCAAGGGCTACAACGGCGCCGGCTATCGCAAGAACGCCTACAATACCAGGCTTGCCGAGGCCTATCGCAAATGGTCGCGCATCAAGGACACGCCCTGGCCGTCTGCCGGTCCGGTGTCGTCCGCGGTCGTCCCCGCAGCCCCGCCAGAGCCCGCCAAGCCAATCGCCGTTCCACAAGCGACCGCTACGCCCTCTGTACCTCCCGTGGCTGTCGCCAAGCCCGGCTTCTGGGCAGCGCTGATCGCCGCCATCCTCAAACTATCAGCCATCCTCAAGCTATTCGGAAGGAAATGACATGTGGACCCGGATCAAGAGCTTTTTCCGCGACAGCGAGACAATATTCTGGGCGCGGCTTCAGGCGGCCATCGGCGTCATCGCGACTATCGTCACCTATGTCGACCCGCAGGTTCTTTCGCCGGTCGTTCCGGGGGAATGGTTCCCCTGGTTTCTTGTGATCAACGGCGTTTTGACCGAGTTCCTGCGCCGCCGCCGCGCGGAGGACTTGTGACGGCAGCGCTTCTCAGCATTCTCAGCGCCATCATCGGCAACAAGCTCGTCATGACGGCATTCGCTGCCGTGGCGGGCGGCATCGGCCTTTACGTTGCCGGCGGCATCAACCGGGCGAGGAAGGAGGCGGTCAAACAGGCAGAGGCAAAAGTCGCGGCCGCCGAGGATCGCCTGGAAATGAGGCGCGAGGCCGCCGAAGAGCGCAAGGCCGCCGGCATGGCCGATGCGGCAGCAAGAGCGGAGGCTCAGAAATGGGCAAGGCGCTGATCCTCTGCGTGGTGCTCGCCGGCTGCACGACAACCGCGCCGGCCGGCAATCCGCGCCAGGTCTGGTGCGACCACAACCAGCCGCGCCGGCCATCCTCCCCGGTCGTTGCCGCCATGAGCCGGCCCGAGCTCGACGAGATGAACGCCTTCAACGGGCAGGGCGCCAGATGGTGCGGGTGGACGCCATGATGCACGAATTGCTCGACGTCCTGGGCATCAAGGCGCCGGTGTTGGTCGCCGGCCTGTCCGGCGGCATTTTGCGGGCCTTGTCGCGCCACCGCTACAAGGTCCGCGAAATGGTGGCCTCGCCGATCTGCGGCGCGCTGGCGGCGGCCTATCTGACGCTGCCGGTCGTGCATTATTTCCGCGCCGCCGGCCTGCCCATTCCTTCTCCGGACGACGACACCACGACGCTCGCCGCGGCTTTTCTGATTGGCGTCTCGGCGATGTGGATCTCGGACATCGTCTTCGAGGTTATCGTGCGCCGGTTCGGGCCGGTGAAGGGGGAATAAGCCGCCCAAGCCCGCCGAAATAGTGACGTTCAGTTGGAGCCCGCCGCGCCGAAAGGTGCGGCGGGCTTTTTGCATTTTTGCTCGCATTCTGTACGATCTTTCTTTCGCGACAGGGCGGCTCGATCCGGCGCTGCCCGACCAAGATGCGCGTTAGGCATGGGAGATGGTGTCATGCTTGCCAAGGTCCAGACACAAGCGGCAGTCCTGACAGCCGGGGCGCTTCTGTTTGCCGCAACGGCCGACGCGCGGCCGGACAGCCGCGCGATGACATGCGAACAGACGCAGCTTCTGATCCAGAGGCATCGCTCTGTCGTGCTCACCACCGGCCAGAACACCTACGACCGTTACGTCCGCCAATTCGGCAATGAATGCGACTGGCCGCAGGTGCCGCGCGCCGCGTATATCAAGACGCGTGACGGTCAATGTCTGGTCTATCGCTGCCAGGAGCCGCTCTTCGACCTCCCGAATTGAAAGCAGGCGGCGGCTCATTCCTCGTCGAAAGGGCCACCTTCGCGTGCGAGATCGCGCGAAATGACACGTTCATCCGTATCGTCCGGCAAGGCCTCGTCGCTGTCCTGGTAAGCGTTATCGTCGTCCTCCTCCGGCAGTTCGCCGCTCTTCTCGACGTCATAGCGAATATCGCCGTTTTGCGGCACGCCGTCAGGGAGGATTCTCCCGCTCCGGATGGCATCCCAGTCCTGCTGCTGGATCGTCGGGCTCTCCGTCTCGTCGTCGGTTCGTTCTTTGCTGCGCGGTTCCATCGCCGGTTCTCCATAATGTCAGCGGCCCTGAATTGGCTCAGTGGTTGAACTCATAAGTCTGGCAGCCGGTTCCGGGCCGCTGCGGTCCGCGCGCCATTGCCGCACGACGGAACCAATCGCGCCGGCCCGCCTTCACATTCAGAAGATACTGGCGCGAAAGGAGCTCGACATGAGACCGCTCATTTTCTTGCCGTACATGTTGGGTGCGCTGCTGCTGGCGGTGCCGGCGGCCGCGCAGCCGGGCGAACAGGCGCAATCCGACCGCTGCAAAGTCGAGCCGCCGGACCAGAACAGCCAACAGCAGAAGCCGGCCGGCAACAATTTGTCCGATACGCTCGAGCCATGCGGTGGGGTCCTGAAGCCCCCGCCAACGGGCGATCAGGGCATGGCGGCGCCACCGCCGGATGAGGGCAAGACCCCGGTGATCAAGCCCGGCGAGGTGCCGCCACAGCCGCCAAAGCAGTAGCAGCGACGAGCGGCAACTTCGCGCCGCTCGCGCCGGCAGGTTTGTTGCACTCGCTGAGGAACATTAGCTTGTCCTAAATGTTATTTCAGACGCAGTAGATATCACCCCCCTCCGGTATCGCTGCTGATCGGGAAACCGATCGGCCCGCGTCTTGCGACGCGGGCCACCGCAAGCTCATTCGCAGTCCATTCGCCGCATCGCGCGGGCACTTCACCGCTGTTCGATTAGCCGCGACTTACGGAACAACAAGGTGGCGTGGGCGTTTGCCTAGAGGGTTCGCCGCTTCGACCGGAATGCCGCGTCGCAATTGTAAGGGCGAGGCCCGTAACAACAGGAGTAGACGATGAAAATCCACCTTGTTCCTGCTGCGGCGGGATTGGCGTTGCTTGCCGGCGTCGGCGTGGCCACCGCGGACCAGGTGATTGTCACGCCCAAACAGCAGACGGTCATCCGCGAATACGTCCACAAGCACCCGCTGGCGTCGATCAGTCTTCTGGGGGTGGAGCTCAATATCGGTTCCACGTTGCCCGATACGGTCGAGCTGCAACCGATCGATGTTCCAGACGTGCGGTACAGATACGTCGTCGTCGGCAATCGCACCGTGCTCGTCGACCCAGACACCCGCAAGATCGTGCAGGTCATCGAGTGATCGGCGTTGCCAAACCGCGAACCGGATTTGGAAGGTCATGGCCTAAATTATCAAATGAGAGCTCCATCCCGAGGGATCGGGATGGAGCCGCTGTCGTCTCGAAACAGGAAAGGAGCCATTCCCATGCTGCCGCATGTCGAGCCGGTCAACGTGGCCGCAGCCGTCGACAAACTGCTTGCTGAACGAGGCGATGGCCTGCTGTCGATGAAGGCGGCGATAGCACTGTTGCGCGAACGCACCGGAACCGAGCGCTCGGACGCGGACCTTGAAGGGCTGATCATCAAGAAGGCGGCGCTCCTCGGGGTCGCCGTCCTGTGTGACAGAGAGGTTCAATGACGGTGTCGCCTGCCGCTCAAGACGCCGGTCGAAATTTCAGCTAGAACAAGGTTGCTTACGCATCAACCGAGCCGACGGAGGTATCAGTGACGGACAGGCAGGAACGGATTCGCCAGCGAGCACACGCGATCTGGGAACAGGCAGGCAGGCCCGACGGGGCGCATCAGCAGCATTGGGATCAGGCTACCGCCGAAATCGACGCAGAAACCGCCGCGCCGGAGACCGCCAGCCGACCGAAGCCGAAAGCACGCCAGCCTAAGCCGGCCGCCAGCAAGGACGGAAGCAAATCCAAGGCGCGACCACGTAAAGCGTGAACGCAAGCGGATTTGATTCCAACGCTGGATCTCGCGGGTGGTCGGCCCATACATCGTTCCATGATCGGCAGCAAAACCAGTCCGGTCCTGCTGCCGCAAGCCCGCGATGGCAAGCCCGATTGGCGCGGCTAACTACTTACCGCAATTGTTGTCGTTGACAGTCGGTGAAACCGTCCCGGCAGGCTTGTTGGATGCATCGGGTTGAGCTCCTTGCGGGGTTGCAGGGCAGTTTTCATCCGCATTGGAGTTCATGGTACCCGTCGTGCCCATCGTGCTGCGGGTCGTGCCAGGGTCAATACCGTTCGGCTTGGGCTGGACGACGATGCTCTTCTCGCTGCCAGGCGCATTGTTGTCCGACCCGGCGTTCTGGGCCATCGCCGCGGTCGCCAGACCGGCTGCAAGTATGGAAGCTGTCACGATTTTCGTAAGCATGTTGATCTCCATCATTGGGTTATCATCATGTGGCGACTACAGAAAAAACAACCCGGGTGATGGAAAGGTTCCGGCAAAAATGACGCAGCACAGTGAAGCAAACCCGCGCAGCGCGGATCTTCTCGGCCCCCCTTGTTCTATTACCGTAGGTAGGTTTGATGTTGTGGTTTGCTGATTAGGAATTCGCCTTCTTTGGCCGCCGACCGTCGCAACGTTCGTCTGTTGCGGCGCCATCAGCTGAGTCTCGCATCGCTTCAATCGGTAGAGGCCATCCCAAAGTAAAACTTTCGGAAAATTTCACTACAAATTTCACGCGGCTGTTATTTGAAAATATACTATGGGGCCAGCGAGCTGACCGGCAACGAAACCGATCATCTTCTTGCAAATTAGTAGGTATGCAACCGGCGACGTCGCGGGCTGTTCAGCGCAACTACAGCAAGGAGAGTGTTATGACCACCTTAATCAAAACAATCACCGATGCGGTGGCAGGCAGCGCAGTTATTTTCATGCTCTCGATGCCCGTGAATGCCGCGGACGGAATTGCCGTTGGTGTTGGAACATCCATCGGCGGCAACGGCGGCATCAAAGCCGGCCTCGGCGCGACGGTTGGCGGTCGCGGCGGCATCAACGCCGGTGCCGGCGCGACGGTTGGCGGCAGCGGCGGCATCAAGGCAGGCCTCGGTGCGTCGTTGGGCGGCAGTAGCGGCATCAACGCCGGTGCCGGCGCGACGGTTGGCGGTTCCAGCGGAATCGCGGCGGGCGCCGGCGCATCGGTCGGGGGCAGAAGCGGCATCAACGCCGGTGCCGGCGCGACGATCGGCGGTTCCGGTGGCATTGCTGCCGGCGCGGGGGTAGGTATCGGCAGCGGCGTTAGGGCTGGCGCGGGGGTCGGGATCGGCAGCGGCATCAATGTCGGCGCCGGTGTCGGGATCGGCGGTGGTACCAATCCGAGCAATCCGTCCAACCCGGGCAGCCCTTCCAATCCCAGCAACCCCAGCAATCCCAGCTTGCCTCAGGTCGTTGCCGACATGTCGGGCGACAAGTTGGCCAGGATGAAGAAGCGCTGCGTTGACGTGCTCAGCAGCGGAGGCACTTACGACAGCGATCTGCGCCAATTGTGCCTGCTGATCGCCCGCCGCTAAGGCGAATACATCGGATGAATGTCGGACCAGGCCGAGAGGCCTTCGTCCACCAAAGCTCCAGCAGTCCAAAGCCCGCCATTGCGGCGGGCTTTTTTCCGAGCACGTGGCGTCAGCATGGCGGGGGCTCACACGAGCACGCGCTCAGTGTGTTTGACGGCCAGGATCCGGCGAAGCGGACGCTTCGTCTTCCAGGGAGTCCCAACCCGCGGCGGGGCTGCTTTGCATCAGCTGAGGGCACGCAAACTCCGCCAGATCGGTTTCCGCGAAGCCGTCGAACTCGATAGCCGCCCCGTAGAGCTGGGCTGCTTGCATGACGAGCCATTCGATGTCCTCGCGCGCAACATTCTCGGCGAGGTTCTGCAGTCGCGCGGCTTCGGCGACAGCAGTCAGATTGATGGCAATCCCGGACCGCAATACAGCCCGAACTCGGGAACTGACGTCTTCGTGCAGGCGAACCGAAAATCCGTAGCGCATGGAAAACCCTTCCCTTCAGGAGCGGTTTGTCCCTCATGTTCCACGATGCGCCCAGGATTCGCGATTGGCAAGCGAAATTCCTTAAAAACTCGTTTTATGTCAAATAGTTAGCGTATTTTGTTGATTGCCTATCTGACGCTTGATCCGCTTCATCTGACTTCTGCATGACTCGCTGATCCGAAGGCCTTGACGCATTCTGCTCACGTACCTAACTCTACAGAAAATTAGGAACACACTAACTCAGCTGCATTTAGGCTGGTGTGACAGGAGGCCGAGATGTCCGAACTGGAACGCCCGGAACGATTGCAGATCATGCTGACCGTCGATGAACTGGCGGCGTTGGAGAACTGGCGCTTCGACAAGCACATGCCGAGCCGGTCGGCCG
Organism: Mesorhizobium sp. M0207; assembly: GCF_040321995.1. Taxonomy (NCBI): domain Bacteria; kingdom Pseudomonadati; phylum Pseudomonadota; class Alphaproteobacteria; order Hyphomicrobiales; family Phyllobacteriaceae; genus Mesorhizobium; species Mesorhizobium sp. M0207. The sequence goes on from NZ_JAMYSQ010000034.1 coordinate 26,504, forward strand.
CGGTACGTGAGCTTTTGAGGCGAGGTCTCACAGCCGATGGTTTCCTGACGGCGGCGCATGGGACCAAGTCGCGCGATTTCGGCATTCTGCCGCATTCTGCAGATGGTGACCGCAGTGCGGCCGACGGACCGTCCCAGAAGGAATAGCGCCGAAGGAATAGCGCCGTTTCCGCCGCGGATCGCCCGCTCTGCGACCGTGCTTCGCGTCTCTCTTGCTTCGCGATGAGCTGTGAACGTCTGGTCTGCTGACGGCTGCGAAGTAGAAGAGATCCAAAGCTCTGTCTTGCCAGACGCTCCGTAATCAGGGAGTGCTTGATCGGCATAGTGCGGGCTCGGGAATATTGCCGATGACGCTGGAATTGACGGCCGGCGACCAGTCGATGCTGCATGGCGAGCAAGGCTCGGCAGCGGCTGCCGCCATGACGATCCTGGTTGCCTTTTCGAAGGCGGTCGGCGCGCGCAAGTTGCTGGACATTGCCGGTGCCCATATCGACGGCTGCCTCTATCACGGCCAGGCCAGCCTCGATTTCGTCGAAAGGCTGATCGAGGGCGGCGGCCGCGTTCGGGTGCCGACGACGCTGAATGTCGGTTCGTTCGACCTCATCCATCCCGGATTGGTGAAGATGCCGGTGTCGCAAGAAACGCCGGCGCGACGCCTGATGAAGGCGCATCTGGAACTCGGCTGCCAGGCGACCTTCACCTGCGCACCCTATCAGACCCGGTTCCGGCCAAGGTTCGGCGAGCAGATCGCCTGGGGTGAATCCAACGCCATCGTCTTTGCCAATTCGGTGATCGGCGCGCGGACCAACCGCTATGGCGATTTTATCGATTTGTGCTGCGCAATGACCGGGCGCGCGCCGGCATGGGGGCTGCATCTGAGTGAAAATCGACGAGGCCAGGTCCTGTTCGAGCTGACTGACGCTGCTTTCGAGCCAAGCGACGCTCTGTTTGTCGGCGTCGGGCTGATCATCGGGCAAAGGGCTGGCGACCGCATCCCTGTCATATCGGGCCTGCCGCAGCCGCGCGACGAGGACCAATTGAAGGCGCTGGGGGCGGCGGCAGCAACGACGGGTGCCGTGGCGCTGTTTCATGCCGTCGGCATCACGCCGGAGGCGGAGACGCCGGATGAGGCGTTGCACGGCCTGGCGCCGGAGGAAAAAATCCGGATCTCTCGCGCTGACATCCACCATGCGCTGGCCAGGCTGTCGAGCGTTCCCGACGGCGTGCAGCTCGCAGCCGTGTCGTTAGGCACGCCGCATTTCTCCCATGAAGAGTGGATGCGCCTGTTGCCGCTGCTGCGCGAAGTCGGTCCAGGCAAAGGTGTCCCGATCTATGTCAACACAGGGCGCGCGACGCTGACGCGGCTGCAGGACGAAGGCGCACTGGCCGGCATGGAAGCCTTCGGCCTTGTCCCGGTCACCGACACCTGCACCTATGTCACGTCGATCCTCGAGCGTCTCGATGGCGTGGTGATGACCAATTCGGGCAAATGGGCGCATTACGCACCTGGCAATATCGGTGTCTCGGTGGCCTTCGGTGACATGGAAGACTGCGTCCGCTCGGCTGCGGCCGGCCGCGTCGTGCGAGGCGCGCCATGAAGACGCCGGCCAGAACCGGTACATTCCACCTTTCCGGCTCGGCACAAGGCCCAGCGCTGGTGCTTTCGCAGGCGCTCAGCTTCTGGGGCGGGATCGACGTCGAAACGGGCGACATCATCGACCATTCGCATCCGGACCTGGGCGGCAATATCGCCCGCAAGATCCTGGTGATGCCGAGCGGGCGAGGGTCGTCGTCCTCGTCTTCGGTTCTGGCCGAAGCGATCCGCAGAGGCACGGCGCCGGCCGGCATTATCCTGGAGCGGCCGGACCCGATCCTTGCCGTCGGCGCCATCGTTGCCGAATTCCTCTACGAAATCAGCATGCCGCTGGTTGTCTGCGACGTGTCAGGCATTGTCTCCGGCGACCGGATCGCAATCGGTCTGGGCGAAGATGCGCAAGCGATGGTGAGCAAGCTCTAGCCGGCCATCAGTCCCGCCGCGCCCCGCCGCCAGTAGGCTGCCGCCAGTGTTTCGTTGCGACCGAGCGCCAGCGTGCCGCGCCAGTGTTCGCGCACCGTCGTGGCGGCTGCCGCTTCGGCCGCAAACCAGCCGAATGCCGAACCGGTCGGCCATGCGACTGACCGGATGGCGCGCGCCAGCCTGTCGTCGAGCCCGGCTGGCACCCCATTTCTCGGCAGCCAGTGCACCTCTATTCCGGTTGCGTTGTCGACGACCTGCCGTTCGCCATCGTCGGCGATCTCTATGAAGGCCACGCCTTTGGTCTCGGCGGGCAGAGTCTCCAGCATGCGAGCCAGCGCCGGCAGGCCGGTTTCGTCGGCGCCCATGAGATACCAGGACGCCGGTCGCACCCGACGGCCGACCGGCCCCATCATGCCGATCTTCATGCCGGGCGCCGCCTGCATGGCCCAGCGGGCGCCGACGCTGTCGCCGGGGTGGATGAGGAAGTCGACCTCGATGATGCCCATTTCGACGTCGAGGGCCCGGATGGTGTAGACGCGCGCTGCCGGGCGCCTGTCGTCCGAGGGCCATGCCGGGAGGCCATTGCTGCCGAGCACGGGCCAGAGCGGATCGGGGACGTCCCTGGTCGGAAACAGCATGCGGATATGCATGCCGCCGAATTTCGCAAAACGAGAGAGATCCTCGCCGGCGAAGCGGATGCGGCGCATATGCCGCGTCAGGTCGCCGACCTGGGTGACGACCATCTCACGGAACTGCGCGAGGCGGGTTTCTTCGGCGAGATCGCCGGTCCAGACGATCTCGGGACTTTCTTCCTTGGCATATACCTCTACGGCGGTGGCCAGCAGGTCCTTGATGCGGGCCAGCCCATCGCGGTCGGCGGCGTTGGCCCGCATCACCAGCCGCTCCATGTCAAGGGACGCGTCGCCGAAGGCGAAGCGGAAGTCGAGCCGCTGCCCCTCCCGCGAGGCATCGGCATCGAAGCTCTGCAGCCTGTCGCTGATGCGGTCGATGTAATGCGGCAGGTTGCGCAGGTTCAAGCGCGCTTCGCAGGCCAGTCCGCTCACTGAAGCTTCCCTCATTCTCAACCTCCGATCCTGCCTGTGAGCGCCACCTTGAAGGTGCGGCCCTTGCCCTGTTCCGTCGCCGCCGTCGTCGACCAGGCGCTTTGCGGGTCGGTGTAGGCGGTGTTGAAGACGTTATCGACGCTGAAATCGAGCTTGGCGTAGTCGTTGATGCGCCAGTTGGCAAAGACGTTGACCAGGTCGAAGCCGTCATCGACCACGACCGGCGCGTCGGGATTGGTGCGGCTTGTCCGGGTGATCTTGCCGACGCTGAGATATTGCGCACCGACGGTGAGCTGGTCTTCCAGCATGCGGAAGCCGACGGTCGCCGAGAAGCGGTCGAGCGGCGTGTTGTTCAGCGTCTGGCCGGAATAGACGCCGCTGACGACCTTGGCGTCGATCAGGGCGCCGGCGAGGTTCGCGAACCCCCAGCCATAGTCGTAGACGGCTTCGGCCTCGACGCCCTTCAGCCGCGCGTCGCCGATGTTGATCGCCATACGCGGCAAAACGGTGAGGTCGACGTCGATATAGTCTTCGACGGCGGTGTGGAAGACGTTGACCTTGGCACGAAAAAGGTCGCCTGCGGCCAGCACATCGTCATATCTCAGATTGATCCCGGCTTCCCAGTTCTTCGCCGTTTCGGGCTGCAGAAGCAGGTTAGGCTGGTAACTGTCGCCGCCGCCATGCGCGCCGCCACCGCGATAGACGTCCTGCAGGCCTGGTGCCCGGTAGCCTTCCGAATAGGTGCCGTAGAGCTGGAAGCCATCCAACGGCGTCACGCCGACGGTGAGGCGAGGCGACCAGCGATCGCCCGAAATCGAGGCTTCCGCCGGCGGCACGGTCTTCGTTTTGCCGTCGAGCTGGTAGCCGTCATAGCGCATGGCGGCGATGAGCTGCAGCCAGTCGCTGTAGTCGCCCTGCCATTGCAGGAAGCCGCCATAACCCTGCTGCTCGCCCGAACCGAAATGCGCGGCCTCCGACGTGGCCTCCAGATAGTAGTAGTCGAGGCCGTAGGTGAGGGTATGTGCCAACTCCCAGGCGTCGAAACGCGAGGAGTTCTTCAGGTTGAAGCCGGTCGTGGCGACGTCGTAATAGCGGAAGTTGCCGATCGCCGTTGCCGGCCAGACCTGCGTCTGCTCGGCGCGCGTGCGGTTGTGGTATGCGTTGACACTGAGGTCGATCAGTTCGTTGTCGTCCGGCCTCCACATATAAGCAGCCGTGTAGGTCTGGTTGGTCGTGTCGGTGTCGTAGCGGCTCAGCGTTGGCGAGGTCGAGCCGCTCGATCCGGTGATCTGGTCATTGTAGCGCTGCAGGATCGCGCCGAGCTTGAGCTCGTGGCCGTCGGCCGGCCGCAGGGTCGCCTTCATATAGCCGCTGGTGATGCTCTCGCCGGTCCATGGCACGGCGTCGCCATTGCCATCGGTGTAGCTGTCGCGGTCGCGATGAATGAGGTTGCCGATGATGTCGGCGTCGTCGCTGAAACGGTAGGCGCCGGTGGTGCTGGTGGTGAAGCCGTCGCCATTATCCTCATTGCCCAGCTTCTCGCTCAGCGCCCAGCGCTCCTCCTGGTTGAGGAAATCGCCGGCGTCCCTGGTTTCGAAGGAGACAACGCCGCCGATGCCGCCCGAGCCATAGGCGTTCGAGACCGGGCCGCGAATGACGGTCGCTTCCTTGATTAGTTCCGGCTCGACATAGAACGAGCCCGAGCCGTGGCCGACGCGCCAGTAATCCTGGCGGGCGCCGTCGAGCGTCACCACCACACGGCCATATTGTTCGAGGCCGCGAATGTTGATGGCGGTTGCCGGATCGTCGCCGTTCATCGAAGCGGCAACGCCGGGCGTGGTGCGGAACATGTCGGCGGCGGTGTCAGGCTGGATGCGTTCGAGCTCTTCCTGATCGACGGCGCTGATGGCGGCCATCGATTCGATGATCGCCGTCTTGATCATCGTCGCCGAGATGGTGATCAGGTCGAGCACGGTCGGCTCGTTCTGCCCAGTTCTAGCCTGCTGGGCGACCTTGACCGGCCGATCGGCCTTGGCGGCGGCGCCGTTCTTCTCCGGCTCCTGCGCGGCGGCCAGCGGCGCGGCACGCAGGCCGAGCGCGAAGGCGAGCGCGGTGCTCGCCATCAAGGTCTTGTTGCTTGTCTGTTTCATGCGTGCAGCCCCGGGAAAAGCAAAGATTGCTGGCGGCGGCCGTTGGCCCTGGCTGGCATGATGGAGAAGCCTCGACACACGGGCCGGGCAGGGATACTTATTAAAACATGATGATAATAGTCAATTTAATTTTGCAGGTCTGAGCCTGATCGAAGATTCTCGGTCGGACCCTTAATCTGGCCGCCAAAATCTCGCCCGAGCGATTATGAATTTGTGACGCACCCGTGCTTCTTCACCTGGTTCAGATCTCCGGGATGCTTTCCCTGAAGATCACTTGCAGCCGTGGCTGGTGCAGTTCGTAAGGCAAGCCCCTGACCGCATGGGTCAAGGTGTTGAGCGCCTCGCGGGCCTCTACGCGCGGGTTCTGGTCGATGACCGCGTCCAGCGTGCCGTCGAGCAGAAGCTCCTTGGTGCCTTCCGTCACCTCATGGCCGAGAAAGACCGTCGACAGCGCACGCCCGCGCTCCTTGAGGGCGCGGGCGATGCCGGTGTTGCCGGCGCCGACATTGTAGATGGCGGCCAGGTCCGGGTGCCGGTCGAGCAGGGCGGAGGCCTCCGAATAGGCTTTTTCCCGGTCGTCGAGCATTTCGCGCATCTCGACGATCTGCAGATTGGGCGATTCTTCCGTCAGTATGTGGCGGAAGCCCATCTCGCGCTCCTCGTGGCCGCGATAGGAGAGCGAACCGGCGAACAGCGCGACCTTGCCCGGACGCCCGGCACCCATGAAGCGGTTGAGCAGATAGCCGGCGAGCCGGCCGGCGGCGCGGTTGTCGATGCCGATATAGGCAACCCTCGGCACATGCAGGATGTCGGAAGCGATGGTGACGACCTTGACGCCGCTGGCTGAAAGCGAGCGGATCGCCTCGCGGACCGTCGGATGGTCGAGCGCGATCACACCGACGCCCTGTGTCTGCCCGTGCAGTTCCTGCAGCAGACGCGCAAGCCGGTCCGGATTGAAGCCTTCGATAGTAGCGACACGGACGTCGAGGTCGGGCCGCGCCTGCGCCTGCGCCTCGATCTGGCGGTGCAGCATCTTGATGAAGGAATTGGTGCCGGCGGGCAGGGCGAAATCCAGCCGTATGACCTCGCCAGTAACCGCGTTGAGCGAGCTCGGATTATTCGAATTTTCAGCGATATAGCCAAGCCGCTGTGCCGTTTCGAGCACGACCTCTCGGGTGCGCGCCCTGACCCCGGCGCGGTTGTTGAGCACACGGTCGACCGTGGCGGCCGAAACGCCGGCCTCCCGGGCTATGTCTGTCAGGGTGGACCGCACTGTCGATCACCTCATTCCAAAACGCGCCAGGGGCGCATCGAGATCACGCATTTCATGGGTCCACCGTCGGAGAGCGGCTTCATCGCCGTCCGCGATTCTGATGGGAAATGATGTAACCGGCCTTGGCCGATGCGCAAGCCGTTGCGCTACACCAGAGTGCCCAAGCAGACCAAAGCGGGGAGGTGGGCAGCCGGGCTCCCTCAAAGTCAAGCACCGGCTTCAGTATGAGAGCCCTTACAAACGCCATTCTTCCCCTCCCGTGAGATGTTATGATGTATTTTGATTATTTATGATGTTGACAGGCTTCGTATAGTGCCGTCAATATCCATCATAAGGGCCGTGGAGGAAACAAGGCCCTGAGGGAGGAGTTCCAATGTCGAATTTGGTCCGCGTGTCGCGGCGCCGTTTGCTGGCGTCCGGTGGAAAGGCGGGAGTCCTTGTTGCCGCCGCAGGTATTGCACCGAAATTCATTCGTCCGAGCCGTGCCTATGCGGCCGATGCCCTGGCGCCCGGCATGATCGGTGGCCCGACGGGTTTCGACGGTTCGGAGCGCTATCAATATGGTGCCGATACGCCGGAGGGCCGCGCCATCGAGGCGGCCAAGGCGATGAAGGGCGCCGGCAAGGCGCCGGCCAAGATCGTACTTGGCCTGTCCGACGGCTCGATCGGCCAGTTGACCCAGCCGTTTCCGGCCGGCGCGCCGTCGATCAAGGATCTCTGGGAGAAGGAAACCGGCATTCCGTTGGAAATCGTCGGTGTGCCAAACGGCCAGGAATTCACCAAGACGATGCAGGACATCTCCACCAAGGGTGGGGCGTATGACATCTACGCGGTCGAATGGAACCGTCTTGGCGACCTCGCCGAAACCGGCGGCATCCTCAAGCTCGACGACTTCGTCGCGCAATACAAGCCGGAATGGGACGATCCCGAGCGCGGCTATGTCGGCGGCGCCAAGGGCGTCTCGCTGCTCAACCAGTATCGCGGCTCGACCTACGGCGTGTCGCTGGATGGCGATTTCCAGACCTGGGTCTACCGCACCGATCTGTTCGGCGACGCAGCCGAGAAGAAGGCTTTCTCCGACAAATACGGCTATGAACTGGCGGCGCCGAAGACCTGGAAGCAGCATGACGAGATCGCGGCTTTCTTCCAGCGCCCGGACAAGGGCCTGTTCGGCTCGACCGATCTGCGCAACCAGGGCTGGGGCTACACCAACTGGTATCAGCGTTATGTCTCAATGGCTTCGCCCAATCAGTTCTTGTTCGACGATACCGGTAAGCCGCTGATCAATTCGGAGCAAGGTATCGCGGCGACCAGCGAGTACATCGCGTCGCTTTCGCACCATTCGCCGGATGCGATCTCCTGGGGCTGGCCGGAGCAGTACGGCAATTTCGCCAAGGGCGGCGCGGCCATGACCCGTGCCTTCTCCAATCTGCCGAAATTCCTCGACAATGCCGGCAACAAGGATTCAGCTGTCACCGGCAAGATCGGCTCGATGCTGCCGCCCGGCCGCGAAATCGACGGCAAGCTGGTCAGCCGGTCGGTGCTGTGGCTCAATCTGTCGGCGTCGGTGTCCTCGCAAGCCAAGAATCCGGAGGCCTGCTACCTGTTCCTGCAGTGGCTGGGCTCAAGCCGCATCTACGCCTGGATGACTGCCAATCCGGGCGGCTACTTCGATCCGTTCCGGCTATCGGATTTCTCGGATCCGCTGGTTCGCCAGACCTATCACGCCTACCACATGGACGTGGTGCGAGAGACGGTCGCCCGCACCGTGCCCACCATCAACTATCCCGGCGCTACCGCCTTCCACAACGCGCTGGACGAGAACCTCGTCGCCGCGCTGACCAAGGCCAAGACAGCCGAGCAGGCGATGGCCGACACCGAGGCCGAGTGGAAGAAGATTGCCCGCCGCACCGGCGAGGAGAAGCTTCTCGAAGCGATCAAGACCAACAAGGAGGCCTGGCCGACCGTCCTCGATCCGATCGCCTGATCCTTCCAAGGATCCTACCAAGAAGGGGAGGAGCGGTCGCTCTTCCCCTCGGCAACGAAGGACCCAGCAAAGCCGCAAGATGAAGCGTTCAGTTCCTTTCGAGATATTCCGCTATGCCGCGATCCTTGCGGCGATGGCGGTGACGCTGGTGCCGATCCTGTGGATGGTGTCGATGGCGTTCAAGCCGATCGCCGAATGGTCGGCGACCGGCGCCGACCTGACATGGTGGCCGAAGAACCCGACACTCAGCAATTTCCGCTTCGTCTTCGGTGAGTCGACCAACAATCTGATCGTCGCCCTCGACCGCACAGCTTTGAAGCCGATCCTGTCGTCGCTGCTGTCGGCCACATTCGGTACGGCAATCGCCATGTCGGCGGGCACCGCGGCGGCCTACGGTCTGTCGCGCTTCGGCTCGGGCCAGAACCTGCCGCTGGCGCTGATCCAGCTTCGCCTGTTTCCGCCGATGGCGGTCATGACCCCGGTGATGATCATGTGGGCCTTCCTCAACTTCACCGACAGCTGGTGGGGGCTGTCGTTGATCTACGGCATCGTCACGCTGCCTTTCGCCTTCTGGCTGATGAAGACCTTCTTCGACGACATGCCGCGCGAGATCGAGGAGGCGGCGCTGGTCGAGGGCTGCTCGCGGTGGCGCGTCTTCACGCGCATCACGCTGCCGATGATGCGCGCGCCGCTGGCCAGTGCCGCGCTGTTCGTCTTCATTCTCAACTGGTCGGACTATCTGATTGCGCTGCTTCTGACGACGCGCGAATGGGTGACGGTCCCTGTCTACATGGCCTCGCTGTCCTCCTCGATGACCGGCCAACTCTACGGCGCCAAGGCGGCGCTCGGCCTGATAGCCGCAGTGCCGCCTGTCATCATGGGCATCGCCATCCAGCGCCATCTGGTGCGCGGGCTGACCTTCGGGGCGCTCAAGCAATGAGCACGGTGACTGCGACGATTTCGGAGGGCGACATGCAAGCCTCCAAAGCGGCGTCGGTGCTGCCGGACGAGGGCGCAAAGCTCGGATTCCGGCTGACGCTGCCGGCGCAGATCCTGGTGCTGTTCATCGCCGTCTTCCCGCTCCTGATGCAGCTCTACATCAGCCTGACCGACTGGTCGCCGCTGTCGGGCGCCGGCTGGTGGAACGCCTGGTCGATGTGGAACAGTTTCGCCAACTACACCGACCTTGCCGCCGATGCGCGCTTCTGGAGCGCGCTGAAGCGCACGGCCATCGTCATGATCGTCTGCGTGCCGGCGGAGTTCCTGCTCGGCTTGGCGCTCGCGACGCTGTTTGCCGACGAGTTCCCCGGCAAACGGATCTTCTACTCGATCCTCTTGATGCCGATGATGGTGGTGCCGGCGGTGGCCGGCTACATGTTCTTCATGCTGTTTCAGTCAGGCGGCCCGGTCAACGACATCCTGTCGGCGATCTCAGGCGTTCCCGTCACCATTGCCTGGCTGTCGGACCCGACGCTGGCACTCATCGCCGTCATGGTCGCCGACATCTGGCAGTGGACGCCGCTGATGTTCCTGATCCTCCTTGCCGGCCTGGTCGGCGTGCCTGAGGACCAGATCAAGGCGGCGACGCTGCTCGGTGCCAACCCTTGGCAGCGATTCATCACCATCGTGCTGCCGAAGATGAAGACGATCATCATCATCGCGCTGGCGATCAGGGTGATCGAGAACTTCAAGATCTTCGACACGCTCTACATCATGACCGGCGGCGGTCCTGGCGTCGCTACCGAAACCATCTCCGTTTACATCTACAAGCTCACCACCCAGGACCTGATCTGGGGCTATGTGGCGGCAATCGCGCTGGCCATATTGATCGTGCTGTCCATCGCCGCGGTGTTTGCCATGAAACGCATGGCTCGGGTACGCGAGGTGGCGGCCTGATGAGCACCATCCATCTGCAGAACCTGGTCAAGAAATTTGGCGATTTCACCGCGCTGAAGACGATGGACCTGGCCATTGCCGACGGCGAGTTCATGGCGCTGCTGGGGCCGTCCGGCTGCGGCAAGTCGACGACGATGAACATGATCGCCGGCATGGAAGAGCCGACCAGCGGCAAGATCCTGTTCGGCGAGCGCGACATGGCCGGCGTGCCGATGGGGCGGCGCGGCGTCGGCTTCGTCTTCCAGAACTATGCGATCTTCACTCATATGAGCGTGCGGCAGAACCTCGCCTACGGGCCGAAAATACGCGGCGCACCAAAGGCCGAGATCGACCGCCGTGTCGGCGCCATTGCCGAGATGCTGCAACTGACGCCGCTGCTCGACCGCAAGGCCGACAGGCTGTCGGTAAACATATTGCAGCGGGTGGCGATCGGCCGTTCGGCGATCATGGAGCCGGCGATCTTCCTGCTCGACGAGCCGCTTTCCAATGTCGATGCCGCCTTCCGGGCGGTGATGCGGACCGAACTGAAGCAGCTGCAGCGGCAGTTCCGGCAGACCATGGTCTACGTCACCCACGACCAGCTCGAAGCGATGACCATGGCCGACCGCATCGCGGTGATGGACCATGGCGTGCTGCAGCAAGTCGGCACGCCGCTGGAAGTCTACAACGATCCGGCCAATGTCTTCGTCGCCCGCTTCATCGGCGCGCCGGGCATGAACCTGCTCAAGGGCTGGCCGGCGGAAAGCGACCGTGGCCTGGTCGTCGATCTCGGGCCACTCGGCGTGACACCGCCGCTGCCGGTCGAGATCGCCGATGCGGCACGCCTGATGCGCGGCGAGGTGTTTTATGGCTTTCGACCGGAGCAGGTGACGCTGGCTGAAGACGGCCGTGGCCTGTCGATGCCGGTGAGTTTCGTCGAGCGGATCGGCGCGCGCACCATCATCCACCTTGGCGACGGCGAGACCGCGGTTAAGGCGGTGTTCGACAATGATGTCGGGCTGGCGATCGGGCAGACAGCCGTCGTCGCACCTGCGGTGGAGGCGGTGCGCGTCTTCGACGCCGTCACCGGCCTTGCCTTGAGAGCGGGCTGAGACCATGGCCGATATCGCCTTCCGCAATGTGACCAAACGCTACGGCAACACGCTCGCCGTCGACGACGCCTCGTTCATTGTCAACGACAATGAGTTCTTCTGCTTCTTCGGGCCGCCGCTGTCGGGCAAGTCGACGATACTCCGTCTGGTGCTCGGGCTGGAAACCCCGGACGCGGGCGAGATCCTGATCGGCGGAAAGCCGGTGAACACAGTGTCGCCGGCCGACCGCAACGTCGCCATGGTGTTCCAGAATTTGGCGCTGTTTCCGCATATGAGCGCGCGCGACAACATCCGCTTTCCGCTGGTCGAACGCCGGGTCGCCGAAGCCGAGATCGAAAAGCGCGTCGCCGACGTCGCGGCCAAGCTGCATATCGGCCATATCCTGCACAAGCCGCCGGCACAGCTTTCAGGCGGTGAGCGGCAGCGCGTGGCGATCGCCCGTGCGCTGGTACGGGATCCCGCCGCCTATCTGATGGACGACCCGATTTCGGCGCTCGACGCCCGGCTGCGCGAGGAAACGCGGGTCGAGCTGAAGCGCATCCAGCGCGAGCTCGGCAAGACGCTGATCTATGTCACGCACGACCAGGAAGAAGCGATGTCGGTCGCCGACCGAATGGCCATTCTGGAGAACGGCAAGATCAGGCAGATCGGCGCGCCGGCCGAGATCTATGACCGGCCGGCCAGCACCTATGTGGCGCGGCTGCTCGGGTCGCCGATGATGAACATATTGAAGTCGGTGCACGGCGCGGAAGGCGTGGAGGCGGCGGAAGGCACGATCCGCATCGCGGACAAGGCTGCGCCGGCCGATGCCGTCGAGATCGGGCTCAGGCCGGAAGACATCAAGGTTAAGGCCTGGTCGGAGGAGGGCGCGGGCCGCCCGGCGCGAGTGTTCGCGGTCGAGCCGCTCGGCGGCTACACCGTTGTGACGCTCGCCGCCGGGCAGGCGCGTCTGCGGGCGCTGTTGCGCGGCCAGCCAGACATCAGGCCGGACGCGATGGTGGCGATATCCTGCGAGCCGGGCAGGGTGCATTATTTCGGACAGAGCGGGGGAGCGCTGGCACGATGACGGCGGCTGCAAGGAACGAGCTTCGGGAGGAACATATGGCAAGCCAAGAAATGGTGGGCAACGGCTTCGAGCCGGACGTTAAAGTCCGCACCAGGGAATACAGGATCGGCTGCGTCGGCGCCGGCATGATCATGGCCGAATGTCACCTTGCCGCCTACAAGGAAGCCGGTTTCCCCGTGGTGGCGATTGCCTCGCGGACCAAGGCCAGCGCCGAGAAGGTCGCCAAACGCTGGGATATCCCAACCGTCCACGACACGCCGGAACAGCTCATCGAGGACAAGAACGTCGAGATCATCGACCTTGCCTTTCCGCCCGACCAGCAGCCGGCGCTGATCCGCCATGCTCTGAAGCAGGCACATATCAAGGCGATCCTGGCGCAGAAGCCATTGGCGCTGTCCCTTGAAGAGGCCGTCAAACTTCGCGACGAGGCGGCCAAGGCAGGCAAGATCCTCTCGGTCAACCAGAACATGCGTTACGACCAGTCGATGCGCGTCTTGAAGCAGATCATCGACAGCGGCGCGCTCGGCGACATCGTTTTCGCCCAGATCGACATGCATGCGATCCCGCACTGGCAGAGCTTCCTCGAGGACTATGACCGGCTGACGCTCGCCAATATGAGCGTCCACCATCTCGACGTATTGCGCTTCCTGTTCGGCGATCCCCTGGAGATCACCACCCTGACCCGCAAGGACCCGCGCACCCGCTTCGACCATTCGGACGGCATCACCGTGTCGACGATCAAGTTCCCGTCCGGCGTGCTCGCCGTATCGCTGGAGGATGTCTGGTCCGGGCCGCGCCAGGAGGGCTACAAGGACGACCAGCACATCAATTGGCGCGTCGACGGCACCAAGGGCGTCGCCAAGGGTACCATCGGCTGGCCGACTGGCGCTGCCTCGACGCTGACCTATGCCTCGACCGAGACCACCGGTGGTGAATGGGTGACACCCAGCTGGGACACGATGTGGTTCCCGCATGCTTTTATCGGCGTCATGGAGCAGCTCCAGCACGCGGTCAAGACGGGCGAGCCGCCGGCGCTGTCGGTCGCCGACAACGTCAAGACTATGGCGCTGGTCGAAGCCGGCTATCGTTCGATCGACAAGGGCCGGACAGTCAAACTTTCCGAAATATCAACTGACTGAATCACTTACAGGGAGGACTTCACACCATGATGCAGGCAGGTATTTTCACGGGTTATTTCCCGTATGGCCTCAAGGAGACCGCGCAGAAGATCCGTGCGCTCGATTTCAACACCGTGCAGCTCGACCTGCATTTCAGGGATATCGACCTTTCCGCCGGACAGATCACCAAGGACAAGGCCAAGACTGTCCGCGATACGTTCCGCGACCACAATCTGCCGATCTGCTGCGTATCGGGCTACACCAACATCATCCATCCGGATATGGGCGAGCGCGAGAGGCGCGTCGGCTATTTGAAGGAGATCATCCGCAACGCACGCCATTTCGGCACCCCTTACGTGATCTCGGAAACCGGTACCTACAACACCGAGTCCGACTGGGTGCATCACCCGAAGAACAAGACCGAGGAAGGTTTTGAGGAATGCCGCAAGGTCATCGCCGACCTTGCCCAGACCGCCTATGACCACGGCGCGGTCTTCCTGCTCGAGACCTATGTCAACAATGTCGTCGGCTCGGTCGAGGAGACGGTGAGGATGTTCGCGCAGGTCGACCACCCAGGCCTCGGCCTGCTGATGGACCCGACCAACTATTTCGAAACGCACAACATCGACAGGATGGACCAGATCCTGAACCAGGTGTTCGACACGCTGACCGACAAGATCAAGATAGCCCACGCCAAGGACGTCAAACGCTCCGGCGGCGACAAGTCGGAGAAGCACGCCGACATCGGCGACGAGGACGCGCTGGAGAGCCACACTTTCCGCGGCGTCGGCGAGATCGAGCTGCCGGCGCCCGGTCTCGGTTCGCTGAACTACGACCTCTATCTCAAGCGGCTGGCCGAAAAGCACCCGAACATCCCGGTCATCATCGAGCATCTTTCGGAAGACGACGTGCCGCGCGCCAAGAAATTCCTCGACGGGAAATTCCGCGCCAACGGACTGTGATGGCGCGGTTCGGCTACGAAACAAGGGAGGAAGAGAAATGTTGAAATTCGCGTTGAAAATCGCTGCCGCGGCGACCGTTCTCGCCGGTGTGGCGCTGGGTACGCCGGCGCTGGCGCAGGACGCTCAGAAGACGTTCTACCTGCTGTCGCATGGCGGCCCGTCGGATGCCTTCTGGATCGACTGGAATGCCGGCGCCACCAAGGCCTGCGACCAGCTCAAGGTGACCTGCAAGATCTCGTTCAGCGGTGGCGACATGGCGGCGCAGAAGGAGGCCTTCAACTCGGCACTCGCCGCCAAGCCGGACGGCATCGCCACGACCTCGGCGCAGCCCGGCCTGTGGACCGAGGAGGTCAAGGCAGCCAAGGCGGCCGGTATCCCGATCGTGTTCTTCAACACCGACGATCCGGCAACCGGCCGGCAGGCATATGTCGGCGCCGATCTCAAGGAGGCCGGTGTCATCTGGGCGAAATATCTGGTCGACCACAAGATGGTGAAGCAGGGCGACAAGGTGTTCCTGCCGGTCGAAGTGCCGGGCGCCAGCTACCAGCAGCTCGAGACCGAAGGCATCGCCAGCGTCTTCGATCCGCTCGGCATCAAATATGATGTGGTCGATTGCGGCACCGATCCGGCCGGCATCATCGCCAAGATGACCGACTACATGGTCGCCAACAACCCGCCGGCGATCATCGCGCTCGGCGATTCCGTCGCGGCCAGCGTCAAGCGGGTGTTCGACGGCGCCGGCGTGCCGGCCGGCAAAATCCCGGTCGTCGGCTGGGGCAATTCGAAGGAAACGGCCGAGTCAGTGAAGTCCGGCTTCATCAACGCGGCTGCCTGGCAGTTCCCGTCAGCGCAGGGCTTCATGCCGGTGGCGCTGCTCGGGTTGGCCGCCGCTGGCGAACCGATCGGCTACGACATCCACACGTTCAGCCTCTACGACGCGTCGAGCGTCGAACCGATCCTGAAACTCTACAACAAGTGATTGGAACTGACGCTCGCCGCGCAGGCGGCGGGCGTCACCCTGAGATATGGTCGAAACAGTCATGACAATTGCCGCAGAAGAGGAAATGCCGCGTGCCAAACGCAGGTCGAGCCTGATGCGCTCGCCACAGTTCTCTTCGCTCGTCATCCTGATTGTCCTGCTGGCGGTGTTCGCGATCGCCGACGCCAATTTCCTGTCGCCGCTCAACATCTCCAACATGATGGCGTTCCTGCCCGAGCTCGGCATCATCGCCCTCGGCATGACGCTGCTTCTGACGGCGGGCGAGTTCGACCTTTCGGTCGGTGCCGTGTTCGGGCTAGCGCCGGTCGTGGTCATGCTGCTGGTGCAGAACGGCGGCTTTGATATTGGCGTCGCGCTGTTGGCCGGCCTGCTGCTCTGCATAGCGATCGGTGCGATCAACGGCCTGATCGTCACCAAGATCGGCATCTCGTCCTTCCTGGTGACACTGTCGATGTTGCTCGTCGTGCGTGGGGCAGCGCTTTACATCACCCAAGGCTTTCCGCTGAAATCCTGGAACCAGCCAGGCTTCTTCGTGACGCTGCTGGCCGGCAGCTTCAATATCGGAACGTTCCGTTTCTATACCTCGCTGTGGTGGTTCATCGGCCTGTCGCTACTGGCGATCTATGTGCTGCACTACGCCAAGCTCGGCAACTGGATCAGCGCTATCGGCTCGAACCGTAACGCCGCCGTAGCGCGCGGCGTGCCGGCCGATGCGGTCAAGATCTGGCTGTTCATCCTCACCTCGGTGCTGGCCGGTCTCGCCGGCATGATCAGCGCCTTCCGCATCTCTGCCGCCTCGCCGGTGGCCGGCACCGGCTACGAGCTCGAAGTGATCGCCATGGTGGTGGTTGGCGGCACCGCGCTGACCGGTGGACGCGGCACCATTTTAGGCACCATCGTCGGCGCGCTGATGCTGCGCAGCATCCGCAACGGCATCGTGCTGATCGGCGTGCCTGGGCTCGCCTACAACATCTTCGTCGGCGTCATCATCCTTGCCATGCTCATCCTGCACGCTTTGCTGCAGAAGAACGCCGCCAGGAGCTGATCATGGAAGTGCTTCGGCTGCAGAATTTGCAAAAATCCTTCGGCAGCGTCCGCGCCCTGAAGAACGCGTCCTTCGCGCTCAACGAGGGCGAAGTGGTGGCCTTGCTCGGTGACAACGGCGCCGGCAAATCGACGCTGATCAAGGCGATCTCGGGCGTGTTTCCGGTCGATCGCGGCGAGATCTATGTGCGCGGCCAGAAGGTCTCCATCCGCTCGACGCGCGACGCGATGGATCTCGGCATCGAGACCATCCACCAGGACACCTCGCTGGCGCCCGACCTCAGCATCGCGCGCAATCTTTTCCTCGGCCGCGAGCCGGTCAATCTCAAATGGCTGGGCGTGTTCGCGCCGCTCGACCTTGCCAAATTGCGCGATGCCGCCTCGGCGCTTTTGAAGCGCGTCGGCATCTCGAAGAAACTCGACGCCGATGCACTGGTCAGCACATTGTCGGGCGGCGAGCGCCAATCGATCGCCATTTCGCGTGCCATGCAATTTGCCGCCAAGGTCATCATCCTCGACGAGCCGACCAACAATCTCGGCGTCGAGGAAACGCACGGCGTGCTGCGCTTCGTCAAGGAAGTGCGTGACGCCGGTCATTCGGTGCTTTTGATCACCCACAACATCCATCACGTCTTCCAGGTCGCCGATCGCATCATCGTCATGCGCCGCGGCGAGATCGTCGCCGAGCAGACGGTCGCCGATACCGATCTGCTGACCGTGGAAAGCATCATCACCGGTGCCGACATGTCGGCCCTGCTCAAGGAGACGAGAGCGAAGTGAAGGACGGGAGCAAAGTGAAAGAACTGGCCGTCACATGGTAGAGCTTTACGGCAAGACGCTGTCGCGCCGGCAGGTCTCGGAACGCTCGGGCATGCTGTCGCAGTTCGCCGGCGTGCGGCTGATGACGCTTGGCGACGGCGTCGAGCGCGGCATCCGCATGCTCGAATTCCGCACCGGCTCCGGCCTGCGCTTCACCGCGCTGGTCGACCGGGCGCTCGATATCGCCGATTGCGACTTCAGGGGCCAGGCGATCGGCTGGCACTCGCCGAGCGGTTTTCGCCATCCCGGCCTGCACGAATATGAAGGCGAGGAGGGATTGGCGTGGGCGCGGTCGTTTTCCGGCCTTCTGCTGACCTGCGGCCTCGACCATATATTGTTCATGAACGAAGTACCGGCCGATACCTACAACTACCCGCCGAAGAAGACGGTGCGCCATTCGCTGCACGGCCGCGTCAGCACCATTCCGGCGCGGCTGACCGGCTATGGCGAGACCTGGGACGGCGACCGCTGCGTGTTGTGGGCCGAAGGCATCGTCCAGCAATCGACTGTATTCGGCGAGGATCTGCACCTGCTGCGGCGGATCGAGGCCGATGTCGGCGGCAACGAGATCCGGCTTTCGGACCGTGTCGTCAATCACGGTTTCAACCTTACGCCGCATATGTATTTCTACCACATCAATGTCAGCCATCCGGTGCTCGACGAGGGCGCGCGCTACCTGGCGCCGATCCGCGACGTCATCTGGGCAGGCCATGCCGGCGAGCGCTATGAAGCGCAGAAGGTCGGCTACCGCACGGTGCCGGCGCCGCAACCGGGGTTCAAGGAACAGGTCTGGCAGCATGAACTCGGCGCCGACAGCACCGGCGAAGTCCCGGTGGCGGTGGTCAACGACAGGCTCGGCCTCGGCTTCGAGGTCGTCACGCGCAAGGACCAGTTGCCTTGCGCCTATCAATGGCAGAATTTCCAGGCCGGGCAGTACGCGCTGGGCATCGAGCCGTCGACGCATCATGTGCTGGGCAATCTGGCGGCGCGCGAACGCGGCGAGATGATCTGGCTGGAGCATGGCGAGAGCCGCTCCTACGATGCGGCGTTCCGGGTCCTCGACGGCGCCGGCGAGATCGCCGCCGCCGAAAGCCGGATCGCTGCAATCGCCAGGCAGCCGCAGCAGGATTATCCCCAGCCGTCGGGCCGTTTTCCTGTTCTTGGAGGCAGGTCGTGATAATGGCGACGACGATACGGGACACCAGTTGGGAGGCTGGTTCCGGCTGGAGCGGGGAGGGCTCGCGGCCGATCGGGAATTGGAGGTCACAATGGCTGGCACGGTAAAGCGCGATTACAGCCTGGTCGGCGAAAGCACGCGCAGGGCGATCGAAACCGGGCTTGCCTCGGCGGAGTGGTACCACACGGATGTTCCCCGCAAGGCGATCAAGGAGTTGATGCAGCGCTCAGACGGCCCGGCGATCCGCGACACGATCATCTGGATCGTCGCCATCCTCGGCTCGGCCGCCGGCGCCATCTATTTCTGGGGTACCTGGTGGTGCGTGCCGTTCTTCTTCGTCTACGGCGTGCTCTACGGCTCGTCCAGCGACTCGCGCTGGCACGAATGCGGCCATGGCACTGCCTTCCGCACGCGCTGGATGAACGATGTCGTCTACCAGATCGCCAGCTTCATGCTGATGCGCAACCCGGTGACCTGGCGCTGGAGCCATGCCCGCCACCACACCGACACCATCATCGTCGGCCGCGACGCCGAGATCGCCGTGATGCGCCCGCCGGACCTTTTGCGTGCGGCGCTGGCTTTCACCGGCATCCTCGATTTTCGCTATTCGCTTCCGGCACTGGTACGCCAGGCGTTCGGCAAGCTGACGCCCGACGAGAAAAGCTACGTTCCCGAGATGGAACAGCACAAGGCCGTCATCGCGGCGCGCTGGCACATCGCCGTCTACATCGCCACGATAGCACTCGCCCTCACCATGCAGTCGTGGGTGCCGGTGGTGCTCATCGGCGTGCCGCGCCTCTACGGCACCTGGCACATGGTGATGACCGGCCTGCTGCAACACATCGGTCTGGCCGACAACGTCGTCGATCACCGGCTCAACACCCGTACCGTGTACATGAACCCGATCAGCCGGTTCATCTACTGGAACATGAACTACCACGTCGAGCACCACATGTTTCCGATGGTGCCCTATCACGCGCTGCCCAGTCTGCATGAACTGATCAAGCACGATCTGCCGGAGCCGAACCCGTCGATATGGCATGCCTATCGCGAGGTCTGGCCTGTCCTGCTCAGGCAGCTCAAATACGAGGATTATTTCCTCAAGCGCGAACTGCCGCCAACCGCACGGCCCTATCGTGGCGAATTCCACGAAGTGAACATGTCGGCAGCGGCTGAGTAGGTACTGCGCACAAGCGCAACGCAGAAATTTCAGGAGAGATAGAGATGGCCGATTGGGTCGAAGCGTGCGCCGTGGACGATGTCGAAGAGGAAGATGTCATCCGCTTCGACCATGGCGGCCGCACCTTCGCGATCTACCGTTCGCCGGACGATGAATTCTTCGCCACCGATGGGTTTTGTACGCATGAGAAGGCGCATCTGGCCGATGGGCTTGTGATGGACGACATCATCGAATGCCCCAAGCACAATGGCCGCTTCAATTATAAGACCGGCCAGGCGAAGGGCGCTCCCGTTTGCGTCAATCTCGCGACCTATCCAGTCAAGGTCGAAGCTGGCAAGGTGATGATCCAGATCGCCTGACCGGCCTTCTGTCACGTAGCAAAGGGGACCAAAATCCATGAGCCGGAAAAGACCGACCGTCGCAGATCTGCGTGCCATGAAGGGCAAGCGGCAGCTGACGATGCTGCGCGTGCTGACGATGGACGAGGCCGAGGCCGCCGAACGCGCCGGCGTCGATATCGTCTCGGTGCCGCCGGAGCTGGTACTCAATCCGCAATACCGCGATGCGGCACCCAGCCTGTTCACCATGCCGGGCGAGAATTTCTTCGAAATCGGCACCGCCGATGATTTCGTCCGCTGGGCGTTCCGGCTCTACAAGGCCAGCGCCGATGCGGTCTATTGCAGCGCCGGGTACGCCACCATCAAGCGGATGGCCGACGATGCCATTCCGGTGATCGGCCATGTCGGCCTCATCCCGTCACGCGCCACCTGGACGGGCGGCTTCAAGGCTGTCGGCAAGACCGCCGATACCGCCATGCAGGTGTTCGAGGCGGTGAAGCAACTGGAGGCCGCCGGCGCGATCGGCGCCGAGATCGAGGTGGTACCGGTCGAGGTGGCCAAGGCGATTTCGGAACGCACGTCGCTGATCATGCTGTCGATGGGAGCGGGCACCGGCTGTGACGCGCAGTATCTGTTCGCCGACGACATCCTCGGCCAGAACCGTGGCCACATGCCGCGCCATTCCAAGGTCTATCGCAATTTCGCCGCCGAATACGATCGCCTGCAGGCCGAACGAATCGCTGCCTTCTCCGAATATGTCGCCGATGTGAACAGCCTGGCCTATCCCGAAGACAGGCACGTCGTGCACATGGACCCGGACCAGCTCAGCCTGTTCCTGGAGAAGATCGAAGCCGCATAAGACGCCCCGGCAGCGGCACAAAGCATCATCGCGGATCGTGAAAGGCCGGTTCGGCGCCAGGGCCGGGTCATCGCATGGCCGGCTGCGATGCCACACG
This sequence comes from Mesorhizobium sp. M0207, assembly GCF_040321995.1. Classification (NCBI taxonomy): domain Bacteria; kingdom Pseudomonadati; phylum Pseudomonadota; class Alphaproteobacteria; order Hyphomicrobiales; family Phyllobacteriaceae; genus Mesorhizobium; species Mesorhizobium sp. M0207. Next base: position 47,641 of record NZ_JAMYSQ010000034.1, read on the forward strand.
AAAGTTTGTTGGACCAGGTCTGGACGGCACCGGCCAGATGCTGTTGAAGCCGGTGCGTCATCGGTTTGCCGGACAATTGTGCGGTTGCCGATGGAGCGGGTGAAAATTCCCCTTCGGACAGTTCTGTGCATGACCGCCATTCCCGAAAACAAAGCCTTGCCCGAAACCGCGCCGGCGGCGCGGCAAGCCCGGCGGGTGGCGCTGATCGTCGCCGTCGCCTTCTTCATGCAGCTTCTGGATTCGACCATCATCTCGACGTCGCTGCCGCAGATGGGAGAATCCTTCGGCGTGCCGGCGGTGGCGATGAGCATCGGCATCACCGTCTATATGCTGACCATGGCGGTGTTCGTGCCGCTGTCCGGCTGGGTTGCCGACCGTTTTGGCGCGTGCAACATCTTCCTCGTGGCGATCGCCCTGTTCACATTGGCCTCGCTCGTTTGCGGCATCTCACAGAACCTGGCCGAGTTCGTCGCCGCACGCGCGGTTCAGGGCCTGGGCAGCGCGCTGATGACGCCGGTCGGCCGCATCCTGGTATTGCGCAACGCGCCGAAATCCGAGCTTCTCAACGCCACGGCGCTGATCACCTGGCCGGCGCTGTTTGCGCCGGTGGTCGGGCCGGTGCTTGGCGGCTTCATCACCACTTATCTCTCCTGGCACTGGAATTTCTTCATCAACATTCCGCTTGGGGTTGCCGGTTTGGCGCTGGTCGCCCGCTTTATCCCTGGGGACCGCGAAGCCGGAGCCAAGCCGCTCGACTGGCCGGGCTTCCTGCTGACCTCGGTGGGGCTCGCCGCGATGCTCTATGGCCTCGAGCGCATCGCGCATCCGCAAAAGGGTGTGTTGCCGACCGTGGCACTGCTCGGCACGGGCATTTTGGTCGGCTGGCTGGCGGTGCGGCATCTGCAACGCGCCAACCATCCGCTGCTCGATCTCACAGCTTTCAAGGTGCAGACCTTTGCCATCTCGACGCTGTCGGCCGGCACGATCTTCCGCATCGCCATCAACGCCACGCCGTTCCTGCTGCCGCTTTTGTTCCAGGTCGGCTTCGGCCTGAGCCCGGTCGATGCGGGCATGATGATCCTGGCCTATTTCCTCGGCAATCTCGGTATGAAGGCGGTGACGACGCCGACGCTGAGGCGCTTCGGCTTCCGTTCGGTGCTGATCGTCAACGGGGTGATCGCTTCCTTGTCGATCATGGCCTGCGCGGCGCTTTCGCCGCAGACGCCGCAAGCGTTGGTGGTGGTGCTGATGCTGATCGCCGGCCTTTCGCGCTCGATGCAGTTCACCGCGCTGAACACGCTGGCCTTCGCCGATGTGGCCTCACAGCAGCGTAGTTCGGCGGCGACGCTGTCCAGCATGCTGCAGCAGATAGCGATGCTGTTCGGCGTAGCGGTCGCCGCGGCACTGCTCAACCTGTCGCAGATCGCCAGGGGCGCTGCGGCGCTCGATCTCGTCGACTTCCGACTTGCCTTCGTGGCGATCGGCGCAATCGGGCTCGTCGCCTCGTGTCGCTTCCTGGCGTTGCCGAAGGCTGCCGGCGCCGAGGTCTCGGGCCATGTTTTGCGGATTTGACACAGGAATCCAGCGGCAATCGCGGACATAAATTATGCCTGCTTCGCTCGTTCCGGAGCAAACCTTTGCCGGCGCTTCGATCGGCGCGATCAATTGCAAAACAGCTTGAGTTCCCGGCATTGCGCCAGCCTCGCCAATCGGTGCATCCAAGCGCGGAATTTCCTCGCAAGCCGGCCTGCAATGCGCGGATTCATTTGACGAATTGGTCTTGAGCCGATTAGCTTTCGTTCCGATGGCCGCAGAGGGAGCAGGGCGTAGCCATCGCGGGTGAAAGCGGGCAATGAACGCGACCGGCTGGCGAAACTGGAGAAGCCTTAACCAGGAGGGCATTGTCTTTGCCATCGCGGTTGTGCTGTTCATTGCCGCCGCCATCGGACTGCCCGGGTTTATCAATTCGAACAATCTCGTTGCCATCGTGCGCTCGGTCTCGGTGCTGGGCATCTTGGCGCTCGGCATGGCGGTCGTCATCATCGGCAGGGGCATCGACCTGTCGGCGGTGGCGATCATGGCGATGTCGGTCGCGTGGTATCTGCAACTGCTGAATTCGGGGATGCCCGACGGGCTGGCCTTCGCCTATGTGCTCGCCGGTGTTCTCGCCATCGGGCTGTTGAACGGAATCCTGGTCGCCTACGCCGAGGTCCCGGCGATCTTCGTGACGCTGGCGACCGCGTCCTTCGTCTTCGGCTATGTGCGTTCACAATTGATCACGCAGGACGCCGTGCCGGTGCCGCCCGGCCATTGGGTCGAGCTTCTGGGCGGGCTGCGTTTCCTCGACGTCCCGGTCGAGGTGTTTGTCTTCGCCGGGCTGGCTTTCGCCTTCTTTCTGTTCCTGCGCTACACCAAATGGGGCCGCTACGTCTATTTCGCCGGCGACAACCCGGTCGCGGCGCGCAATATCGGCATTCCAGTGCGCCCGATGCTGGTGCTGCGCTACGTGCTGTCGGCCCTGGTCTCGCTGGTTGCCGGCCTGCTCACTGCGGCCAGCCTGCATTCAATCAACACCCGCATCGTCAATTCCACGCTGCTCTACGACATCGTGCTGGTGGCGGTGATCGGCGGCATCGGTCTGTCTGGCGGGCGGGGCGGGGTGCGCAACGTGCTGGTGGGTGCCGCGCTGATCGGCATCCTGCTCAACGCCATGACCATCATCGACATTCCGCTGCTCTATCAGAACCTGATCAAGGCCGCGATCCTGCTGGCGGCGATCATCGTCGATGGGTTCATCAATCCGCGCGACGAGCAGACCGCGCAGCAGGGCGACATTTAGACTGACGCGAACGGTTGGGGCCGGCCGCGAACGACATACCAAACCAGAGGATGTGACATGAAAATCATCAGGACATTTATGGCTGCCGCGGCAGCGCTTGCCATCTCCGCCTTCGTGGCGCCGGGCTTCGCTGCAGAAGATCCGGGTCCGGCCGCCTATTCGCAAGCGCTCAAGGGCAAGCGTGTGATGCTGGTGCCGATGGCGATGGGCTTCGACCTGGCACAGGGCTGGGCGCATTACCTGAAGACGGAGGTCGAGGCCTGGGGCGGCGTGTTCGAGACGCGTGACCCGAACTGGGTGGTCGATGCCGGCGCGCAGGCGATAACCGACGCAATCTCGTCGGACGCCAGGCCGGACGTGCTGATCATCCACTCGCCGGACCTCAACTCCTATGCCAAGCTGATGAAGAAGGCGCAGGCGGCCGGCACCTATGTGCTTTTGGTCGACAATCCGGCGAACTTCCCGGCCGATGCCTTTGTCGGCAGCGACTGGGATCGGCTCGGCCAGCTGGAAGCCGAAGCGGCGATCAAGGGTTGTGGGCCGAACTCCTCCAAGAAGATCGGGCTGGTGCAGGGCGACCAGGCCAACTCGTCGAGCCTCTACCAGTATGCCGGCATCATGAAGGTGCTGGACAAGAACCCCGACTTCAAGGTCGTGGCCAAGCCGGACTCCAACTGGGATGCGACGACCTCGCGCAACGTGACGACGACGATGCTGCAGCAGAACCCCGACATCTGCGCCATCATCGATTTCTGGGATGGTGACGCGACCGGCGCATCGGCTGCGATCCGCGATGCCAAGCTCGAGGGCAAAGTCTTTCTGGTCACCACCGGCGGTGGCGAAAAGACCGCCGACTGCGACAAGCTGCAGGACGGCACCTATGGCGCGGTGGTGATGACCGACCTTGCCCGCCAGTCGGGTGACATGAACGCCGTCATCAAGTTCCTGTTGCAGAGTGGCCAGCCGGCCGGCACCTCGCACACCTACATCTACACGCTGGAGAAGGCGACAACCAAGGCCGACCTCAAGCCGGACAGCTGCTGGGACTTGAAAGCACTGCAAGCCCAAGCTGCGGCCAAGTAGGCCGGCTTTCCTGAGCTTCGCGCTGCCCCTCATCCGCCTGCCGGCACCTTCTCCCCGTATAGTGACGGTGAGAAGGGATACGCTCCAACGCTGGCGACCCCCTCTCCCCGTCTCTATACGGGGAGAGGGTAAGGGTGAGGGGCAGCGCAAACCTGAGGCGATTGTTCTGCGGATAGCCCGGCCCCTTTTTCCCTTTTCTCTCGAATAGCAGCAACCGATGTCCTTTCGCGAACGCCTCCAGTCCTGGCGCTACAATCTCGTGCCCGACCATCTCGTCGGCGAGATATTGAGCAAACGCTGGACCGACAACGCCATTCCCTTCCTGGCGCTGGTGGCGACGCTCGGCGTGTTCGGTTCGATCATTCCCGGCTTCTTCAAGCCGATGTCGCTACAGGAATCGACCCGCCAGCTCGGCGAGTTCTCGCTGGTAGTCACCGGCATGACGGTGGTCATGCTTGGCGGCGGCATCGACCTTTCGGTCGGCTCGATCTTCGCGCTGTCCTGCTTTTCCGCCGTCTTCGTCTTCTTCATCCTCGAACAATCGGTGTGGCTGGCGCTGGCCGCCTCGATCGCCACCGGCCTGCTGTTCGGCGCGATCAACGGTTACCTGATCGGCTATTTCAGGCTGCGCGCTTTCCTGACGACACTGGTCACCTTCATCTTCGGGCGGGCGCTGTTCGACATACTGGTCACCACCTATGCCGCCGACGTCCAGCTTTCCGATGCCACATCGGATGTGCTGGACTTCATCGGCGACGACACCTTCTGGGGCCTGTCGGTTGCGGTGTGGGCGGCGATTATCCTGGCGATTATTACGCATGTCGCGCTGACGCGCTCGCGGCCCGGCTGGCATGTGCAGGCGGTGGGCGGGTCGCGGCGATCGGCTCACAATGCCGGCATCCGCGTACGCCGCACCGTGTTCATGACTTATGTGTTCTCCGGCTTCTGCGCCTCGCTAGGCGGCTTCCTCATTGCCTGCCGGCTGAGCGGGGCAGGGCCGGGCACAGGCCTCAACCTCGAGGTCATGGCACTGACAGCGGCGGTCGTCGGCGGCGTCAGCCTGGGCGGCGGCCGCGGTTCGGTGATCAAGGGGCTGATGGGCGCAATCATCGTGCTGACGATGACCAACGGGCTGATCCGGCTGGGCTATGGCACCGGCACCAACCAGATGGTGCTGGGCATCATGCTGGCCGTCGCCGTCACCATCGACATTCGCTGGCTGAAGAACCGACACAAGGTGCTGGACGAGGTCTACGTCGCACCGGTCTATCTGAAAATGGGCGCAACGCAGTCGGCCGCACCGGGCTCGGGCACCCCCTACGAGCTCGACAACCGGCTGTCTGGGGCTGACCATATCGGGCTCGGCGAGCTGGAAGGGCCGGAAGACGTCATCCTCGACCGCGACGACCATCTCTATTGCGGCACCAGGCATGGCGAGATCGTCCGCTTCTTCGCGCCGGACTACAAACGCTCGGAGGTCTTTGCGCATATTGGCGGCTTTCCACTCGGCCTGGCCTTCGACAAGACAGGCAATCTGATCAGCTGCGTCGGCGCGATGGGGCTTTATTCGGTTTCGCCGCAGCGCGAGGTGAAGCGGCTTTCGGCGGAAACGTCGCGCTCCTGGACCTCGATCGTCGACGATGCGCGGCTGCGCGACCCAAATGATTGCGACATCGCGCCGGACGGCCGCATCTACTTCACCGATTCCACCAAGCGCTATGACGCGCACGACTGGGCGCTGGACTCGATCGAGAACCGCGCCACCGGGCGGCTGCTTGTCTATGACCCGAGGGACGGCTCGACGAGAACGCTGCTCGACGGCTACCGTTACACCAATGGCGTGTGCATGGCGCATGACGGGAAGTCGCTGTTCTTCGCCGAAAGCTGGGCCTGCCGCGTGCACCGCTACTGGCTGGAAGGGCCGAAGGCGGGCGTTGCCGAATGCGTCATCCGCGACATGCCGGGCTACCCCGACAACATCAACCGTGCCTCCGACGGCAATTACTGGATGGCCTGGCTCGGCATGCGCACGCCGAGCTTCGACCTGTCGCTGCGCCATCCCGACATGCGCAAGCGCATGACGCGCCGGCTGCCGCAGGACGAATGGCTTTTTCCCAACATCAACACCGGCGGTGTGGTAAAATTCAACGAGAACGGCGGCATCGTCGAGGCGATGGGCGACCTGTCGGGCGCCGCGCATCCGATGGTGACTTCGATGCGCGAGCATAAGGGTTTTCTGTTCGTCGGCGGCATCCTCAACAACCGGATCGGCCGCTACAGGATTGCCGGCGCCGACCCGAACTGGACCAGCCCCGCTTCCTACTGGGGTGCCAAGCCATGATGCTGGACCCGATCCTCGACATCTTCCGCGGCAAGGCGGTTACCATCCCGCCGCTCGACGGTGCCTTCAGGCCGAACACGCTGCTGGACGATGTTGCGGCCTTCGCCGAACTGCCCGAGCCCGACAATCTGCTGGTCGCCGACGGCCGGCTGCTGGCGTCCAGCGGCAATGCCCTCTACGCGCTCGCCGCCGGTGGCGCGCCTGTTCTGGTCGAGACATTTCCGGCCGTGGCCACAGCGCTCGCGCGCTCGCCCGCCAGCGAACTGACGGTCGGGCTCGAAAGCGGCAGGCTGCTGATTGCAGGCAAGGAGGCCGCCCTGCCGGCCGAGATCCGCTGCATAACAGCACTCGCCTACGCGGAAGATGGCACGCTTTGGCTGGCCAATGGCTCGGCCGAACACGTGCCGTCGGAATGGGCCGCCGATCTGATGAAGAAGGGTGCGTCGGGTTCGCTGTGGAAGCGCGATCCGGCAGGCAGCGAATTCCGCAAGCTCGCCGGTGACATCGCCTTTCCCTATGGGCTGCATCCAACCGGCAAGGACGTGCTGGTCGGCGAGAGCTGGCGGCACCAACTCGTCCGCTTCGACGGCGCGACAGGCAGCCGCTCGACGGTGCTGGCGCATCTGCCCGGCTATCCCGCGCGGCTATCGCCCGCCGCCGATGGCGGTGCCTGGCTGGCGCTGTTTGCGCCCCGCAACCGTCTGATCGAATTCGTGCTGCAGGAAACGCGCTATCGGAACGACATGCTGGCGCAAGTGTCTCCGCAACACTGGATCGCGCCGGCACTCGCCTCCAACCGCAGCTTCCTCGAGCCGCTGCAATGCGGCGGCATCCGCACTATGGGCATCCACAAGCCGTGGTCGCCGAGCCGCTCCTACGGGCTGGTGGTCAGGCTCGATCGGGAGATGCGGCCGCAATTCAGCCTGCACAGCCGCGCCAACGGCACGCGCCACGGCATCTGCAGCGTGGCGGAGACAGACGGTCGCCTGTTCATTGCCTCGAAAGGCGGCGATTGCCTGCTGGCCATCGACCTGACTTCAGGAGGGCATCGCTGATGGAACCGATCGTCCGCCTGGAGAACGTGACCAAGACCTATCGCGGCGTGCCCGCGGTGAAGAATGTCAGCTTCGAACTGCGCAAGGGCGAGATCCACGCGCTGCTCGGCGAGAACGGTGCCGGAAAATCGACGCTGACCAAGATCATCGCCGGCGTTGTCGACGCGACATCGGGAAAGATGTTCCACAAGGGTCAGGAGATCGCCTACGCCTCGCCGCATGCGGCACTTGAAGCCGGCATCGCCATGGTGTTCCAGGAAACCAGCCTGGTGCCGTCGATGACGGTGGCGCAGAACCTCTATCTCGGCACGGAGAGCTTTCTCAACCGGCTGCGCGGCACCTACATCTCGGCGCAGCAGTTCCTGCAGTCGCTGAATTTTCCCGTCGACCCCAATGCCATGGTGGCGACGCTGGGCGCGGCCAAGCGGCAGATGGTCGAGATCGCGCGCGCCGTCCACCACAATGCCGAGATCATCATCTTCGACGAGCCGACGGCGACGCTGACGCCAGAGGAAAAGCGGCACTTCTTCGCGCTGATCCGCCGGCTCAAGGTAAGGGGCGTGTCGATCGTCTTCATCAGCCATGCGCTCGAGGAGGCGCTTGATATCGCCGACCGCATCACCATCCTGCGCGACGGCGAGCTGGTGATCACCGACGATACCGCCGCCTTCGATCGCGACAGGATCGTCGCTGCGATGGTCGGGCGCACGCTGTCGGGGCAGCTCTACAGCCAGCGCGACGAGACCAGGCTGCGCAAGGCCGGCAAGAAGGTGCTGTCGGTGCAGGACATCTCGATGAGCAATGTCGTGCGCAACAATTCCTTCTCGATCTTCGAGGGCCAGATCACCGGCGTGTTCGGGCTGATCGGCTCGGGCCGCACCGAGACATTCAAGATCGTCTCCGGCATCTACAAGCGCGATTTCCTGCGCGGCGGCACCATCGAGCTGGACGACCGGCCGGTGCGCTATCTCGTGCCGAGCGAGGCGGTGGCGGACGGCATCGTCTATGTCACCGAAGATCGCAAGAGCGAGGGGATTTTCGAGACGATGGACGTCGCCGAGAACCTGTTCGGCGGCTTTTTAGCGGCGGGGCGGGAAAAGAGCTGGGTAATCAACGCGCAGGAGATGCGGGCGCTGTCTGCCGAATGGACCAGGACGCTGAACGTCAAGGCGATCAACGATAATGCGCGCGTGGTCGAGCTTTCCGGAGGCAACCAGCAGAAGGTGGTGATCGGCAAGGGGCTGGTGCAAAAGCCGCGCATCGTCATCTTCGACGAGCCGACGCGCGGCGTCGATGTCGGCGCCATCGCCGAGATCCACCAGATCATCAACCGGCTGGCCGACGAGGGCCTCGCCGTCGTCGTCATCTCGTCCTACCTGCCGGAGATCATGAACCTGTCCGACCGCATCCTGGTCTGCCGGCAAGGCCGCATCGTCGAGGAGTTCTCGCCTGCCGAGGCGACGGAGGAGAAGATCATGTACGCTGCGGTGCATTAGGTTCCCGGGCGCGGAAGGTTGACATTTGGACGGTTTTTGCGCCGGCGGATCGTACACTTTGGAGATTGGCCGAGGCGCCCGTCGTTTCGTCATCCTGGGGCGAAGCAAGGAGCGAAGCGACGCGGCGCAGATCCCAGGATCCATGCCGCTACATCAGAGCGCTGCAGCGGTGCAGCATCCTGCTCCGCTGCACCCCTCGGCTAAGGTCACGGCATGATGGGGTGGACGGCGCCCGACGGCATCGGATGTGCCAGAATGAGTTCGTTGAGATCTCAAACAAGGGAGCCGTCCGTGGAACACCTTATCCG
>NZ_JAMYSQ010000035.1:0-54450 GCF_040321995.1 Mesorhizobium sp. M0207
ACCATCGACCTCAACCTCGTCGAGAGATAGCATGGAGCACTGTTCGCGATGTCCTCGCACACCTGTTCGCGATGTCTCCGGTCCAAACAGGGGGGAGATCGGCTGGTCGTCAGCCTGCGTTCACCGATGCCATCCTGCCCGCAATATCGCGCAACACGGCCTCGTCCGTCGCCGAACGCATCTTCCTCGACGCCACGAGGCAGGCCTGCGAGCGCAGGATGACGCCGTCGGCCAGCACCTTGAGATGGTTGGCGCGCAGCGTCGCGCCTGACGTGGTGATGTCGACGACGATATCGGCCAATCCGGCCGCCGGCGCGCCTTCGGTGGCGCCAAGGCTTTCGACAATGCGGTAGACCTGGATGCCGTGCTTTTGCGAAAAGAACTGCTGGGTCAGGCGCCAGTATTTGGTGGCGATCCTGAGCCGGCGGCCGTGGCGCTGGCGGAAATCGGCGGCGACGTCGTCGAGGTCGGCCATGGTGTCGACATCGAGCCAGATGTCGGGCACGGCGACGACGACATCGGCATTGCCGAAACCGAGGCGGGCGATGATTTCGGCGCGCGTCTCGCAATCGGCGAGGTTTTCGCGCAAAAGGTCCTCGCCGGTGATGCCGAGATCGACCGACCCCTGGCCGATTTCGCCTGATATCTCCGAGGCAGACAGGAATGCTATCTCGACGCCGTCAAGGCCGTCGATGCGGGCGCGATATTTGCGCTCGTCGCCGGGCAGGCTGACGGCAAGCCCGGCCTTGGCCAGCACCTCCAGCGCCTGCTCCTTGAGCCGGCCTTTCGACGGGATCGCCAGCGTGATCATGGCGCCGTCTCCCGCAGCGCCTCGATGCGGTCGAGCCAGACGGAAAAACCGACGCCGGGGATCGGCGTTTTGGCGCCGAGCAGCGTCAGCAGCCGGTCGTAGCGGCCGCCACCGGCGAGCGGCCGGTCGCCATCCTGCGCCGCGATCTCGAAGACCAGGCCGGTGTAGTAATCGAGCGGCCGGCCGAAGGCGGCGTCGTAGCTGATTTCAGACATCGGCAGGCCGAGGCTTTCGATGGCCGCGGCGCGGGCTGCGAAATTCTCCAGCGCAGCCCCCAGTGAAAGCCCGGCATCGGCTGCAAAACGTTGGAGCGCTCCGGCGGCGCTGTCGAGCGGCACGTCGATTGCCAGGAAACTCTCTAGCGCCGCGAATGCCTCGTTCGACAGCCGCACGCTGCGCAGTTCGGCCTTCTCGATCAGGCGCCGCGCAATCTCGGACGGCGAACGCCCGGCCGTTGCCGACAGGCCAGCCTCTTCCATGCCGCCGGCGACATGCGCCGAAAGACCATCGAGATCGCCATCAAGGACAAGCGCGGCGACCGCGCCGGCAAGCTGGCTGTTGCGCGGTGGATTGGCCAGATCGGCAAGGGCGGCCTCAAGCATCGGCGCCGAGCCGAAGGCGCGGGCCAGCCGCATGCGCCAGCCGCGCGGCAGGCCAAGTGCTGCCAGCACCGCCTCGAAGATGGTCTGGTCGCCGAGCGTCACCGCCAGTTCCCGGCCGGGCAGGACCAGCGACAGCAGCGCATGCGCATCGGCCAGCGAACGGGCGTCGGCGGCCGCCGTGTCGCGGTCGCCGAGATCCTCGATGCCGGCCTGGAAGAACTCGTTGCCGCCCTCGCGGCGCTGGCGAAACACCTCGCCGAGATAGGAATAGCGGCGCGGCGTGCCGGCCTGGCTGGCGATGTGGTCGAGGCAGACCGGAATGGTGAATTCCGGCCGCAGGCAAAGCGTCTGTCCGGTCTCGCTCTCGGTGAGAAAGATGCGGCGCCGCAAATCCTCGCCGGCCATGTCGAGGAACGGGTCGGCCGGCTGCAGCACCGCGACTTCGACCGCATGCGTATTTCGCGCGGCGAAGAGGCTGGTGATGTCGGATGCGATGGCGGGGCGCGAGGTCACGGCAGGCGCCCTTCCCTTCTCCCCCTGTGGGAGAAGGTGGATTGGCGCGAAGCGCCAAGACGGATGAGGGGTGCCGGAAGAAATGAGGCGTCGGCGTTCCCTGGAACACCCCTCATCCGACCGAGCTTCGCTCGGCCACCTTCTCCCACAAGGGGAGAAGGAAGCGGCGCCCTACTTGCCACGCGCCCGCTCCTCGGCCTGCGCCGCCAGTATCTTCTTCACCTCGGCGACCAGATCGCCTTCCGCCACGGTCACCTGCGCCGGTCGCGCGGCGCGCCATTCGGCGTTGTCGGCGATGTCGGCCGACATCTTCGCGCCTTCGATCAGGTCCTTGATCTGCACCTCGCCCTTGGCGCGCTCGTCGCCGCCCTGGATGACGGCGACCGGGCTACCGCGGCGGTCGGCATATTTCAGCTGCGCCTTCATGCCGGCGCCGCCGAGATACATTTCCGAGCGGATGCCGGCGGCGCGCAGCTCGGCCACCATCTTCTGGTAGCGGCCGAGGCTTTCCGTATCCTTGTCCATGGTCAGCACGACGACCGGCGCGATGACATCGGAAGTGTCGAGCTTGCCGAGGTTCTTCAGCGCCGTCATAAGGCGCGAGACGCCGATGGAAAAACCGGTCGCCGGCACCGGCTCGCTACGGAAGCGCGAGACGAGGCCGTCATAACGTCCGCCGCCGCCAACCGAGCCGAAGCGCACGATCTGGCCGTCCTCGTTGGGGATCTCGGCCAGCAGCTCGGCCTCGTAGACCGGGCCGGTGTAATATTCGAGGCCACGGACGACGGATGGGTCGATGCGAATGCGATCCTCACCGTAGCCGCTTTGTGCGACCATGGTTCTTATCTGCTCCAGCTCTGCAAGACCCTCGACAAACGAGGCATTCGTTATGCCGAGATGTTCGAGTTTCCTTTCCTCGACAAGATTGCTGAGCCCCGGGGTGATAGATCCCAGTGTCTGGACAATTTGTTCGGGATCATGCTGCGCCATGACCGTGAAATAGCTGATCACAACATCGATTTGCGCGTTACCCAGCCCGGCGCCCTTGGTAAAATCACCGCTCTCGTCCTTGCGCCCGGCGCCCAAAAGCAGGCGCACGCCCTCGACGCCCAGCTTGTCCAGCTTGTCGATCGCCCGCAGCACCTGCAGCCGGCGGCCAGCGTTCTCGTCGCCGCCGAGGCCGATCGCCTCGAGCACGCCGTCGAGCACCTTGCGATTGTTGACGCGGACGACGTAGTCGCCGCGCTTGATGCCGAGCGCCTCCATCACGTCGGCCATCATCATCGCCATCTCGGCATCGGCCGCGACACCCGGCGTGCCTACCGTGTCGGCGTCGAACTGCATGAACTGGCGGAAGCGGCCGGGACCGGGCTTCTCGTTGCGGAACACCCAGCCGGAGCGATAGCTGCGATAGGGTTTCGGCAGGCGCTCGAAATTCTCGGCGACAAAGCGCGCCATCGGCGCGGTCAGGTCGTAGCGCAGCGACAGCCATTGATCGTCGTCGTCCTGGAACGAGAACACGCCCTCGTTCGGCCGGTCCTGGTCGGGCAGGAACTTGCCGAGCGCATCGGTGTATTCGATCAGCGGCTGGTCGACCGGCTCGAAACCGTAGAGCTCAAAGACCGAGCGGATCGTCGCCATCATCTTCTCGACGGTGCGCAGATCGTCGGCGCCGCGGTCGACAAAGCCGCGCGGCAGCCGCGCTTTCATCTTTTCGGATTTGTCGGCCATGGGATGGGTACTTTGCTATGTAAACGGTGACTTATTTCGGGTCGGCGTGTCCTACCGATGCAGCCCGGAGAAGGCAAGGGTTTGCGGCTTTTCCGCGATGTCGCGGGACCAGTTGGTTCGCAAATGTCGCGCCGCCCCTCATCCGCCTGCCGGCACCTTCTCCCCGTATAGTGACGGGGAGAAGGGGAGTTGTCGCAGCCTCGGCGCTACTTGTGCAACGCTGTGATTGGCGAAACCACCGGCGGAGGCGTCCTTTCTCCCCGTCACTATACGGGGAGAAATGCCCGGCAGGGCAATGAGGGGCAGCGCAAAGCCATCAGGCAGGGCGATCGAAACAAACCGCGTCACAAATAAAACAATTGTGCCATGCGCGCGGCATCGTGCCGACACAATCCGGGCCGATAAGCGCGCCGAAACAAGGGGTTCGGGGCCATGGCCACGCTACAGAAGTTCGACATCATCGATAGCCGGGCACGCGACGCCTCGGTCCGGCTGCGGCCGGCCGATGGTTATGCCCCGAATACGAAGCAAATCGCCGGACCGTTCGAGGTCGCGGCGCAACAGCGCAGTGGACCGACCATGCGCGACGTGCTGATGACCGGACTGCTGGTGATCTATCCGGTGTTCGCCGCGCTGGCGGCCATCCTTGCCGGGTTTTTCCTGGCCGGCGCCGGCGGCGCCTGAGCCGCTATTTCGGCCGCTTGAACGCTTTCCGTTCCGCCTCGACCGGCTCGCGGCAGACGCAGCCCTCGAGATGGTCGTTGACCAGCCCCATCGCCTGCATGAAGGCGTAGACGGTGGTCGGGCCGACAAAGCTCCAGCCGCGCTTCTTCAGCTCTTTCGAAATGCGGACCGAGACGGCCGTCGTCGGATTGGCGCGCAAATGCGCGAGGTCGACGATCTCGGGCCGCTCGTGCGGGCCGGGCTCGAACTTCCAGAACCAGGCGGCCAGCGAGCCGGCCTCGTCGATGAGTTCGCGGGCGCGCTTGGCGTTGTTGATGGTCGAGACGATCTTGCCGCGATGGCGGATGATGCCGGCATTGCCGAGCAGGCGATCGACATCGGCGTCGGTGAAGGCGGCGATCTTGTCGACATCGAAGCCGGCAAACGCCTCGCGGAAATTGTCGCGCTTGCGCAATATGGTCAGCCAGGACAGGCCCGACTGAAAACCTTCGAGGCAGATCTTCTCGAACAGGCGGCGGTCGTCGGCGACCGGCCGGCCCCATTCGTGGTCGTGGTAGTGCAGATAATCCGGCAGGTTGCCGTGCCAGAAGCAGCGGGCGATGCCGTCGGGACCGGCAAGCAGACCTGTCTTTTCATCCATGGCGGAATTCCGTTCGTGTCTTGGCGTTAACGCGTTTTGACGCGGCCTTTACCGCGGCTTTACCAGATTCCTGAACCGGGCGGTAACCACACCAAAAGCTTTACTGACAGATCGGCATTTTACACATTCCGATTCATGTTTCGGTTGCCGCTTCGCGCCCAATGTCGGCGAAATCGGGGAGGCTTTGCACCCCGGCATGTTCGACGATCAAGGTGCGTTGCGATGAAGACATTCTTGTTCCCACTGTTCGGCGCCGCGGCCGTACTTGCTGCCGGCGCCGCCAATGCCAACGACCGCTATGCGGAGAGGCCGCCGGTGGTGGTCAGCCCGGATCTTTCGGCACCCTGGGTGCTGCAGCTCGGCCATGCCCCGGGCATCGTGCGGCAGAGCCGGCAAGAGGCGCAGCCGCAACGGCGCTACCGGCGGCTGGCCGAACCCGATCAGCTGCGCACCGCAGCGGTGCAGGCGCCGGCCAAGCGCATGGTGATGCGGCCGCAGATCGACCCGATCTATCTGCCGCAGGAAGTCGCCTATGACGGCCCGCAGAAGCCGGGCACGATCGTCATCGATACGCGAGAGAATTTCCTCTATCTGGTCGGGAAGAACGGTAAGGCGCGGCGTTATGGCGTCGGCACCGGCAAGCCGGGCTTCGAATGGTCCGGCACCCACAAGATCACCAACAAGCGCGTCTGGCCGGATTGGCGGCCGCCGGCGGTGATGATCGCCCGCGAAGCCGCCAAGGGCCGTTATCTGCCGACCTATCTCGCCGGCGGCATGGAAAACCCGCTCGGCGCACGCGCGCTCTATCTCGGCTCGACTGAGTACCGTATCCACGGCACCAATCAGCCCTGGACGATCGGCGGCGCGGTGTCGTCGGGCTGCATCCGCATGCGCAACGAGGACGTGGTCGACCTTTACGAGCGGGTCAATGTTGGCACGACGGTTGTAGTCATGTAATCTGCGGTTGACCTCATCGATGATTCTGCTCAGAAGCCTCGGGAGCATTGAATAACGGGGGACGGGCCGTGTGGGGATGCGGCCAGTCACGAAAGGGCAGCGCGGCAAGCCGTGCTGCCCTTTTTGTTTCCGCCAGCAGGAATTGACGGGAAGATTTTGCCGGCACGTCGCGCGACCGGCATGGCGGTTCGCTTTTCGCGCTGCCTTTTCGCGGTTGCTTTGCTATGTGGCGGCTAAAATCCAGATAAAGGCCCCATCCCGATGTCCCTTTCCGACGACAGCCGCTATCTCAGAGGCGGCCCGGTTGCTCAACGCATCATCGCCGGCGTGCGCGAGGACGCGGCGATCGCCACCGCCGAAGGCTTTCCGCCCAAGCTGGTGTCGGTCACCGTCGGCGATACCGCCGCGGTCGATGTCTATGTCCGCAACCAGCGCGCCAAGGCCGGGTTGGCCGGCATCGGCTTCGAGGAAAGGCGCTTTCGCGCCGACATCACCGCCGGCGAGCTGGAAGCGGCAATCCACGGGCTTAACGCCGACCCGCGCGTCACCGGCATCATCATCCAGCGGCCGGTGCCGGTGCACATTCCGATCAAGACGCTGCAGGCGGCGGTGCATCCGCTCAAGGATGTCGAGGGCATGCATCCGGCCTCGATCGGCAACATCGTCTACAACCAGCTCGACCTGGCGCCCTGCACCGCCGCCGCTTCGGTCGAACTGCTCAGGGAAACCGGCCTCGACCTCAAGGGGCTCGAGGTGGTGGTCGTCGGCCATTCCGAGATCGTCGGCAAGCCGATCGCGTTCCTCTTGATGAGCGAAGGCGCGACGGTGACCGTCTGTCACCACATGACGCGTTCGGTGGCGGCACACGCACGCCGCGCCGACGCACTGTTCGTCGCGGTCGGCAAACCGCGGCTGATCAAGGCCGACATGGTCAAGCCGGGCGCCGCCGTCATCGATATCGGCATCAATTCGGAAATCGGGCCGGACGGCGAGAGCCGCATCGTCGGCGACGTCGATGCCGAGAGCGTCAGGCATGTCGCGTCGTGGATCACGCCGGTGCCGGGCGGCGTCGGCCCGATCACGGTGGCGATCCTGCTGCGCAACACGATGGTGGCCCTCAGCCGGCAGCGTGCCCGCTATCAGGCAACCTACGGCACGGCAGACCGGCTGGCGGCGGAGTAGGCGCCTTCGTCACGTGTATTGCGGCACATGGCAGGTGATCCGGGACTCGTCATCCCAGAAGACGTAGAGCACGCCGCCGCTGCCCCAGAAGAAACCGGCGAGTGAATCGAACTGAAGAAGAAATTTCATTTCCCGGTCCGTTCCGGGAACGACTGGAAACTGCGGTCCCTGAATCCATGACGGCAGCCCACCAAGCCGAAACAGGTTTTGCCTTGAATTGCTTATCCCGTACGACTGCCTGAGCCACCGTTCAGGGGTCGGTGCCAACCGAACAGTTCTTTTCTCGGCGGCCTTTGCAAGCCTCTCAATGTAGGGCGAATGCAGAGGCGCGATCGGCGTCGGCACACCGGCAGCGTCGTGGGAATAATAGGTCGGTTCGAGAGAATTCGCACAGGTCTCGATACGGAGTCTGGGAAGAGGCATCGTCAGCTCATTCCCAAGATCGTCCAGCGTAATCAGATGTATCAGTCGCTCTCGACAGGTCGGGCACACTGCCGATCCTTCGCCGCCGACCGTAAGTGGCCTGCCAGTCGCCGGCAGATGCCAGGTAGGATGATTGCGATGCGTCGGAAAAGACATGTCGCTCGGAGCGCCTTCCTCAAAGCTGAAATGATGACATGCCGGGGACGAACGAGGATCATCATGCGTCAGCCAGTCTGCGAAATCGGGAATGTCGCCCAAGGTACTGTCTGGAAACAATTCCGGCGCCTGCAAGGCGACGTGAGCCAGCAGATCCTCCACGTCTATTCCGCGTTTCACTTCCTCTTGCAGGAAAAATGCCAGACGAGCCAAATGCGCGTCGTCGAGAAACGAAACGGCGTCGATAATCAGATTGTCTTGCTGGACGTCGGCTTGTACCGCTGCCCTTATGAGCGCAAACAGGAATTCGGACCCATCCTTGAGATGACGAGCGATGATTGTCTGGCATTCGCCATAGCTGGCCTGGAACGTCGCCGGCGATCTGTCCGACAGCAGCCGAACGACGGTTCCAATCTCTTCTGACTTTGGGTTGGGCATCTCGGCAGTCTCATCGGCGGGTGCGCAGCAATCAAACCAATTTTGGCGGCTCGCCGCCATAGGCCCAGTCCAGCAGCTTTATCGTATGCACCACCGGCAGCTTGGCGGCGGAAGCGATCTGGGTGATGCAGCCGATATTGCCGGTGGCGACGATTTCAGCACCGGTCGCCTCGATATTCCTGAGCTTGCGGTCGCGCAACGTCGCCGAAATCTCGGGCTGCAGGATGTTGTAGGTGCCGGCCGAACCGCAGCAAAGATGCCCTTCGCGCGGCTCGCGCACGACGAAGCCGGCACGGACCAGAAGCTCCTTCGGCTGGCGGGTGATCTTCTGGCCGTGCTGCATCGAGCAGGCTGAGTGATAGGCGACGATGGTGCCCGGCTTGCGGACCGGCTCGGGCAGGTCGAGGCTTGCCAGATATTCGGTGATGTCCCTGGCCAGCGCCGAGACCCGCGCAGCCTTGTCGGCATAGGCCGGATCGAGGCGCAGCATGAAGCCGTAATCCTTGATGGTGGTGCCGCACCCGGATGCGGTGATGACGATGGCGTCGAGTCCGCCCTGCTCGATGGCGCGCGTCCAGGCGTCGACGTTCCGTCGGGCCGACGCCAAGGCAGCGTCCTCGCGCCCCATATGATGCACCAGCGCGCCGCAGCAGCCCTCGCCCGCGGCCACCACGACCTCAACGCCAAGCCGGGTCAGCAGCGAAATCGTCGTGTCGTTGATGCCGGGATCGAGCACGGATTGCGCGCAGCCGGTGAGGATGGCGACACGGCCATTTTTCTTCGCGCCCTGCCCGGCATGGACGCCCGGCGAGGCCATCGGCGAGACTGCCGGGACCGACGCCGGGGCCAGCTTCAACATCGCGCCCAAAGGCTTCAATGCCTGGATTTTCTCAAACAGGCCGGCGAATGGCTGGCCGAGCTTCGCCAGCTTGAGCGCCGCGCGGAAACGCGAGGGGTAGGGCAGCACGAAGGCCAGCATGGCGCGTGTCAGGCGATCGGCCAGCGGACGCTTGTAGGTTTGCTCGATATGGACGCGGGCGTGGTCGACCAGATGCATGTAGTTGACGCCCGACGGGCAGGTGGTCATGCAGGCGAGGCAGGACAGGCAGCGGTCGATATGGGTGACGATCTGCTTGTCGGCCGGCCGTCCGTTTTCCAGCATGTCCTTGATCAGATAAATCCGGCCGCGCGGCGAATCCAGTTCGTTGCCGAGCGTCACATAGGTCGGGCAGGTGGCGGTGCAGAAGCCGCAATGCACACATTTGCGCAGGATCTTCTCCGATTCCGCGACATGCGGATCGGCGAGCTGGGCAGCTGAGAAATTGGTCTGCACGTAAACGAATCCCTACCGTTTGAGCATGATCTTTTCCCAAAACCGGTACCCAGTTTTGGGGATCATGCTCATAATCCCAGAAACCAGCTTTCCGGGTTCTTGACCGCCTCGCCGCGCTGCAGCGCCTGCAGGCCGAGAATGCAGCGGGCGATGAACCAGACGGCAACGGCAACCATCAGCACGACACCGATGACCACGATCATCAGCAGCGCCGAGATCAGTGCATAGAGCAGGCCGATCCAGAAGGTGCGGATCAGGAATGTGTAGTGGCCTTCGACGAAGCCGCCGGCCTTGCCGCGATTGATATAGGCCAGGACGATGCCGACAATGCCGCTGACGCCGATGGCCAGGCCGGCGAGATAGAGGATGTAGATGACCAGCGCGTTGGTCGGGCCGGGCTCCAGCCAGCGGTCGGTCTGGCGTGACGTACCGTTTTGGCCTGGATCGCTCATTGTGCTCCTCCCTCGGTTGCCGGCGCGAGAGTAGCAGAGCTTGCGCCCGGCACCATACGGCCGGGATTGAGGATATTCTTCGGGTCGAATTCGGCCTTCAGCCGCGCCGACAGTGCTGCCAGTTGCGGCGCTTGCGGTTCGAACACCGGTACGGCGGCGCGGTGCGAAGGGGTTGCGCGCACCAGCGTCGCATGGCCGCCGCCGTGTTTTCTGATCAGGCTGCGCAACAGGCCTGCCTCGGGATCGTCCTGCTGCATGCGCAGCCAGATCAGCCCGCCCTGCCAATCATAGAAGGCATCGACCGGGGCCTGCATGCGCAGCGCCAGCACCATCTGGTGGCCCCGCGACGGCGCCATCGAGACGCGCCACACCGGCCTTTCGCTGCCATCGGCGAACGGCGCGCAGTCGCGGACATTGCGCCAGACCGAGTACGAGACCGAACCGGAAATCTCCTGCAGCGGCCCAGCGTTTTTCAGCAGGTCTTTCAGCGCGGCAATGCGGTAAGCGACCGACGGGCCGAAGCCCTCGATGCGCAGCAGCGTCGCGGCATCGCTGCCGAGACTGCCGCCGGCGACCCTGGCTGCGACCCGTTCGGGAAGGTGGGCAGCGCTCGACACTTCGGCGCTGGAACCCAGCGCCAGCGCCATGGCGGCGGCGGCGTGATCGTCGAGCAGGCCGCGGATGGCAAGCGTGACTTCGGTCTCGGCAGCAGGCAGCACCTTGAAGGTGACGTCGGTGAGCACCGCCAGCGTGCCCCAGCTGTTGGCCATCAGCTTGGACAGATCATAGCCGGTGACGTTCTTGACGACGCGGCCGCCGGACTTGAAGGCCTCGCCGCGCCCGGAAACGGCCGCTATGCCAAGGATATGGTCGCGCGCAGCACCCACCTTCAGCCGGCGCGGGCCGGAAAGGTTCGCGGCGAGTGCGCCGCCGATCGTGCCTCGCGCTGGCTCACCGCCGAGCAGCGGGCCGTAATCCATCGGTTCGAAGGCAAGTTGCTGGCCGTTTTCGGCAAGCAGGCTTTCGATTTCGGCCAGCGGCGTGCCGGCTTTTGCCGACAGCACCAGTTCGGCCGGCTCGTAAAGCATGACGCCGGAGAGTTTGGAAAGGTCGAGCGTATGCTCGCTCTGCTGCGGCCGGCCGATACCGCGCTTGGAGCCGTGGCCGAGGATTTCGAGCGGCGAGTCTTCGGCGGCTGCCCAAGCGACGGTGGATAGGGTTTCCGCGGCTGTTGACGGGGTGAAGGTGGTCATGGGACGGACGCGGCATTTGCAAATGCGGGAACGTCGTGTTCCTTCGCGCCCCCCTCTGTCTTGCCGGACATCTCCCCCTCAAGGGGGGAGATCGGATGCTGCGTCGGGCTTCGCCAATCTCCAGTGTTAACGGGAGGGCGAGGCGCCGAAGCTGCCAATCTCCCCCCTTGAGGGGGAGAAGTCCGGCAGGACAGAGGGGGGTGTTCAAGCGCTAACATACGCGCTCAAAACCTCGGAATGTCCGGAAACGCCACTTTCCCGCGATGCACGTGCATCCGCCCGAGCTCGGCGCATCGCCTCAATTGCGGGAAGACCTTGCCGGGATTCAAAAGATGGTTGGGGTCGAAGGCGCATTTGACGCGCATCTGCTGGTCGAGGTCGATCTGGTTGAACATTTCCGGCATCAGGTCGCGCTTCTCGATGCCGACCCCGTGCTCTCCGGTCAGCACGCCACCGACCTTGACGCAGAGCCGCAATATGTCAGCGCCGAAACTCTCCGCCTTGTCGAGTTCGCCCGGCACGTTGGCGTCATAGAGGATGAGCGGGTGCAGATTGCCGTCGCCGGCGTGGAAGACATTGGCGACGCCGAGCCCGTATTTCTGCGACAGTTCGCGCATGCCGGCGAGCACGCGCGGCAGTTCCTTGCGCGGGATGGTGCCGTCCATGCAGTAGTAGTCGGGCGAGATGCGGCCGACCGCCGGGAACGCCGCCTTGCGGCCGGCCCAGAAGCTCAGCCGCTCCTGTTCCGACTGCGACGTGCGGCATGTGGTCGAGCCGTTCCTAAAAGCAATGGCTTCGACCAGGCCGATCAGATGGTCGACCTCGACACCCGGCCCGTCCAGCTCGACGATCAGCAGCGCCTCGACATCGAGCGGATAGCCGGCCTGGACGAAATCCTCGGCGGCGTGGATGGCCGGACGGTCCATCATCTCCATGCCGCCCGGAATGATGCCGGCGCCGATGATGTCGGCAACGCATTGGCCGGCCTGCTCGCTGGTCGGGAAACCGATCAGCAGGGCACGCGCCGTCTCCGGCTTCTTCAGGATGCGTACGGTGACCTCGGTTACGACGCCGAGCAGTCCTTCGGAGCCGGTCATGACGCCGAGCAGGTCGTAGCCTTCTGCGTCGAGATGGCTGCCGCCGAGGCGCACCACCTCGCCATTCATCAGCACCATCTCGATGCCGAGCACATTGTTGGCGGTGAGACCGTATTTCAGGCAGTGCACGCCGCCGGAATTTTCCGCGACATTGCCGCCGATCGAGCAGGCGATCTGGGAGGATGGATCGGGGGCGTAATAGAAGCCCTCCTGCTCGACGGCGGTGGTGATGCCGAGATTGGTGACGCCGGGCTGGGCGACGACGACGCGGTTCTGAAAATCGATCTCGAGGATGCGGTTGAAGCGGCTCATCACCAGCAGCACCGCGTCTTCGAGCGGCAGCGCACCGCCGGAGAGCGAGGTGCCGGAGCCGCGCGGCACGACGCGGATGTTGCGGTCGCTGCAATATTTCAGCACCCGCGAGACCTGGGCCACGGTTTGCGGCAGTACAACGACGAGCGGCAATTGCCGGTATGCGGTGAGCCCGTCGCTCTCGAAGGCGCGCATGGCATTGGCGGCGTCGACGACGCCCTCGCCCGGCACCATGATGCGCATATCGGCGACGATCTCGTCGCGCCGGCGCATCGTGGCGTCGTCTGGTTTCGGCATGGCAAGGCCGGACATCGACAGCCTCCTTCGATCGACTGGTAAAAATCTTTTACCAGCGACGGTGGTCGCTTGCAAATGCCGCTTTGGCCGGGATGAGAGGCCTATGGCCGAGACAGCCTTCCGCAGCGGCAATCTGCCGCTGCGCCCCACACTACTCGCCCGGCTGCTTGCCTGGTTCGGAGTGCATGCGGCGGACGCGGCGCACGCCCCACCAGACGAGCACGACCGCGAGCGGCACCGAGGCGGCGGTGACCATTTCCGGCGCGAAGGCATGGCCGAAGATCGAGGCGCCCTTGGCGACGTAGCCGATGAGGCCGACGACATAGTAGGAAACCGCGGCGACCGAGAGCCCCTCCACCGTCTGCTGCAGCCGCAATTGCAGGCGGGCGCGATTGTTCATCGATGCCAAAAGATCGCGATTCTGCTTCTCGACCTCGACGTCGACCCAGGTGCGCAGCAGTGTGGTGGCACGGGTGAGCTTCGTCGACAGGTTGGCCTGACGCTCCTCGACCGAACGGCAGGTACGCATCGCCGGCGCCACGCGGCGCTGCAGAAAACCGCCCCAGGTGTCGTAGCCGGGCACCGCTTCTTCGTCGAGCGCCTCCAGCCGTTCGCGCACGATGCCGTCATAGGCGCGGCTGGCGCCGAAGCGGTAGAGGCTGGAGGCGGCATCGGCCTCCAGCTCGGCGGCCAGTTCGGTCAAGTCGGCAAGCAGCGTCTGGCTGTCGCGGGTCTCGGCGACCTTCATTTCCAACGTGGTCTGGGCCAGCCTGTCTTCGATGCGGCGGGCGCGACCGGACAGCGTCAGGGCCAGCGGCAGCCCAAGCATGGCCAGCGTGCGGTAGGTCTCGATGTCGATCAGCCGCTGCGACAGTGCCCCGGTGCGCGCCGGGGTCAGGCCGCGGTCGAGCACCAGCATGCGGGTCAAGCCGTCGCCATCCTGACGGAAATCGGTGACGATGGCCGCGTTGCCGCGCTCGACCAGCGAATAGCACAGGCTGGTCGGGTCGAAGCCGGCGATCAGTTTTTCGTTCGCCGGCGTCCATTTGCGGATCTCCAGCCTGATGCCGGAAATCACCGTGCCCGGCGGCGAAAACCCGTTGCCGAAGGGTGTGTCTTCTTGCCCCCTGCCGTTTTCGGCGAGCGGGCCTTCCCAGAGATAGGTCGAGAATTCCGTGTGGCGTTCCCAGCGCAGCGAGCCCTTGCCCCATTTCATCGCGTGGTGGCGGGCGTGAGGGTCGGGCGCGGCGATGCCGAGGCGTCGCGACAATTCGGAAAGCACGGCCTGATCGATCCCGGATCCAGCTTCGGTCATGAAGGAAAGCTGCACCAGCACGCGCGGCTTTTCGACCAGCGGCTGCGGCCGGGCGTGGACCTCGCCGAGCGCGCCCGGCCGACCTTCATGCGCCGGAAAGCCCATGACGGTGCCGCCCACGGCTTTGGCGCGCAGCTGGAATTCGAGGTTGGAAGGGTCGGCGTCTGGCACGGCTGGTCCCCCGGGCTTCTGTGAGCCCTTTGGCAATGATGTCCCTCTAGAGGCAATCGTCAGGGGACGCAAACGCCCAATTTAGCTGAAGATGATATGGCGCCGCGGCTGTGAAACGGACCCGGCCCCCGGCGAATTGGATAAATAATTTGACCAGTTGGCGACGCCGGCTTTATCTTGCGCGACATCGGTTCAACCCCCAGGCATCCCGTTTGAGCGACATTTTCTCCCGGATCGAGCATTCGCGCACCGCCGACGAGGTGGTGCAGCAGATCGAGAGCCTGATCCTCGAAGGCGTCCTGCGCACCGGCGACCGGCTGCCGGGCGAGCGCGAACTGGCGCGCCAGTTCGAGGTGTCGCGGCCGATCCTGCGCGATGCCTTGAAAGCCTTGGAAGGGCGCGGGCTGTTGACGACACGGCCAGGCGGCGGCACCCATGTCGCCGATGTCATCGGCCAGCTGTTCACCAAGCCGGTGACCGACCTGATCTCGATGCATCGCAAGGCGGTGACCGACTATCTGGAGTACCGCCGGGAGATCGAGGCGGTGGCGGCCGAATATGCGGCGCGGCGTGCCACATCGGACGATCTGGCGCTGCTCGACCGCATCATGGCACGTATGGACGAGGCGCACCGGACCGGCAATTTCGACGACGAGGCGGAAATCGACGTCGAGTTCCATCACGCGATCTGCGAATGCGCGCACAACATCATCCTGCTGCACACGCTGCGCTCCTGTTATCGGCTGCTGTCGGAAGGCGTGTTCCAGAACCGGCGGCTGGTGTTCAACGTGCCGGGCGCGCGCGAGGCGCTGCTTTCGCAGCACCGGGCGATCTACACCGCGGTCAAGGGCGGCGATCCGGCTGCGGCGCGGCAGGCGGCGATGGACCACATCTCCTACGTCGAACGATCGATGGCCGAGGCCGAGCGCAGCGGCGACTGGCAGCGCGTGTCGCGGCTGAGGCTCAGGCAGCGCTCCGAGCCCGGTGGCGGCGAGCCGGCAAGAAAACAGCCGTAGGCACCGCCCAGAAAATTCAACGACGAACCAGCGAAGAACCAGCGGAAAAAAGATCCATGAGCAGCATTCTCACCATCGCCGACCTCAAGGACCTGGCGCGCCGCCGCGTGCCGAAGATGTTCTTCGACTATGCCGATTCCGGCGCCTGGACCGAAAGCACCTACCGCGCCAACGAAGAGGATTTCCAGAAGATCAAGTTCCGCCAGCGCGTGCTTGTCGACATGGACAACCGCTCGCTGGAATCGACCATGATCGGCGAGAAGGTGACGATGCCCGTGGCGCTGGCGCCGACCGGCATGACCGGCATGCAGCATCCGGACGGCGAGATGCTGGCGGCCCAGGCGGCGGAAGAATTCGGTGTGCCGTTCACGCTGTCGACAATGAGCATCTGCTCGATCGAGGATGTCGCGTCGGTGACCAGGAAGCCGTTCTGGTTCCAGCTCTATGTGCTACGCGACAAGGACTTCGTCTTCGATTTGATCGATCGCGCAAAAGCGGCGAAATGTTCGGCGCTGGTGCTGACGCTCGACCTGCAGATCCTCGGTCAGCGCCACAAGGATATCCGCAACGGGCTTTCGGCACCGCCGCGGATGACGCCGAAGCACATCTGGCAGATGGCGACCAGGCCACGCTGGTGCGTCGGCATGGCCGGGACCAAGCGCCGGAGCTTCCGCAACATCGTCGGCCATGCCAAGGGCGTCGGCGACCTCGCCTCGCTGTCGTCGTGGACGAAGGAGCAGTTCGATCCACATCTGTCGTGGAAGGACGTCGCCTGGATCAAGGAGCGCTGGGGCGGCAAGCTGATCCTGAAAGGCATACTCGACAGGGAAGATGCGCTGATGGCGGCCAGAACGGGCGCCGACGCGATCATCGTTTCCAACCATGGCGGCCGCCAGCTCGACGGCGCCTCGTCGTCGATCATGGCGCTGGAAGAGATCGCCGACGCCGTCGGCGACACGATCGAGGTGCATATGGACGGCGGCATCCGCTCCGGCCAAGACGTGCTCAAGGCACTGTGCCTCGGCGCCAAGGGCACCTATATCGGCCGGCCTTTCCTGTACGGCCTCGGCGCACTCGGCAAGGAAGGCGTTACCAAGGCGCTGGAAATCATCCGCAAGGAGATGGACATAACGCTGGCTCTGTGCGGAAAGCGTCTGGTCACCGACATGGGCAAGGATCAGCTTCGGCGCTAAAGTCCCGTGACGGCATGATGATGGAGGCGACGCAGGCATTGACGGAGCCCGGCATCAGTTTCTACGAGGCGCGCGGACCGCAAGGCATGCGCCTCTATGCGATCGGCGATGTGCACGGCCGGCTCGATTTGCTGACCGCCATGCACCGGCGGATCGAGGCGGAGCTCGGTCAAAGGCTGTCGGCCGATTGGCGCGTGATCCATCTCGGCGACTATGTCGATCGCGGCCCGGACTCCAGGGGCGTCATCGATTTCCTGATCGACGCGCAAAGACGCGATCCGCGTCACCTGATGCTCGCCGGAAATCATGATCTCGGCTTTCTCGATTTTCTCGATGTCCCCGATCCGGACGGGCTGTTCATGCGCTATGGCGGCATCCAGACTGCGCTATCGTATGGTGTCTCGCTCGGTGGGAGCAGCGCCTGGTTTGGCCGCGCCGATGCGGCACTGCGGCAAGGGCACGCCGCACTGGTCGAGGCGGTGCCGCAGAACCATGTCGAGTTCCTGCGCTCGCTGCCCTTCTCAGTGACGTTCGGCGACTTCTTCTTCTGCCATGCCGGCATCCGGCCCGGCGTTGCGCTGGAAAGCCAGAGCCGGCAGGACCTGATCTGGATCCGCGAGGTCTTCCACGATCACACCGGCCTTCATCCGAAGATCGTGGTGCACGGTCATACGCCGGTGCCCAAGGCCGAAATCACCGGCAACCGCGTCAATGTCGACACCCTCGCCTGGCAGTCGGGACACCTCACCGCGCTCGTGGTGGACGGCGCGGACAAGCATGTCCTGACAGTGACGGGTGAGCGGGCGTAGGAAACGCGTCGGATTATGAGCAGAGAGGCTAGCGAAGCGCGGCGGTGACGCCGTAGCCGTCAACGGCATTGTGGTCGTTGGCCGCGTCGGCGGAATAAATGCCGAGGCCGCACAAGACGATAGCCGACAACATGACAAAGGACAAAAAGGCTGCTTTCACGGACGTCATCTCTTGTTGAGCTTCCTGCATCTATGCACGAGCGGGTTACCAATGCGTTGAAACGCAAAATACGTCGCAAATGTCGGACGGTTTCGCGCTTCTAGGCATGTTCTGTATCGGCGGTGTGTCGCGCGGGTCACAGGAAAGGTTCATCGCGGTTGCACGCAAGATGCAGAGCGCGCGCCTTTTAGGCTGGCGGACAGACACAGGCCAAGGATGAAACGCATTATCCCCGGCGGATTTGCCGCCGCGTGCCAAATATGCAACGTCGCCAAATACGTTGACTATATGGGCCGTCAGATCGTCGCCACCCAGGCGCGGGCGATGGCCAGGCCGGCGGCATCGGCTTGCGGTCCGTTGCGGGCCATTTCGTCGTCGAGCCGGACGGCCCAATCCGGATGGCGTTCGGCGATCAGCGGTGCGAAGGACGTGCTCCAGTCGCGAACCATCGGCCGGTCGGCCTCGAAATGAAACTGGAAGCCGTAGACGGCGCGGCCGATGCGGAACGCCTGGTTCTCGGCGACGGCGTTGCCGGCCAGCCGCACGGCAGTCTCGGGCAAGACAAAGGTGTCGTCGTGCCATTCGAAGATCGGGAATTTTTCAGGCAAGGCAGCGAGCACCGGATCGGCCTGCGCCGCCGCGGTGAGCGCGACTTCGTGCCAGCCGAACTCCGATGCGCCGCCGATCTGGTTCTCGCCGCCAAAGGCGCGCGCGACCAACTGGCTGCCGAGGCAGATACCAAGCACCGCGCGATCCCTCTCGGCAAAGTCGCGCGTCAGGTCGAGCAGGCCCGGAAAATAAGGACAGAGCTCGTCGTCCAGCGCATTCTGCGCGGCGCCGAGCACCACCATGGCGTCATGCCCGCCGCTATCTTGTGGCAGCGCGTCGCCGCGGTAGGGACGGCGCAGGTCGATAGCGGCACCCGCCTCGACAAGCGCCGCGCCGATCTGGCCAAGGCCCTCATTGTCGAAGTTCTGGACAACCAAGACCCGCATCGAAACCTGCTGACATGAAATTGATGCAACGAGCGATATCATGGCGCCAGCATTGCAGCCAACAGGGAACGCCTATGCCACTGCAAAACCGGATCGACCCGTTCGGCACCATCCATGCCGTGCCGGAGCGCGGCCTGTTCATGGGCAATCGCGGCATCATTCACGACCCCGAGACGAGAACGCTGTTGAAGAAGCGCTGGGCGCTGCAAGCCTGGATCATCTGCGTCTGCGAATTCGGCAACGTGCGGCGCGAGCCGATGGGGCGCAACCGGGCTGGCGGCAAGGCCGGCTGGACCGAGCTGTTTTTCCTCGACGAGGTGACGGCGCTTGCCGCCGGCCACCGTCCCTGCTTCTTCTGCCGGCGCGAGCGGGCCAGGGATTTTGTCCGGCGTTTCGGCGACGCCTTCGGCATTGCCGAGCCACGTGCGCCGCAGCTCGACAAGCGCCTGCACAAGGAGCGGCTGGCATCGGGCGGGCGGGCGACGAGACTGGAACCGGAAGCGCTTGCGGACTTGCCGGACGGCACGATGATCTCGTCAGGAAACAGGGCGTACGTCCTGTTTGACGGCGCCGCGCTGCCCTGGAGTTTCGGCGGTTATGGCGAACCGGTGGGGTTCGGCGGTTTTACCGACAGTCCAATCCGCCTGGTCACGCCAGCGACAACTGTTTCGGTGCTGCAGGAAGGCTACGAGCCTGTCTGGCATCCTTCCGCCGAGGCTTGACGCCGAGGGTGACGTTGCCGCATTCCTCGGCGATGCGCGCCAATTACAAGATGCAGCGGCTGTTCGTGCCGGACGGGCTTGGACCGGACATCGAGTTCGACGTCGGCCCGCAGCAGAGCCATTATCTCTCGCACGTGCTGCGGCTCGGCGAAGGCGCCGAAATTCTGGTCTTCAACGGGCGCGACGGCGAATGGTCGGCGGCGATCGCGGCGAAGTCGAAGAAGGCGTTGCGCCTGAAGTTGCTGGCATTGCAGCGGCCGCAGCCGCCGTTGCCCGATCTCGTCTATTGCTTCGCGCCACTGAAGCAAGGGCGGCTCGACTACCTCGTGCAAAAGGCGGTGGAGATGGGCGCCGGCATCCTGCAGCCGGTCATCACCCAGCATACACAAGTGGCAAAACCCGGCATCGAGCGCCTGCGCGCCAATGTCGTCGAGGCGGCCGAGCAATGCGGCATATTGGCGGTGCCGGAGCTGCGCGAAGCGGAAAAATTCGAACGCCTGCTGGCAGGCTGGGACCGGGAGCGGCGGCTGATCTTCTGCGACGAGGATGCATCGACCAACAATCCCCTGCCGGCATTGCAGGTGGTGCGGGAGAGAAAGCTCGGTCTGCTGGTCGGACCGGAGGGCGGCTTTTCCGACGAGGAACGCAAGATGCTGAGAGCGCTGCCTTTCGTTACCGCGATTCCGCTCGGGCCGCGCATCCTGCGAGCGGATACGGCGGCGGTGGCGGCACTGGCGCTGATCCAGGCGACAATCGGCGATTGGTGATCAATTCCAATTACCCGCTGGCTCAGGATTTTTCGCTTGATCGGCTACTGACATTTCGTCCATCTAGCGCCGGCAGTGGCCGCGTGTCCTTTCGGGCGCGTAAAGGACGCTGTAGCATTTGATTGGGCACCTGATCCCTTCCGAAAATCGAAGCCGATTTTCAGGGTCATGTGCGGAGGGCTCCTATGGCGCGCGATACAACCGACTTCCGGCCGATAGAAAGCGTCGACGAACTCGTCGAGCATCTGGCCGAAGGCAACAAGCCGCGCGACAAATGGCGCATCGGCACCGAGCACGAGAAATTCCCGTTCTATGTCGACGGCAATGCGCCGGTGCCCTATGGCGGCGAGCGCGGCATCCGCGCCATCCTCGAAGGCATGCAGGACAAACTCGGCTGGGACCCGATCATGGATGCCGGCCGCATCATCGGCCTGGTCGAGCCGACCGGCCAGGGCGCGATCTCGCTGGAGCCCGGCGGCCAGTTCGAGCTGTCCGGCGCGCCGCTGGAGACGATCCACCAGACCTGCCGCGAAGGCAATGCGCATCTGGCGCAGGTGCGCGAGATCGCCGAACCGATGGGCATTCGTTTTCTCGGCCTTGGCGGCAGCCCGAAATGGTCACTGGCCGAGACGCCGAAGATGCCGAAATCGCGCTACGAGATCATGACCCGCTACATGCCCAAGGTCGGCACCAAAGGTCTCGACATGATGTACCGGACCTGCACGATCCAGGTGAACCTCGACTTCGAAAGCGAAGCCGACATGCGCCGCAAGATGCAGGTGTCGCTGAAGCTGCAGCCGCTGTCGACGGCGCTGTTTGCCAACTCGCCCTTCACCGAAAGCCGGCCGAACGGCCTGCAGAGCTGGCGCGGCGAGATCTGGCGCGACACCGACAATCAGCGCTCCGGCCTGCTCGAATTCTGCTTCTCGCCCGATTTCGGCTTTGCCGATTATGTCGAATGGGCGCTCGACGTGCCGATGTATTTCGTCATCCGCGACGCCCAGTACCATGACATGACGCACATCACCTTCCGCCAGTTCATGGCGGGTGCTGCCCGCAACGACCTGCCGGACGGGCTGCCGACGATGGGCGACTGGGCGAACCATCTGTCAACGCTGTTTCCCGACGTGCGGCTGAAGCGCTTTCTCGAAATGCGCGGCGCCGATGGCGGGCCGTGGCGGCGCATCTGCGCGCTGCCGGCCTTCTGGGTCGGGCTGCTCTACGATGCGGCTGCGCTCGACGCGGCCGAGGCGCTGACCTCGAGCTGGAGCTACGACGAAGTGCTGGCAATGCGCAACGCGGTGCCGGAACAGGGCATCTCGGCGCCCTTCCGCAACACGACATTGCGCGAGATCGCCCGCGACGTGCTCGTCATCTCGCGCATGGGACTGAAGAACCGCGGCCGCAAGAACCGCGACGGCTATGACGAGACCTCGTTCCTCAACACGCTGGACGAGGTCGTCGCGCGCGGCACCACCAGCGCCGAAGAGATGCTCTCGGCCTACCACACACGCTGGGGCGGCTCGATCGAGCCGGTGTTCATGGAATACGCGTATTAACGCTTCGCTATCCGCTTGGCCGATGGTCCGGCAAATTCGCTTCAATCGGTGATGGAAACGAACTAGGCTTCTCCAACGAGGATTTTCCCGGAGGAGAAATCAATGCCTTCCTTGTTCGATATTCTGGCGCAGGCCCAGAACGGCAACGGCATGCAGGCGCTGGCCCAGCAGTTCGGGCTTTCGCAGCAACAGACGCAGGCGGCGGTCGCGGCGCTGCTGCCGGCCTTTTCGCAGGGGCTGAAGCGCAACACGGCGGACCCTTACGGGCTCGGCTCCTTCATGACGGCGATGGCCAGCGGCCAGCACGCCAAATATTTCGACGATGCAAGCCGGGCCTTCTCGCCGCAGGGCCTCAATGAAGGCAACGGCATTCTCGGCCATTTGTTCGGCTCGAAGGACCTGTCGCGGGCCGTCGCCAACCAGGCCGCGCAGGCGAGCGGCGTCAGCCAGCAGGTGTTGCAGCAGATGCTGCCGGCAATCGCCTCGATGATGATGGGCGGGCTGTTCAAGCAGACCACCAACCAGCTAGGCGGGCAGATGCATGCGGCAGGCGGTGGCGGTAATCCGCTTGGCGAGCTCATCGAGCAGATGATGCGGCAGGCGGGCGGCGGCGGCCAGGTGCCGGCCCCTCAGCCTGCAGGCCCCACGGATAACCCGCTCGGCAAGGTGTTGCAGGACATGTTCGGCGGCGCACAGCAGCCGCAACAGACGCAGAGCCCTTACGGCGACAACCCGCTGGGCAAAGTGCTGCAGGACATGTTCGGCGGCGGGCAGCAGCCGCAAAGCCGGCCGCAGCAGACGCAGAACCCTTATGGTGACAATCCGCTCGGCAAGGTGCTGCAGGATATGTTCGGCGGCGGTGCACCACAGCCACAGCAGCCGCAGAACCAACCCCAGCAAACACAGAACCCTTATGGTGACAATCCGCTCGGCAAGGTACTGCAGGACATGTTCGGCGGTGGCGCACCGCAGTCTCAGCCGCGTCAGGCGCCGCAGCAACCCCAGGCGCCGCAGCCGCAGGCCAATCCGAGCGGCAGGCCGAGAAATCCGTTTGACGACCTGTTCGGCAAGATGTTCGAGACAGGCGCCCAGCAGCGCGACGACTACCAGAAAGGCATGGAGTCGATCTTCGACCAGTTCAAGCAGGGCATGGGCCGGCGCTAGACCAGATACCGGCAACCAATCATCAGTGCCGCCCAAAAAAGAAAGCCCGGTCCTGGGAGGACCGGGCAGCGCGCAGGCTGGCCGGGGGGATCCGGCAGGGAGTGGGGAGCCTGCGTAACTTGGTGGCGTCGTGCCTCAAAAAGGTTCAACGCGCCCGAACGGCGAAACCCACGCGATCACACGACCTTGCGGGCAATATCCTCGATCGTTTCGGCGCGCTCGACCGCGATGACGCGAAGCCTCTCTGTCGGATCGCGGCCAAAGGGTACACCGACAGCGACGTGCAGGTCGGCGCGGGTCAGGCCGATGTCGGCGAGCTCGGCATCCGACATCTCGCCGAGGCGATAAAAGGCGCGGCGGTTTTTCCAGGCGCGGTAAACATTGGCAGCGGCATTGGCCACGCGCGTCGCAACGGCCGGACGCGAGGTGATGCGCGAGGTCTCGGTAGCGAAATCAAACGTAGCCATGTCGGTCTCCTTCACATTCGAACGGGCGAAACCGGTCGATCGGGCGCTGGCGACAGCGGCCATTCCGGCTTCGATTCATCTAAGATGATGCATGTCGTCGCCCCAAAACCGGTGCCCACTTTTGGGCGACATGCATTCGCTTCATGTGGACAATCGGAATTTGCCATGGCGCGATTGATTAATCCAACGAATGTTTCTAATCTTTAGCATCAGCATCAATGATGGATTAGGCCAATGAAAGCGCCGCTCGATCTCGATCAGTTGCAGACCTTCATCTCGATTGTCGACACCGGCAGCTTTACCCGCGCGGCGGAAGCGGTGCATCGGACCCAGTCTGCGGTGTCGATGCAGATGCGGCGGCTGGAGGAACGGATCGGCAAGCCGCTGTTCGAAAAAGACGGCCGCACCAACAGGCTGACCGAGGAAGGCGACAGACTGCTCTCCTACGCAAGGCGGCTGCTCTATCTCAACAAGGAAACACTGGCCGCCTTCGACGACCGCCGGCTCGAAGGCACCATCCGCATCGGCACGCCGGACGATTATGCCGATCGCTTCTTGCCAGAGATCATGGCGCGGTTTGCCCGTTCCAACCCGCATGTCGAACTGACCGTTATCTGCGAACCGACGCCGGGACTGGTCGAACACATCAAGCGAGGCAATCTCGACCTGGCGCTGGTGACGCACAACGACGCGCGCGGCCAGTCGGAAGTGGTGCGGCGCGAACCGCTGCTGTGGGTTACCTCGGCCAACCATGCGACGCATGAGCAGCCGATCCTGCCGATGGCCTTCGGCCGGCCCAACTGCATCTGGCGGCGGGCCGCCGCCGACGTGCTCGATCAGCAGAGCCGCGACTATCGCATCCTGTTCACCAGCTTCTCTGCCACCGTCATCGCCGCCGCGGTGCTTTCCGGCCTGGCGATCTCGGTGCTGCCGGAATGCGCCCTGCGGCCCGGCATGCGGGTGCTGGGCGAGGCCGATGGTTTCGGCGCCCTGCCCGATTGCCGCATCGGCATCATGCGCGGTCAGACCTCGCGGCCGGAGATCGTCGACGCGCTTGCGCGCCACATTTCGGAGAGCCTCGACAATATTTCCGTGCCACTCGGCGAGGAGACCGGCACGTTCGACTTCGCCGCCCTCGCCTTCGCCAAGATGAAGCGGACCAAGCCGAACCAGATCCTGCCGGGCTGGTGATCGCGCGATTGGGGCGGACATCGAACACGGCCGCCTTGACGCCGGCCAGCAATCGTCCCCCAATCGGCCGATGAGCGACGCAGCATCCGAATCACGCACCAACGCTACCGAATATACGGTGAGCGAGATTTCCGGCGCGCTGAAGCGTACGGTCGAGGACCTCTTCGGCAATGTACGGGTGCGCGGCGAGATTTCCGGCTATCGCGGACCGCATTCCTCCGGCCATGCCTATTTCTGCCTGAAGGACGATCGCGCGCGGCTCGACGCCGTGGTGTGGAAGACCACAATGAGCCGGCTGAAATTCCGTCCGGAGGAAGGCATGGAGGTGATCGCCACCGGCCGGCTCACCACCTATCCCGGAAAGTCGAACTACCAGATCGTTATCGACAATCTCGAGCCGGCCGGTGCCGGTGCGCTGATGGCGCTGCTGGACGAGCGCAAGCGCCGGCTGCAGGCCGAAGGCCTGTTCGATGCGGCGCGCAAGCGCAGGCTGCCGTTCATGCCCTGCGTCATCGGCGTCGTCACCTCGCCGACAGGCGCCGTCATCCGCGACATCATCCACCGCATCAAGGATCGGTTTCCACTGCACGTGCTGGTCTGGCCGGTGCGGGTGCAGGGCGAGACGGCGGGTGCGGAAGTGACCGCTGCCGTCAACGGCTTCAACGCACTGCCATGGGACGGCGCCATCGCGCGGCCCGATCTGTTGATCGTGGCACGCGGCGGCGGCAGCCTGGAGGATCTGTGGGGCTTCAACGACGAAGCGCTCGCCCGGGCCGTCGCCGCTTCGGGTATTCCGGTGATTTCCGCGGTCGGCCACGAGACCGACTGGACATTGATCGATCTGGCTGCGGATGTGCGGGCGCCGACGCCGACAGGCGCCGCCGAGATCGCCGTGCCGGTCAAGGTCGACCTCGAAGCGACGCTTGCCGGCCTTGGCGCGCGGTTGAAGACCGCACTGTCGCGCAATTTCGAACGCAAGCGGCAGGCGGCACGCGCGGCCGCCCGGGCGCTGCCCTCGCCCGACCAGTTGCTGGCGCTGCCGCGGCGGCGCTTCGACGAGGCGACGAGCCGGCTCGGCCGGGCGCTGTCGGTCAGCGTCGAGCGCAAGCGAGCCAGGCTTCTGGGGCAGCGGCTGACGCCGGCGACCTTGTCGCGGCGCATGAACGAAGCCCGCACGCTGACCCGCCGCGACCTCGCCCGTGCGCAAGCGGCTTTCTTCGCCATCGTGCGCGAGCGTCGGGCGCGGCTTTCACGCACGGCGACCAGACTGTCACCGGCGCCCATCGCCAGACGGCAGAAACTGCAAGGCGATGCACTGCTGGCACTGACACGGCGGCAGGACCAGGCGATTTCAAGACGGCTGGACCGCCTGCGTGGAAAACTGACGCAGGCCGACCGGCTGCTGGCGACGCTCTCGCACAAGGCCGTGCTGGCGCGAGGCTTCGCGCTGGTCAAGGATGTGGACGGCGCCGTGGTCAAGCACGCGGCAGAAGTTGTGTCGGGGATGGCGCTTTCACTGGAGTTCGCCGACGGCACCGCCGATGCAGTCGCCATCAGTGGCACGATGCGGCCGAAGACGGTTGCGAAGCCCGCGGCCAAGCTCAAGGCGCCGGGCGGCCAAGGTTCGCTCTTCTGAGGGTGACCAAGACTTCTTTGAGGGTGAAATGACCGACCCGCACCTTGCAATGCCCTCGGGCAAACTGCGCGCCCGCGCCTTCGCGATCCCATTCGATGGAACGCCGGGCCGCTTCAACGCCATCACCGATGTGCCTGGCGTGACGGTGGGCTATACGACGCTGATCTCAGGGGATGGGCCGCTCGTCGTCGGCAAGGGTCCGGTACGCACCGGCGTGACCGCGATCCTGCCACGGCCCAGAGGCGAGTTGGCCGTCCCGGCGTTCGCCGGGATGTTCAGCGCCAATGGCAATGGCGAACTGACCGGCTCGCATCTGATAGAGGAACTTGGAGCGTTCAATCTTCCCATCACCATCACCAACACGCATTCCTGCGGCGTCAGCCGCGACGCAACGTTGCGCTGGATGCAGGCGGTGCTGCCGCAATCGCTCGACAGCGCCTGGGCGCTGCCGGTGGCGGGCGAGACTTACGACGGCTTCCTGAACGATATCAACGGCCACCATGTGAGCTTCGAGCACGTGTTTTCCGCGCTCGAAACGGCTGAAAGCGGGCCGATCGAAGAGGGCAGCGTCGGCGGCGGCGCAGGCATGATCACCTTCGGCTTCAAGGCAGGGTCCGGCACATCCTCGCGCAGCGTCGACTGGAATGGAGAGCGTTTCACGATCGGCTGCTTCGTCCAGTCGAATTTCGGTGCACGGCGGAACCTCGTGATCCGTGGCATCAGAGCCGGAGCGGAACTCGCCGAACCGGCGACCCGGGACAACACGCCGCGAGCGGAAAAGAGCTCGATCATCGCGATCGTCGCCACCGACGCGCCATTCATGCCGCACCAGTTGAAACGGCTGGCGAAACGCCTGCCGCTCGGCGTCGCGCTGACCGGCGGCTATGGATACAATTCATCCGGCGATATTTTTCTGGCCTTCAGCACGGCCAATGCCGATGCGGCGCGCGGCGCGGCCGGCAAGCTGGTCAGCGCCGGCTATATACCGGATGCCGACATCAACCCGTTCTTCGACGCCGTCGTTCAGAGCGTGGAAGAGGCAATCCTCAATGCTCTGGTCGCCAATGAAGACATGACCGGGCGCGACGACAATTTCGTGCCAGCGTTGCCGGAAGCATGGCTCGAGGAGAGATTTGGCAAAGCTGCGCGGCGATAAGACCGCGCAACTGCATCAGACAGGCAATGTTCGCCCGGCAGGTTTTGCCGGGGGGCGGTCCGTCAGCCGGCAGGCTTGTTGGAATTCTGCTCGTCCTGGTCGGCCTCGGCCGCCTCTTCGAGCCTCGAAGCAATGAGCTCCTGAATGTCGCCGACCTCTTCCTGGATATCC
This sequence comes from Mesorhizobium sp. M0207, assembly GCF_040321995.1. Taxonomy (NCBI): domain Bacteria; kingdom Pseudomonadati; phylum Pseudomonadota; class Alphaproteobacteria; order Hyphomicrobiales; family Phyllobacteriaceae; genus Mesorhizobium; species Mesorhizobium sp. M0207. Next base: position 27,374 of record NZ_JAMYSQ010000035.1, read on the forward strand.
TCCAGGGGTATGCCGGCTTCGGCGGCCTTGGCCGCACATTCCCTGGCGAGGGTCTCGGCCTGCTTCTCGATCCTGGCTGGCGAGGGCTGGCAGTGGACTTTTTCGCCAATCCACCCGCGCAAGAACTCGATTGCGTGTTCACTCATACTGCTGTTTCCCTAGCGGCTATGCCGGTTGGTAATCATAAACGTCGGCATCTTCGAAAAGATGCGTGCTGCCATTCGAGCCGAGTCGGCTTCGCCCGGCAAGCCGAACTTGTCCGAGGTCCACAGAGCCGAAGGGAATGGAGGGTTCAAGGAGCACGTTCTAGTTCTTGAGGACTGATTCTCTCGAGGAAACTCGTTCGACCCGCGCTATTGTTTCTATTTGCTTTTTGTCGGTTTTCAAGCCGTTTTAGATCACAATAGATGTCGCAATGACTAGCACATTTACCGCGCTCTCGCCGGCACCATGTAAGAGGCGAGCCGTCAAAGCCGCCGCTATATAGTGATAACCATTTGCAATGTCGACTCTGCTTGCGGTCCTGCTTCTTTCCGCCGCGCTTGCTGGGAGATATGTGGTGTGACGGGCCTTGCCGTGCAAGCTGCCGAGCGCCTCATGCAAGGCATGCAATAGCGTCTTGTGGAAACCCTGAAGTGCTTGTCTCAGGGTGGCTCTCTACCGCTGGCGGTAAAGGATCATGCCGGCATGATAGAGGACGCCTTCGACGAACTCACCATCCGCGGTGAAGCCCGTATCGTCCCAGTATTCTATGTGGTTGCCGTGCACTTCATAGCGTCCCCGGTAGGCGCTTTCGCGGTCACCGCGCGCTTCGTCATAACGGCCGTTCGCCAGGAGTTCGTGCCTGATATGGCGATCCTCGGTGACCCACATTCCGACATAGGGATGAGCTTGGTGCGTCATTGGTTCCTCCGCAAGGATTGGAGTTGCAGGAAGGGTCAGGCCGGTTGGAGCTACAGCAACGGCAATACCCGTAAGCACTGCGGCCAAAGTGGATCGCATCAATGCGCCGCCTTCGTCGGACGCACGACTATCTCGTTGACGTCGACATCGTCGGGCTGTTCGATTGCATAGCGCACTGCCCTGGCGACGGCATCGGGTTTCAGTGCAATAGCACGCCAGCTTTTCATGGCGGCGGCAGCGGCTTCGTCGGAGATCGTGTTCGCCAGCTCGCTTTCCACCACGCCAGGATGAATGCAGGTTACGCGGATATCGTCACTCTCCTGGCGGAGCCCATCGGAAATCGCGCGGACAGCGTATTTCGTTGCGCAATAGACGGCAGCCGTGGGCGAGACGGCCAGTGCGCCAATGGAACCGATATTGATGATGTGACCGGAGCCGCGTGCCGTCATCTCGGGCAGAACCGCCGCGACGCCGTACAGAACACCCTTGATGTTGACGTCCACCATCAGCTCCCACTCGTCGACCTTCATGGCTGCCATGGCCGACAGCGGCATGACGCCCGCATTGTTGACGATGACATCGACCTGGCCCCATTCGGCCCGGGCTGCGTCGGCGAATGCTGCGACATCCGCCCTCCTGGTGACGTCGAGCGCTCGCACGCGAACCGTTCCACCAGATGCCTCGATTTCGGCCGCAAGCGCTTCAAGGCGGTCGGTGCGGCGTGCGCCGAGCATCAGCTTCGCACCTGCCGCGCCAAGCTCGCGGGCAATGCCAGCGCCGATGCCGCTGGAGGCACCGGTGATCAGAACAACTCTGTTCATGGTCATCGAGATGATCCTTTTGGTCTGTGATTATTTTCACGATGTGAAGGGATTGGGTGCGGGTGAGCTCCCGCGGCGCGCCGGCCCTATTGGGGGGCTCACTGGGCGGTGTAGCCGCCATCGACCAGAAGCAAGGCCCCGGTGATGAAGCTGGACGCCGGCGAGGCAAGAAAGGCGATGGCCTCGGCAACTTCTTGCGGCTGGCCGATCCGGCCGATTGGATGCGCGCCGCCGAAGCTGCGCAGCATCTCCCGGCCATTCTCCACCACGCCTTCCATGATGTCGGTTTCGATCACGCCAGGGGCAACGGCGTTGCAGCGAATGCCCATGCGCCCGTATTCGATCGCGATCACCTTGGTCAGCTGTGCGACAGCCGCCTTGGACGAGGCATAGGCCGCCTGCGTCTCGAAGGCCGCAACCGCCGAGATCGACGAGACATTGACGATCGCGCCGCCACCGCCGGCGGCCATCAGTTCCACAGCGGCACGGGCAGTGACGAAGCTGCCGCGCGCGTTGATCTGCAGAATGCGGTCATAGTCGTCGACCGAGGTCTCAGTCAGTCGTTTGTTGAGCGTGCGACCGGCATTGTTCACGACGATATCCAGTCGTCCGAAGCGCTTCGCGGCGAGTTCGACCGAGCGTCTGGCCAGGTCCTCGTCGGCGACATCGCCGACCAGCGTTGCCACATCCTCGGCTTCCAATTCGCGTACGCTGTCGCTGAGATCGCTTGCCACGATCCGGGCCCCGCGCGCACGCAGCAGCTCCGCCGTGCAACGACCGATTCCGCGTGCCGCGCCGGTCACGAGAGCGACCTTTCCATCCAGGTTCCAGGAGGAAGGCAGTGATGTCATGGGGTATCTCCTTGGTCAGCCGGCATCGACCTGGATCGGGGGATCAAGCCTTTCTTGCCGTTGCGACAGAGATAGAGCCATGGCATTGTCGCGATAAGCCGCCCGCCGTTAATCTCTATGGTAAGTTTGGCTAACCAATGGACATCGATCTCAATGCAATTGCCGTCTTCGTCACCGTGGCCGAGGAACGCAATTTTCGCGCTGCGGCAGACCGGTTGGGCGTGACGCGCTCAGCGGTCAGCCAGAGCATCCTCAGGCTTGAACAGCGCCTTGGCATCGCATTGCTGCAGCGCACGACACGCAGCGTCAACCTGACCGAAGCGGGCGAGCGCCTGCTGGCGAGCGTCGCACCGGCGATCGCCGACGTGAACGCGGCAATCGAAGCCACCACGGAGTTGCTGGACCGCCCGCGCGGCCGCCTGCGGATCGCGGTTTCGTCTATCGCAGAGGCCTTTCTGTCAGGACCATTGCTGGCGTCCTTTGCAGAAAGATTTCCCGAGGTGCATCTGGATATTGTGGTCACCGACGAGGAATTCGACATCGTTGCCGAAGGCTATGATGCGGGAGTGAGGCTCGGCGAAGTGATCGAGCAGGACATGATTGCCGTGCCGGTATCGGGCGATCAGCGACAGATGGCCGTCTGCGCCCCGCGCTATCTCGAAAAGTTCGGAGCACCCGCCCATCCGCGCGAGCTTGTGGCACGTCGATGCATCGGCTGGCGGCCGGCGCCGGGAGTTTCGCCCTATCGCTGGGAGTTCGGCGAGGACGGGCGCGAGTTCGACGTGGCAGTCGCGCCCGAGATCACGACCAACGACATGTGGCTGATGATCCGGCTGGCCGTTGCGGGCGCCGGGATCACGTTCGGCATGGCCGATACATTCCGCCCCTGGCTCGACCGCGGCGAGCTCGTGCCAATCCTCGACGGCTATCTTCCGCCGTTTGCGGGTTTCTATCTCTATTTCCCAAGCCGACGAAATATCGCGCCGAAGCTGAGAGCCCTCGTGGATCACCTGCGCGGCGCGCGTCAGGCGCGGGACCGCGGGTGAGCGCTACGGGATCGTAGTGAACGCTCGGCGCTATTGGTCAGAAACCTGGCTGAAAGCTGAATGGTACCGTTGGCTGGGATCGAACCAGCGACCTCCGGATCCACAATCCGGCGCTCTAACCATCTGAGCTACAACGGCACGTTTGCCTGAGCGGGATCGAGATGAAACGTTCGGGACCCGCTCTGTCGTTCGGCGATGCGTCCATACGGGCTATCGGAGTTTAATTCAAGGCTTTTGGCAAGGCAAAAGCTCGCTCCGGCATCGAGTCATTTTCCGCCGGACAAAAGAAAAGGCCGGCGGGAGGAGGTGCCGGCCTTTTCCTGTTACGAGCCAGCGGGAGGAGGTGCTGGCTGGTCACCCCGGTGAGCAGAGGGAGGAGGTTCCACCCGCCGGGTATTCACTTGAACCACTATATCGCACATCTATTTGTCTGACGAAATGCGACCTTTTGATGCATCGTCAAACTGTGCGCAAATATTAGGCGATCTTGATTTCTTTCACGGCCTTCTCGAAGGCGGTCTTGATCGGCTTGGATACGTCCTCGGCCGCCTTGGCAGCAACCGCCTGGAAGTCCTTAGCCTGCTCGACGGTCATTTCGACGCGCTTGCGCAGGAAAGCGGTCTGCAACTCGACGACTTCCGACAGCGACTTGGCGCCGATCAGCGCTTCGAAATGCGAGAAGCCGGCTTCGGCATTGGCGCGCAGGGCGGCGATGGTCTTGAGCGACAGGTCGCTGGAAACGGACTTGGCGGTCTCATAGGTCGACTCCAGAGCCTTCTGGGTCTCCTCGGCGCCGGTCTTCAGCTTGGCGTAGGCCTCTTTCGACTGCTCAACGCCCTTTTCGGCGAAGGCACGGATCTGGTCGGTGGCCTTCGAAGCGTCGAAGCTCGGGAATTCAACGTTTTCGATCGTTTCAGCGGTCTTGGTCCTGGACATTTTCCATCCTTTTCAGCGGCAGCGGCTTTGACAAAATGCCGTCTCGTTCATCTATCATGGCAATATAAAGGCAAATTTTGTGCATTGCAACATATCTGTTGCATCGCACCATAAAATATTTGGTTCGCGGCGTTAACCACGCGCCTAGAGATTCCGCTGGTTGCACGCTATGACTTGTGGACCTTCGCGCCGTCGGCTTTTATTAACAAAGCGTTAACCGCAAATTGCCCGCTCTGTGAGGGTCGCCAAGCGCATGCCGGCTGAAAACTACTCCTTCCTTGACGTCGCCGTGCTCGACGCCGTCCGCCTGCGCTTCGCCGCAGGCGACGCGATCGCCATTCTGTCGGCAGATCTCGAGCAGGTGATCTGGGCCAACGGGCCCGGCGCGGCGGTATTCGGCTATCCGGACATCGGCGCTATCATCGGCGCCTCGGCAGGGTTGCCGCTGATCGCCCGGCGCCAGATCATGGCAACCAGCGGTTTTCCGCAGATCGGCCGCGACCGTGCCATCACGGTCCGGCTGGCGACCGGCCTGACCAGCCGCGCCGTCGGTTTCCTGGCCAGCGCGGTGACCATGCCCGATGGCGAGGAAGCAATCATGCTGGCGCTGCCGGCGGCGCAGACCGGCTCGCGCAGCGCGGCCGAGATCGCCGACCGCGCCATCGGTGGCTTTACGGAAGACGGCCACTACATCGCCTTTGTCGATGCCAAGGGCAATATCGACGCCGCATCGGACGGCTTTTCGGCGCTCGGCATCCGGCCTGAGACGCTGGCCGCGCTTGTCGCCGACGTGGCGAACGAGAGCGACCGCATCGTCAAGCGCCTGGTTCCGGGTGGGTCCAGCTCCTATCCCGCGGGCCTTGCCCGGCTGACGGAAGAGCGGCACCTGCTGGTGGTGATCGACGAGGACCGGCTTGACGGCGAGGCTCCCGATGGCGAACGCGCCGGCGGGGAAACCGAGGCGGCAGCGGCACCGAGCGGTGGCGATCTTCCCCAGCCAACGGACCAGGACAACGAGCAGCCGATCGCCAGCAGCGGCGCGGCGGAGATCGACCTTGCAGCGATGGAAGGCACCTCAGCATCGGCGGAGCACGAACCTGCCGACGCGGCCGACGATCACCGCACGGTTGGCGAAACGCCGACGCAGCATGACCATTGGTACTTCAATGCCGGCGACGACACGCAGGTCCCGCCCGGGGCAGCTGTGTCCGGCGAAGTCGAGACCCCAGCCAGCGCGGATACTTCGCCGGAAAGCGCCGCAAAAGCCACCAAAGCCGCCTCCCCGGCCGAACACCGCGCTTCGGCGATCGATCGCACCGCCGCGCCCATGCGTTTCGTCTGGCGTACCGACGCGGAGGGCCATTTCAGCGCCCTGTCGCCGGAATTTGCCGAGCTCGTCGGCAAGCCTGCCGCCGACGTGATCGGCCGCCGCTTCGAGGATGTTTCGGCCGCCTATGGCCTCGATGCTTCTGGCGAGATTGCCGGCCTGCTCGAACGGCGCGACACCTGGTCCGGCCGCTCCGTGCTGTGGCCGGTCGCCGGCACCGATCTGAAGATACCCGTCGATCTGGCGGCGCTCCCGGTTTACAGCCGCAGCCGCGTTTTCGAAGGTTTTCGCGGTTTCGGCGTGGCCAGGAGCGGCGATGCGGTGGTCGATCCGGATGCCGTCGGCATGGCCCTTGTCGCCGAGGAGAAACCTGCCGCGACCATCGGGCCGAAAGCCGTCGAACCTCTCCCCGAGACACCTAAACCCGCCGATCCGTTCAGGGGCGAAGTGCCGGCATTGACCATCGTGCCAAAACCCGAGCGGCGCTTTGCCGACAAGGTGATCCGGCTGGCCGAGCACCGGCAGCCGGCCAACGACAAGGGCCTGTCGACGCTGGAACGCAGCGCGTTTCGCGAGATTGGCGAGCGTCTCAAGAAGGACAGCACCCCGGCCGAAGAGCAGCCCAGCGCCGGAAAGCAGAAGCCGGTTGAGAAAGTCGAGGCAGCCGGCAAGGCCGACGAGCCAAAGCTGAAAGAAGCCGGGCTGGCGGACAAGGGTGAGATGCCGGCGCAAGGTCCGGAAAGCGAGGCGGCTGCCGCCGAACCGCCCGAGGCCGATGCCGAGGACCAGAAGGACCTCGCCCGACTTGACGGCGAGCAGCCGGATGAGGCGGAAGCAGAGGCGCAAGCCGGCGAACCCGTCACACGCCCTGTTTCCGGATCGCTGCTCGACTATGCCGACCGCGAACCCAGCGATGAGGCGCAGGAAGGCGTTGAGCCCAGCACGAACCGTCGAACGATCGTCGCCGAAGCGCCGCGGGATGGCGACGACGACAGCATGACGGCCGAAGACTTCCGTGACGCCGAGGACAGCGAGGATTGGTCCGAGGACAGCGCAGCCGCAGCCGATGCTGCCGGCCAGGTGCCGCCTGTCGAGCGGCCGCAGGCACCACCGCTCAAACTCGACGGCTTCGTGCCGTCGGCGTTTGCCGGAGAGGACAACACGGGGCCGGATACCTCGATCCTCGGCAAGCTGCCAGTGCCGGTGCTTATCCATTCCGGCGATCAGCTGCATTACGCGAACGACGAATTCCTCGGCTTGACCGGCTATGCGACGCTCAATTCCCTGGACGAGGCCGGCGGGCTCGGCGCGCTGTTTGCCGACCCTTATGCCGACGACGGCAGTTCGGACGGCGGCGACCGCGCTCTGCGGCTGAAAACGCGCGAAGGTCAGGAGTTTCCGATCGATGCGATTTTACGCTCCGTGCCCTGGGGAAACGGCAAGGCGCTGATGCTGGTCGTACGTCGTTCCGGCGACGACGAGGCAGCAGCCATTCCACATGGCGCCGCCGAAGACCAAACGCAGCCGGATGTTTCCGAGCTCAAGGCACGCATTGCCGAAATGCGCACTATCATCGACACCGCCACCGACGGCGTCGTGCTGATCGGCCGTAACGGAACGATCCGTTCAATTAGCCGTCCGGCGGAAGCGCTGTTCGGCTTCGACAGCGACGAGGTGACCGGCAAACCGTTCGTCTCGCTGTTTGCGATCGAAAGCCAGCGCGCGGCGCGTGACTATCTCGAGGGGTTGTCGGAGCCCGGCGTTGCAAGCGTGATGAACGATGGCCGCGAGGTGATCGGGCGCGAGGCGCAGGGGCGTTTCATTCCGCTGTTCATGACTATCGGCAGGCTGCCCAACGACAGCGGCTTCTGTGCGGTGGTGCGCGATATCACCCAGTGGAAGCGGGCCGAAGAGGACTTGACCCAGGCGCGCGCAGTCGCCGAACGCGCTTCGTCGCAGAAGACCGATTTTCTGGCCCGCATCAGCCACGAGATCCGCACGCCGCTCAACGCCATAATCGGCTTTTCCGAGCTGATGGTCGACGAGAAATTCGGGCCGGTGGCCAATGACCGTTATCGCGACTATCTGCGCGACATCAACCGTTCGGGCAACCACGTTCTCGACCTGGTCAACGACCTGCTCGACATTTCGAAAATCGAGGCCGGCCAGCAGGAGATGGCCTATGAGGCGGTGTCGCTTAACGACACACTGGCCGAAACCGTGGCGATGATGCAGCCGCAAGCCAACCGGGAACGCGTCATCATCCGCTCCAGCTTCGCCTCGCGGCTGCCGGAAGTGGTGGCCGATCTGCGCAGCGTGCGGCAGATCGCGCTCAACATCCTGTCGAACGCCGTCCGCTACACGCAGGCTGGCGGCCAGGTGATCGTGTCGACGGCTTACGAGATCTCCGGCGATGTCGTCATGCGCGTGCGCGATACCGGCATCGGCATGAGCCAGTCCGAGATCGAGCAGGCGCTGAAGCCGTTCAAGCAGATCAATGCGCTGAAGCGCGGCCGTGGCGACGGCACGGGTCTTGGGCTGCCGCTGACCAAGGCGATGGTCGAAGCGAACCGGGCCCGGTTCACCATCAACTCGACGCCCGGCGAGGGAACCCTGGTCGAAGTCGCCTTTCCCTCGACCCGCGTGCTCGCCGGTTAGCTATGGTTGCGCAAAGAAAAAAGGCGTCCAACAGGACGCCTTGAATGATAGGATTGCTGTCACAACGGGGCTTGAGCGAATCAGATCCTCTCGGGGCTAAGAGGAACGGGATTTCTCCCTCAAGTTACGCACGACTATTGATGCCGGGCCTTAACAAATCCTTACCGGCACGCCGGAAAATTTACCAATGTGTACCACTCATGAAATCTAGGTAAATTCCGAAGAGATAATTTGTTAACGATACCGGAGACCTCAAAACAGCTCCTACCTTGGATCCCGGGGTCAGTCGGCAAGCTGCGGCAGGTTGCGGAACAGCTCGAGCGCTTCGGGATTGGCGAGCGCTTCCTTGTTCTTGATGGCGCGGCCGTGCACCATGTCGCGTACCGCGAGCTCGGTGATCTTGCCCGATTTGGTTCGCGGAATATCGCTGACGGCGACGATCTTGGCCGGCACGTGGCGCGGGCTCGCCCCGGTGCGGATTTTCGCGCGGATGCGTTTTTCCAGCTCGGCATCGAGCTCAACGCCCGCCGCCAGCCGCACGAACAGCACGACACGCACGTCATTGTCGAAATCCTGGCCGATGCACAGCGCTTCGAGGATTTCCGGCATCTGCTCGACCTGATTGTAGATCTCCGCCGTGCCGATCCTGACACCGCCCGGATTGAGCGTGGCGTCGGAACGGCCATGGATGATCAGGCCGCCATGGACGGTCCATTCGGCGAAATCGCCGTGGCACCAGACATCGTCGAAACGTTCGAAATAGGCGGCTTTGTATTTCCTGCCGTCAGGGTCGTTCCAGAAGCCGATCGGCATTGCCGGAAACGCCTTGGTGCAGACGAGCTCGCCCTTCTCCTGGCGGAGCGGGCGGCCGTCATCGGCCCAGACATCGACGGCAAGGCCGAGCCCGGGCCCTTGGATCTCGCCGGTCCATACCGGTTCGATCGGCACGCCGAGCACGAAGCAGGAGACGATATCGGTGCCGCCGGAAATCGAAGCCAGATGCACGTCCTTCTTGATGCCTTCATAGACGAAGCGGAAATCTTCCGGCGATAGCGGCGAGCCGGTCGATGAGATGGTGCGCACGCTGGAAAGATCATGCGTGCGGATCGGCTTCAGGCCGGCCTTGCGCACGGAATCGATGAATTTGGCCGAGGTGCCGAAATAGGTCATCTTTTCGGCATCGGCGAAGTCGAACAGCGCATTGCCGTCCGGGTAGAACGGCGAGCCGTCGTAGAGCAGCAAGGTGGCGCCCGATGCCAGGCCCGACACCAGCCAGTTCCACATCATCCAGCCGCAGGTGGTGAAGTAGAAGAAGCGGTCGCCGTCGAGCAGGCCGGCATGCAGCCGTTCTTCCTTGACGTGCTGGATCAGCGTTCCGCCGGCCGAATGGACAATGCATTTGGGAATGCCGGTCGTGCCCGATGAAAACAGGATGTACAGCGGATGCGAAAACGGCAGCCTTTCGTAGGCGACAGGCCTTGCGGCAAAGGGTGACAGCGCCTCTTCCAGCGCAGCCGCCTTGCCGATGGTTGCGGCGACGTCGAGCGAGGTGCCGAGATAGTCGACAATGAGGACTTTACGGACGGTGGCGAGCTTGCCCGCCACGGCCGCGATCTTGTCGGCGACTTCGATCGCCTTGCCATTGTACCAGTAGCCGTCCGGCGCGATGAACACGACAGGCTCGATCTGGCCGAACCGGTCGAGAACTCCCTGCTCGCCGAAATCTGGGGAGCAGGACGACCAGACCGCGCCGATCGAGGCGGCCGCCAGCATCGCAGCAACGGTCTCCGGCATGTTGGGCATCATCGCGGCGATGCGGTCGCCCTTCTTCACCTTGAGCGACAGGAAAAGCTGCTGCAGTCGCGAGGTCAGCGCATGCAGCTCGTTCCAGGACAGCCGCCGCTCGACCTTGTCCTCGCCGCGAAAGACGATTGCGTCGCCAAGCCCGGTTTTCTTGAGGAGATTCTCGGCGAAGTTCAGCTTTGCCTCAGGAAAGAAGGTCGCGCCGGGCATCTTGTCGCCATCGACCAGCACGCGTTCGCCCTTGTCGCCGACGATGCCACAAAAGTCCCAGACCAGGCTCCAGAAGGTCTCGCGATCATCGATCGACCAGCGATGCAGGTCGGCATAGGAGGAGAAAACCTTGCCGGCCATGTTCGCCGCGGCATTCATGAAGGCGGTCATCGGCGCCGCGTCGATCTGCTCTTGCGTCGGGATCCAGAGCGGTGCGTCGTCAGCCATCATTGTTTCTCCGTAGGCTGCATCGCTTATGCATATCGCGATGCAGCAGAGCAAGATTTTGTTGGACCGCGCCGGTCAGGGTGTGCGCAAATGCCATCGCCGGGCCATAAAGACTTGAAATGCGTCAGCCGTCGGTTACACCCGTCGGGCGATTTTGTCGGAATGGAAGCATACGGGGCGATATGCCATCACCTTTGATCCGACGCGGAATATGGGCGATCGGCGCAGCCGTCATCGTCATCGCGCTGGTTGTCGCAGCCTTGCCGTTGATCGCCTCGACCCGCATCGTACGCGACCGTATCGCGTGGGAAATGAGCGCGTGGAGCGGTTTCCGGGTCACCATCGACGGCGCGCCGCGTATCGAGGTCTGGCCGAATTTCCGGGCGATCCTGAGCGACGTGACGCTGTCGCAATGGACAGAGACGGATGCGCCGCCCGTGGTCGAGGCCGAACGGGTCGAGGTCGACCTCTCAGCGATGGCGGCGCTGCGTGGCGATGTGGTGTTTTCGACGGCGCGGCTGGTACGACCGACGATCCGGGTTCAGCGTACCGCGAGCGGGTTTTTCCTGCCTGTGATTCCCAGCGGTGGGCGCATTACGCGTTCGATCGATGCTGCCCGCGCGGTGATCAACACAAATCCAGCCAAGCCGGATCTCGGCAAGCTGCCGACAGATCCGTTCGGCACAGTCGAGTTCAGGGACGGCCGCGTAGTGGCTGCCATCGGCGGCAAGGACCAGGAGATATTGAGCAGCCTGAGCGGCCAGGCGAATTGGGCCGCGATGAATAGCAATGCGACGCTGTCGGCGACCGGGATATGGCGCGGCGAAAGTGTTGCCATCGACGCAGCATCGCCGAACCCGCTCGTGCTGTTTGGTGGCGGCACAGCACCGGCCACATTTTCCTTCAAGGCGGCACCGGCCAGTTTTTCGTTCGACGGCCGTGCCAGCATGTCGGAGAACGGCTATTTCGACGGCCAGGCGAAATTCGCCGCACCTTCGCTCCGACGCGTGCTCGAATGGTCGCAGGCCGGCATCGCGCCCGGTGCCGCAATCGGCTCGATCTCGGTTTCAAGCAAGATCACGGCGACGGCCGGGCGCGTCAAATTTGAAAACACGGCCCTGACCCTCGACAACAACCCGGGAATGGGTGCGCTGGACTTCACCTATGGTGAGGCACTGCCGGTGATCTCCGGCACACTTGCCTTCGATACGCTCGACCTCAGATCATTTCTCTCCGCCTTTACGCCGGTACCATCCGCCGGCGGCACCGGCCCGGGCGAAATCGACACAAGCTTCGCCGACCGGATCAATCTCGATCTCAGGCTGTCGGCGGCGCATGCCACCGCCGGCGCCATCCAGCTTGCCGACGTCGCCGCCACTGCCCAGGTCAAGAACGGCCTTGCCGTCTTCGACATCTCGGATGCATCCGCCTTTGGCGGCAACGTCCAGAGCAGCGTCCGTTTCGACCGCAAGCCCGCCGGCACGGAAGTCGAGATCCGGCTGCTTGCTTCCGATATCGACGGCGGCGCTTTCGGCACCGCGGCCGGGATGACGCGGCTGGTGCCGATCGGCACTGGAACCGTTTCGGTCATCCTCAAGGGGCCTGGCAGAACCTGGGACTCGATTTTCGAAAACGCCAATGGCTCGCTGTCGGCGACGTTCGGCGCGGGTGCGCTGAGCCGGCTTAACCTGCCGGCGTTCCTCAAGCACACCGAACAGGGCGGATTCTTCGCGCTGGACGACGTCTCGGACGGAACGCTGCCGATCGACGGGGCCGAGCTCAAGGCGAGCATTTCGAACGGCGTGGCGCGCATCGACAAGGCCGAGGTGAATTCCGCGCAATACAAGATCTGGCTTTCCGGCATCGCATCCTATGCCGGACGCGGGCTGGCGCTGTCCGGCGGCATCGTCCAGCCGAGCCAGGCTGCCACGCAGACGAACGGCCAGGGACCCAATCAGTCGTCGTTCTTCGTCGGCGGCACCTGGAGCACGCCGTTCATCTCGCCGATAAGCCGCGGCGTTTCGGGAGAGTAAGCAGCAGCAGCATCAACCGCGCTGCGCGGCCTGCTCGTCGCGTTGGCGCTGCACCTCGCGGCGTTTGTTTGCGAGCGAAGCGATGATCACGCCAACTGCGACGACCGCGATCAAGATGGTGCAGGCTGCGTTGATTTCCGGCGTCACGCCAAGGCGGACCTGGCTGTAGATCTTCATCGGCAGCGTCGTGGCGCCGGGTCCCGAGGTGAAGCTGGCAATAACCAAATCGTCGAGCGACAGCGTGAAGGCCAGCATCCAGCCGGAGACGATAGCCGGCATGATGACCGGCAGCGTGATCTGGAAGAAGGTCTTCACCGGTGGCGCGCCGAGGTCCATCGCGGCCTCTTCCAGCGAACGATCGAAAGTGATCAGGCGCGACTGAACCACCACCGCAACGAAGCACATGGTTAGCGTGGTGTGGGCAAGCGTCACCGTGAGAAAGCCGCGGTCGAGGCCGACGGCGACGAAGAGCAGCAGCAGCGACAGGCCGGTGATGACTTCCGGCATGACCAGCGGCGCAAACACCATGCCGGAAAACAGAAGCCGGCCGCGAAAGCGCGTGTAGCGTGTCAAGGTGAGCGCCGCCAGCGTGCCGAGCACGGTCGCCACGCTTGCCGAGATGACGCCGACGCGGGCCGTCACCCAGGTGGCGTCCATCAGACCCCGGTTGTGGAACAGCGACACGTACCATTTCGTCGAGAAGCCACCCCAGACGGTGACCAGCTTCGATTCGTTGAAAGAGAACACGACGAGCAGGACGATCGGCAGGTAAAGAAAGGCAAAGCCGAGCACGATCGACGTGATGTTGAAGCGGCTCCAGGTCGCGTTCATTGGTCCTGCTCCTGGGCGCGCGCCTGGGCTCGCTGGAAGAGCATGATCGGCACGATCAGCAGCAGCAGCAAGATGACGGCAACCGCGGACGACACCGGCCAGTCACGGTTGGCGAAGAACTCGTTCCACAGCGTCCTGCCGATCATCAGCGTCTGCGAGCCGCCGAGCAGGTCGGGAATGACGAACTCGCCGACGGCGGGAATGAACACCAGCAGGCAGCCAGCGATGACGCCGGGCAGCGACAGGGGGAAGGTGATCTTCCAAAAGGCGCTGGTCGGCGGACAGCCGAGATCCTTGGCGGCCTCGATCAGAGAATGGTCCATCTTCTCCAAGGACGAATAGAGCGGCAGCACCATGAACGGCAGATAGGAGTAGACGATGCCGATGAAGATCGCCGTATAGGTGTTGAGGATGATCAGCGGTTGGCTGATGATGCCGGTGGCGAGCAGCAGCTGGTTGAGCAGGCCCTCGGGCTTGAGGATGCCGATCCAGGCGTAGACACGGATCAGAAACGAGGTCCAGAACGGCAGGATCACCAGCATCAGCAAGGTCGGGCGAATCGTCGCTGGGGCGCGCGCCATGCCATAGGCTATGGGATAGCCGACCAGCAATGTCAGGACCGTCGAGATGGCGGCGACGATGACGCTCGTCACATAGGCATTGAAGTAAAGCGCATCCTGCGTCAGCCAGGTATAGTTGTCGAAATTCAGTGCGCCGAATCCTGAAATAAACCCGGAAATGCCGCTGCGGAAATCAAGCACCGGCGTGTAGGGCGGCATGGCGATCGCCGTCTGCGACAGCGAAATCTTGAAGACAATGATGAAAGGGACGAGAAAGAAGAACAGCAGCCAGAGGTAGGGGATGATGATGACGAGCCGGCTAACGAACGCCGCTCCCAGCCTGACCAAGGCGGATTTGCCGGCAGCACTTGCCGGAGAGCTTGTTGCGGCAGTGACAGCGGACATGATCAGTCTCTACCGTGTCAGGACGACGCCGGCGTCGGGGCGGAAAGAAACCCAGGCGCGGTCGTTCCAGGTCAATGGGTCCTCGGTGAGACGTGCCGCGTTCATGGTGCTCGCCCGCACCACCTGACCGTCGTTCAGCCTGACGTGATAGACGGTCATGTCGCCGAGATAGGCTATGTCGTAGACCTCGCCCTCGATGGCGTTGACGGCACCGGCCGGTTTTATGGAGGACACCTTGATCTTCTCCGGCCTGATGGCGAAGGTGACGGATGTCCCGGCCGCGGCATTGCCGGCATTTTCGGTCCAGATGGTGATGCCGTTGCCGGCATCGATGCTCGCGCTGCCGGCCTCGCCAGCCGCGATCTTGCCGTCGAACATATTCACATTGCCGACGAAGCCGGCGACGAAGCGGGAACCCGGCGCCTCGTAGACCTCGGCCGGCGTCGCCACCTGCATCACCTCGCCCTTGTCGATGATGGCGATGCGGTCGGCCATCGTCATCGCCTCTTCCTGATCATGGGTGACAACGACGAAGGTGAGGCCGAGGTTCTGCTGCAGGTCCATCAGCTCGAACTGGGTCTCCTCGCGCAGCTTCTTGTCCAGCGCACCAAGCGGCTCGTCGAGCAGCAGGACTTTCGGCCGCTTGGCCACCGAGCGGGCGAGTGCAACGCGCTGGCGCTGGCCGCCCGACAATTGGTGCGGTTTGCGCTTGGCGAACTGCTCGAGCTTGACCAGCTTCAGCATCTCGGCGACGCGCTTGTCGATGTCGGCCTTGGCCATGCCTTCCTGCTTGAGGCCGAAGGCAATGTTGTTCTCGACCGTCATGTGCGGAAACAAGGCGTAGGACTGGAACATCATGTTGACCGGCCGTCGGTAGGGCGGAATGCCGCGCAGATCCTGGCCGTCGAGCAGGATGCGGCCGGCGGTCGGCTCCTCGAAGCCGGCGAGCATCCTGAGCAGCGTCGATTTCCCGCAGCCTGAGGCCCCCAGCAAGGCAAAGAATTCGCGTTCGAAAATGGTCAGCGACAGGTTGTTGACCGCTGTAAACTCACCGAATTTCTTGGTGACGTTGTCGAACTGGATGTATGGCTTGGCGTTCGGATCGTTCCATGGCGCAAAATCCCTGCGGATGCTGCCAAGCGATTTCATGTCCCACTCCGTCCTGCTGCTTGCCTCATGAGAAAGCGGCCCGGCAACGGCTGCCGGGCCCTGGTCAGGTTGCTATTGGCCGGTGACGATCTTGGTCCAGGTGCGGGTGATGATGCGCTGGGTCTTGGGATCGTAAGGCGAAACGGTGTAGAGCTTCTGCATAGTCGCGGCGTCGGGATAGATCGCAGGATCTTCCAGAATCGCCTTGTCGATGAACTGCTGCGAAGCCTTGTTGCCGTTGGCGTACAGAACGGCATTTGATGATTTGGCGATCACTTCCGGCCTCATCATGTAGTTGAGAAATTCGTGTGCCTCGGCGACGTGCGGTGCATCGGCCGGTATCGCCATCTGATCAAACCATATCTGCGCCCCTTCCTTCGGCACGGAGTAGCCGATTTCGACACCCTGCTTGGCTTCATCGGCGCGATCGCGCGCCTGGAAGATGTCGCCCGAGAAGCCGACCGCCAGGCAGATATCGCCGTTGGCCAGGGCGTTGATGTATTCGGAAGAGTGGAACTTGCGGATGTAGGGCCGGATCTTGAGCAGTGCCTCCTCGGCCTTGGCGATATCGTCGGCAGACGTGCTGTTCGGGTCAAGACCGAGATATTTCAATGCAGCCGGTATCATGTCCGCCGGCGAGTCCAGCACATGAACGCCGCAATCATTGAGCTTCTTCAGTGTGTCTGGATTGAAGAAAACATCCCAGCTGTCGATCTTGTCGGAGCCAAGTGCCGCCTGCACTTTCTTGATGTTGTAGCCAATTCCGACCGTTCCCCACATATAGTTGACGGAATATTCGTTGCCGGGGTCGTATTCATTGGTCCGCTCCGAAATAACATCCCACATGTTGGAAATATTCGGCAGTTTCGATTTGTCGAGCTTCTGGAACACACCCGCCTGGATCTGTCGTGCAAGGAAATTGCCGCTGGGCACGACGACATCGTAGCCGCTGCCGCCGGCGAGCAGTTTCGTTTCCAGGATCTCGTTGGAATCGAAAGTGTCGTAGACGACCTTGATGCCGGTTTCCTTGGTGAAGTCGTCGATGATCGAACTGTCGATATAGTCCGACCAGTTGAAGACGTTGACGACGCGATCCTCGGCATGCGCGCCCAAGGTAAAAACTGCCAGAAACGCCGAAGTCGCCGAAAGCCAGAGCGCTTTGCGGGTCATGCTATTCTCCTTTGATGAGTGTTCCGTCGCCAGCTCGTCGCGGCGTCCGCGCGGCTGGGCATTTGCTTCAAGGTATTGGGCTTGCAGGCAGGCGACAAGCGCGAATTGCCGGCGCCATTATCGTTCGGCGGCGAGCCGACAGCGAAGACCTGGCGTGGCGTTGGTGGTGTTCCGACGCCGTCGGAAGCTTTCGCTACGGCGCGGGCAGGGAGACGACGATATTGTCCGGCCTCGATGCGACCGGCATGGAGACTTGGCAAGATACGCCTGTCTTGTTGTTGCCGTGATCGCAGCCTGCCCGCGCGGCTGCGACGTTGTCAATGGTTCATCTCGCTTTGACGCGCGCACTGCATCAATTAGGTGACGGCACACCGGTGACGCCCGCTCGCGCGGGCCGCGTCTGGCGTTTGAACTCGAGCCCGATATGGACGAGCAGCGCGGTGACCACGACCGCACCGCCGACGATGGTGCGCGCCGACGGCACCTCGGAATGGATGAGCCAGACCCAGATCGGGCCAAGGATCGGTTCGAACGTGCCGAGCAGCGCCGCGACGGCGGCCGGAACAAGCCGGGCTCCGGTGGCGAAGAAGGCGAGACCGAGTCCCAGATTGATCACGCCAAAGGCAAAGAGGAAGCCCATATCGTGGCTGGAGACGCCCAGCGCCGACGCCTGCGATGCCGCAAAGGCGGCCGCCAGCATCGTGCCGAGGCAGGTCGCCGGCGTCATGCGCACATGGGCAAAGCGGCGCGTGATGACGGTGGCGATCGAGAACATGACAGCGATGAGCAGCGCCAGCCCGTCGCCGATTGGCGACACCGCGCCATCGAGCGATTCCGACACCATGATGGCGACGCCGACAATAACGGCGGCGATCGCCACCCAGGTCGCCACCGCCACCCGTTCGCGAAACAGCGCCCAGGCAAACAGCGCCGCCAGAAGCGGCACGCCGGCCTGCATCAACAGGATGTTGGCGACGGTGGTATAGGCAAGCGCCACGACGAAAGAGGTCGACGCCGTGGCGAAGCAGAACGCCACCGCAAGGCCGGCCAGGCCCATGCCGCGAAACAGCTTCAGCGTGCCACGCCAGCCATCGCGCCAGACCATGAAGCAGAGCAGGAAGGCGGCGGCCCAGACCGAGCGCCAGAACACCACCGTCCAGCTGTCGGCGTTGTCGATGAAGCGCGCAATGCTGCCGCCGAAGCTCCACATCAACGCCGACAGGAATACCAGCAGGAAGCCGACGCGTTCGCCTTGCGGCGACACGATCGGCGAAGCGGCAACCGGAGATGATGCGGTATCGGTCATGGGTATGACTGTCGGCGAATTCGGAGCAGCACGATGTGCAATGGACGACAGAGACGTGCCTCATTCGCGTAACGCAAAGCAGAAGGCCGGGCGTGATCCAGTTCGATGTTCCGTTTGGCGCACTGACGAGGGCGCATCGCCCTCGCCCGGCGATGATCCGAGGCGACCGGTCGACGATGGCTTTACGACGTGCCCCTATTGCCGCGGATAAAGCGCCAGAGACCGGCCAGCGGAACCAGCAGGAGCAGGCCAAACTTTTTCAGCGCGATCAGCGCCACGACCAGAAAACCTGCTTTCGCCGCCAGCTTGCCGGCAATCAGGCCACCGACGCCAATCGCCGCAACCGTATCGACGCCCGGCACGAAATCAGCGTATGTCTTGCCGGTATTGAAGTCCGCGAGGCCAAGCACTTCATCCAGGCTTTGCCTTATCTCCGGCAATTGTTCCACCGTCGCGATATAGCTCATCACGAAGACGCCCTCCCTGCCAAGGAAACGGACGTCGTAGTTGAGCGTATGGGCGGCATCGTTGCCAAATTGCAGCTCCTTGGCCCAGTGCAGGCGCTTGTGGGCCGCGTCATAAACCGGCGGCGACGCCCAGCCGATCAGCGTAATGGGCGCATAGCCATCCTTTACCCTCTGATCGTTGCCGGACAGAGTGTCTGACTGCATGTTGCGCAGCAGTTCATTGTAATCGATGGACGCGGCGTCGCTGTCGTCGACGTAACCGATCTTTTCCCAGCGCAGCTCTATCCCCCAATTGTTGTCGGCAATGGGATCATGGGAGACTGGAAAGATCATGCCGAGGGCATCGGAACCAGAGTCGGGCGGATTGCCCCAGGCTTCGGTGAGGACGGAGAGCGTGTCCTTCTTGTCCAGAAAATAGAACTTGTCCTTGAGGTCGAGATGGACGCCTTCGGCAAGATTTATCGCGCCGGTCTTCGGATCGATCTTGTCCAGGAACGCCTTGCCGGCATCATTATACTGTTGATAGGATTTGAAGAAATCCGAGGACTTTTCAGCCAATGCGGGATCGGCCGAAAACGCGAGCGCCAAGCCAAAAAACTGTCCTGCCCATCATTGATCCCCCGACCGTTGCGCAGTTCTTTTTTTGATACCGTACCGTCAATGCTGAATCAATATTCGGCTGAATCAATATTTTGGCCGAACCAATATTTTGGCCGGCAACCGCGAACCAGCTTACTGGTTGCCGCCGCAGGAACAGATGAGGTCCTTTGGTCGAAGATTCAGCCGCAATATTGCTGGAGCCGAATCACTGGAAATCGAACGCCGACAGTCCCGTGACCATCTCGTCGAGGCCGAGCGGACGTGTAACGGGTGGCTCGGCGCGGGCGAGGCAGCCGATGCGTTCGCACAGCCGGCAGGCAGGGCCGACCGGCGTAGCCAGCGCAGCGGCGCTCTGTCCGGTCTTGCCGATGGCGGCCGGCCCCGGCAATGCCGCTCCATAGACGACCTCGTCGCGAAAACCGATGTCGCAGCCGAGCAACAGCGCCGTGCGCCGCGGGCGCTCGGCAAACGAGCCCTGCGGCCCCTCGAGCGTGCGGGCAATGCAGAGAAACGCTGCGCCATCTGGCATTTCCACTGCCTCGACCAGGATCTGGCCGGGCTGAGCGAAGGCGGCATGGACCGGCAGCTTCGGACAGCCGCCGCCGAAGCGGCTTTGCGGAAAGCCGTGGCTGCCCGCCTTGCGGAAGCGATTGCCGGCATTGTCGACCTCGAGCATGAAGAACGGCACAGCCAGCGCACCCGGCCGCTGCAGGGTGGTCAGCCGGTTGGCCGCCTGCTCGAACGAAACGCCGAAGCGCGACCGCAACATGTCGATGTCATAGCGGGCGCGGACCGCCGCCGCGTGAAAAGGCTGATAGGGCATCATCAGCGCGTGCGCGGCATAGCGGCCGAGCTCGAAACGCGCCAGCCGGCGGGCTTCGTCGGTGGTCAGCTTCAGCACCTGGATCTCGGCGGCGACAGCGACGCTCATGCGGATCAGGCAGGCCTCCATCGCCACCTCGCGCAGTTGATCGAATGGCGACAGCCGCTCGGACAGGAACAGGCGCTGCGAGTGACGGTCATAGCGACGCCGCCAGTTGGGCATGGTGGCGACCGGCAATACCTTGACGACGATGCCGAATTCACGCCGCAGCCAGGCCTTCAACGCACTGAACAGACCGTCGCCGCGATCGAGCACCGACGTGAATGCCTCGGCTTCCTCTTCGAGCGCGGCAAAATGGTTCGGCCGGCGTTCGAAAATCTCATGCACCTCGTCGATCGGCAGCCTGGCACCGGAGAGGGCGGTGGCCTTGCCGTCACGCGCGAGCAGTTCGTTGAGATCGGATAGCCGCTCGGCCTGCTCGCGATAGGCGCGAAACAGCTTTATGACGGCAGCGGAGGCGTTTGGCGCCGCCTCGGCAAGCTCGATGAGTTCCTGGTCGCCCGGCAGTTCGCCGGCCAGCAGCGGATCTGAAAACACTTCCTTCAAGTCGGCAACCGACCCCCTCGCCTCGCCTTGCAATTCGTGCGGGTTGACCTTGTAGACAGTTGCCAGTCTCAGGATCAGTTGCACCGTCAGCGGCCGCTGGTTGCGCTCGATGAGATTGAGATAGGACGGCGAGATGCCGAGCCCTTCGGCCATCGCCGTCTGGGTCAGCCCCTTGGCGTTGCGGATGCGACGAATGCGCGGCCCGGCA
Source organism: Mesorhizobium sp. M0207 (assembly GCF_040321995.1). Classification (NCBI taxonomy): domain Bacteria; kingdom Pseudomonadati; phylum Pseudomonadota; class Alphaproteobacteria; order Hyphomicrobiales; family Phyllobacteriaceae; genus Mesorhizobium; species Mesorhizobium sp. M0207. The sequence continues at coordinate 48,315 of NZ_JAMYSQ010000035.1, forward strand.
AAGATTTTGTGGTCGGCCAATCGACTGCCCTTGACAGAAATTTACATCCGCTGATGGCATGGCGGCGTTTTACAATCATGACAAATTTACAGCTCTCATCCGTCAAACGCAACACAGGTTTTCTCTTATTTTCTGGCTAACCTGGAGGTTTACCTCGCTTGCGTCGTGCCGGCATGTAAATGATGTCACACATGGCGCACGCATTTTTCCTCTGCGACGCCTTCCGAAAACCGGCATCAAAACCGCCTGGAGTGACCAATGACCGACTTTTACAACCTTGTCCCGTCGGCGCCGCAAGGCCGCTTTGATGGCATCGAACGGCCCTATTCGCCGGAGGAGGTGAAGCGGCTGCGCGGCTCGGTGCAGATCCGGCAGAGCCTCGCCGAAATGGGGGCAAACCGGCTGTGGCAGCTCATCCATGAAGAAGATTTCGTCAACGCGCTGGGTGCCATGTCGGGCAACCAGGCGATGCAGCAGGTGCGGGCGGGGCTGAAAGCGATCTATCTGTCGGGATGGCAGGTCGCCGCCGATGCCAACACCGCTTCCGCCATGTACCCGGACCAGTCGCTCTATCCCGCCAATGCGGCGCCCGAGCTGGTCAAGCGCATCAACCGAACCTTACAGCGCGCCGACCAGATCGAGACTTCGGAAGGCAAGGGGCTGTCGGTCGACACCTGGTTCGCGCCGATCGTCGCCGATGCCGAAGCCGGCTTCGGCGGGCCGCTCAACGCCTTCGAGATCATGAAGGCATTCATCGAGGCGGGTGCGGCCGGTGTCCATTACGAGGACCAGCTGGCTTCGGAGAAGAAATGCGGCCATCTCGGCGGCAAGGTACTGATCCCGACCGCCGCACACATCCGCAACCTCAACGCCGCGCGGCTTGCCGCCGACGTCATGGGAACGCCGACGCTGGTCGTGGCGCGCACCGACGCTGAAGCGGCAAAGCTCTTGACCTCCGACATCGACGAACGCGACCGGCCCTTCGTCGATTATGGCGCCGGCCGCACGGCGGAGGGCTTCTACCATGTCAGCAACGGCATCGAGCCCTGCATCGCCCGCGCCATCGCCTATGCGCCCTATGCGGACCTGATCTGGTGCGAGACCTCCAAGCCCGATCTGGCGCAGGCCAGGACGTTTGCCGAGGGTGTGCGCAAGCATCATCCAGGCAAGCTGCTTGCCTATAATTGCTCGCCGTCTTTCAACTGGAAGAAGAATCTCGACGACGCGACGATTGCGAGGTTCCAGAAGGAACTCGGCGCCATGGGTTACAAGTTCCAGTTCATTACGCTGGCCGGTTTCCACCAGCTCAATTTCGGCATGTTCGAGCTCGCCCGCGGCTACAAGGAGCGGCAGATGGCCGCCTATTCGGAACTGCAGGAGGCGGAATTCGCCGCGGAAGCCAATGGCTACACCGCCACCAAGCACCAACGCGAGGTCGGCACCGGCTATTTCGACGCCGTCTCGATGGCGATCACCGGTGGCCAGTCTTCGACCACGGCCATGCATGGATCGACCGAGCACGCCCAATTCAGGCCGGCGGCGGAATAGCGGAATAGCAGACAGACCGAGGGAACGCTCAAACGGGCATGGCAATACAACAGACATGGCAACACAGGGAGAAGACCAATGGCATCGATAAGCCGCGTCAAGGAACGGGCCGAAGAGCAGGCCACCAGCATGAATGTCGACCAGCAGGCGACCATCCGAATGCTGGCGAACGATCTGCACAGGCTCAATCAGTCGGTGATGAAGGCGGTCGAGGCCGGCGTCTCGGTCGAACTGGTGCGCTCGGCACGGCACCATGGCGGCGACGGCAACTGGGGCGATCTGCTGATCCCGGTCATCGTCACGCAGCGGAGCCACGACTGATAAACTCTATCGCACCGCGCCTTTTTGAACGCATGCTATTGCACCTCGCACGCCGCGGCTCTGCCTAGTCCGGCAGAGCTGCTAGTGCAACGATTTCAATGACAAGATCAGGCTGCGCAAGCGCTGCAACGCCAATAACTTCCGACGGCGGCGGGTTGTTGTAGCTGCAGTGCTTCGGGCAGTGCACGGCAAAGAATTCGTCCAAGACGTCCAGGCGAAAATTGGGGGAGCTCAGCACGCCGCCATCGGGAAATGGCCCCTTAACAAAGAAGGTCAGCCGGATGAGATGCTCGAGCCCAGTGCCAAGCTCTTCCAGATCTAATTTGATGTTGGTGAGAATTGCGCGCCACTGCGCGGCCGCATCGCCGACGGCGCCGCCGCCGCTTTTGCCGATCGGATCGTAGTCCTCGGCGGTCGCGGTGTTTCCGGAAAGGTAGACAAATCCCTTTGCGCCGGTAACGACCGTACCCTTTCCCCATGGCATCAACCGGCCGTTTTTGAATTTCTTGTGAGTCACGAGTTCCATTGTCATCTCCCGCCGATCAAAGAGACGTGCCTAGCCAACGAGGAAGGGTAGTCCGGCGAGGCGATACGACAAGCTCGCGACAGACCTGCCTCGCCTTCATCCAACCTTTCAACCCGGCTATGGCTGCGAGTTGGTGCGTACGCGCCGCAAAGCCAAACTTCGCTGAAGCCTGCCCGGTTGTGGTGGCAACTTCTCCTTCGGGCGGCGGCAAAGAAAAGCACTTAATTTTAATTTTAATGTTTCTTGCGATATTCTCCTGATATGCCATTTGAGCTTGACATGAGCAGTGATCTCACGCCAATTACCTCTCGAGTTTCAACCCTGCATTGAAACATTGAACAACGGCCTGCCCCGCCATGTGCCCAGCGAATCGCGATATCGAGACTGCAAAACAGCTGCCTTTCGTTAGCCGGAACATGGAGACGCGGATGCTCCCGGATTTTTCTCGGGTGCTGGTGGTCGGAAAATCACCGATCAACCGCGTCGTGGTTTCAAAGATCGTGGAGCGGTCCGGCCTCAAACCGATCTCGGAAACTCCCGAAACCGCGGCAAAGGCCTTGCACACGCTGATTCCCGGGACTGTCGTTCTCGACGGCGGTGCGGAGAACGGGGACTGCGACGCCTTGCTGTCGGGTATCGATGCACTGCGAAGGGCGTCAGGCAGATCGCTTCCGTCGGTGATCCTGCTTTCAGTCAAGACCGGCACTCCGGAGAGCCTGGGCTTGTCCAGCGTCGTCGATGCAGTGGTCGTCAAGCCGATCACCACCGAACGGCTGCAGCCGGTGATCGACCGGCTGATCGCGATTAGCCGCAATTGACGCCGACCGCTATGCCTCGACTGCAGACCTGATCAATCAATCTCGCCGATACGCTCGATCAAGCCCGGCAATTCACCGAGATTGGCTATCTGGCGAAAGCGTGGTGCCGAGACCGGCGGCTCGACATGTTCCAGCACCCAGGTCAGCTCATGCGGAACGTGGATGCCCCAACTGCCGGCTTCGATGGCCGGCACGACGTCCGATTTGAGCGAGTTGCCGACCATCATGCCCTTTTCCGGGCCGTCGCCGTGGCGGCTGAAGATGCGGCTATAGGTGGCCGCGCTCTTGTCGCTGACGATTTCGACCGCATGGAACAGCTCGCCCAGGCCGGATTGCGCCAGCTTGCGTTCCTGGTCGAACAGGTCGCCCTTGGTGATCAGCACCAGGCGGTAAGCGCCGCCCAGCTTTTCCACGGTCTCGCGCGCATGCGGAAGCGGCTCGATCGGATGGCTGAGCATCTCGCGGCCCGCGGCGAGAATTTCAGCAATGGTTGAGGCAGGCACCTGGCCTTCGGTGACCTCGATCGCCGTCTCGATCATCGACAGCGTAAATCCCTTGATGCCGAAGCCGTAGACCGCGAGGTTGCGCTTCTCGGCCTCCAGCAATCTTGCCGAAATCCGATCCTCCTCGGCGTGGTCGGCGAGCAGCGCGGAGAGGCGCTGCTCGGTCATGCGGAAGAACTGTTCGTTCTGCCACAGCGTGTCGTCGGCATCGAAGCCGATCGTTGTCAGTTTGCGGCTGTGTTGCATTCGACGTCTTCAATTGCGGCGTTGCGGGACGCCGACCCTAGACCAGGATGTTTTTATCCGGAAGTCGTTGTGTTTCCCCGGCTAGTCGAGGCGGACGCCAGCCGGCTCCCCTTCCCTTTCGTCGCCGGCAACGGCTATACTCCACAATCTGCAACAAATCTGGTGATTGATGCCGCCTGCAAAAAAGGAAGTCCGTCCGTCGAGCCGCGGAGGACGCGCCCGCACGCCTGCCTTCGTGAAAAACCAACGTGGCGTCAAGAACTGGAAGGAAGTCAGCGCCTGGCTGGAATGGCGCGGCATCGAAGATATCGAATGCATCACACCCGACCAGGCCGGGGTTGCGCGCGGCAAGATGATGCCATCGAAGAAGTTCACCTCCAACACCTCGCTGGCGCTGCCTTCGGCGGTGTTCATGACGACGATTTCCGGCGGCTATCCGGAGGACGGCAACGGCTTCCACTATCCGGAGGACGACGGCGACCTCAAGCTGATGCCTGACCTCTCGACGCTGACGGTGGTGCCGTGGGAGGAGGACCCTACCGCGGCGGTTATCTGCGACCTCGTCCACCAGGACGGCCGCTCGGTCGAGTTCACGCCGCGCAACGTGCTGAAGCGCGTGCTTGCCGCCTATGACAAGCGTGGACTGAGGCCGGTCGTGGCACCCGAGATCGAGTTCTACCTGGTGCGCAAGAACCCCGATCCGGACTATCCGCTGACCCCGCCGGTAGGTCGATCGGGGCGGCCGATCGGCGGCGGCGCCGGCTATTCGATCGCCGGGGTTAACGAATTCGACGAATTGATCGACGACATCTACCATTTCTCCGAAAGCCAGGGCCTGGAGATCGACACGCTGATCCACGAGGAGGGCGCCGGTCAGCTCGAAATCAATCTGCGTCACGGCGATCCGATCGAGCTCGCCGACCAGGTGTTCATGTTCAAGCGAACCATCCGCGAGGCGGCGCTCAAGCACGAGATCTACGCCACGTTTATGGCCAAGCCGATCCAAGGGCAGCCCGGTTCGGCCATGCATATCCATCAGTCGATCATCGACAAGAAGACCGGCAAGAACGTCTTTTCGGCGGAGGACGGCTCGGAGACCGAGGCCTTCTTCCATTTCATCGGCGGCATGCAGAAACATGTGCCGAACGCGCTGGTGATGTTTGCGCCCTACGTCAATTCCTACCGGCGGCTGACGCAGTCGGCCTCGGCGCCGGTCAACAACAAATGGGGCTACGACAACCGCACCACCGCCTTCCGCGTGCCCCGCTCCGACCCGGCTGCGCGGCGCGTCGAAAACCGCATTCCCTCCTCCGATGCCAACCCCTATCTGGCGCTGGCGGCATCGCTTGCCTGCGGACTGATCGGCATGACCAACAAGATCAAGGCCGAGCCGCCGGTTCTGACGACCGCCAACGAGGACCAGATCGACCTGCCGCGCAGCCTGCTCGAAGCCGTCGACCTGTTCGAGGCAGACGAAGAACTCGGCGCGCTGCTCGGCAAGTCATTTGCCGCCACCTATGCGGCGATCAAGCGAGCGGAATTCGAAACCTTCATGGAAGTGATCAGCCCGTGGGAGAGGGAGTATTTGCTGCTGAATGTGTAGTAGGGGAGTAGGGGAGTAGGGGAGTAGGGGAGTAGGGGAGTAGGGGAGTAGGGGAGTAGGGGAGTAGGGCAATATGGCAGTAGGGCAGTAGGGCAAGGATGACGGACAAGATCGCATCGTACAGGGATCTGATCGTTTGGCAGCAAGCCATGGACCTAACAGTTGCAGTCTACCAGGTGACAAGGACTTGGCCGAAAGACGAGATCTACGGGCTGACGGGTCAGGTGCGTCGGGCAGCAACGTCGGTGCCCGCCAACATCGCCGAGGGTTACGGCCGAGAAAGCCGAGCTTCCTACCAGCAGTTTCTCAGGATCGCCCAGGGATCACTCAAGGAACTGGAGACACACCTTTTAATCGCGCAAAGGGTTGGAATTACCTCTCGCGAGGCGGTCGAGTCATTGATGCCCCATAGCGAGAGCGTAGGAAAGCTCTTGCGGCTTCTGATCCGCAAGCTGTCGGCTGAATAGACACCTACTGCCCTACTGCCCTACTGCCCTACTGCCCTACTCGGGTTCTCCTCTAACGCTGTCGACGTGTAGAGGTGGGGACGTGTCGAGATGAGCGGGATCGG